>DASSKC010000155.1:0-28951 GCA_035690885.1 Oleiagrimonas sp. | reverse complement strand
TTGTTTGTACATGAACGCAAAACAGGTACAAAAATGACCAATTTCTTGACGTTTCTGGCTGCGTGGAGCGCAGACGAGCGATGCTTTCGCCGTGGCAAGACCTCGCATCCGCGTGCTTTGCGCTCTATTCACCTTGTCGATCTGAAGCCGTCATTGTCGCCTTGAGCGCCACGTTTGGAAGTGAGTTGCCGCGTATTTTCGATGCGTATACAATGTGTATACACCGACCAGGTAGATACCCATGCCGATCACCGCCGAGCCCCACGAGAGCACCATCAACCTGCGCGCACCAACGAGCGGCAAAGCGCTGATCGACCAAGCAGCCAAGGCGCTGGACCAGTCCCGTTCCAGCTTCATGCTGGAAGCGTCGATCCAGCGTGCCGAAACCGTGTTGAGTGACCGCACACGCTTCACGCTGGACGCCGAGGGCATGCGACGGTTCAATGCGGCGCTCGACGCCCCCTTGCCCGACCCGGACGCCTTGCGTCGTCTGATGGCTCGCACGGCTCCGTGGGCACGTTGAGCCGTGGCGATTGCGGCACCGGTGCCGATCGGCAAGCATCATGACGTGTCCGCATTCGATTGCAGTCACGCCGATCTGGTGGACTGGTTGAAACGTCGGGCGATGTCGAACGAGCGCACGCAGGCATCACGAACCTATGTCGCGTGTGATGCGGAGCGGGTGGTGGGCTATTACGCGCTTGCTGCCGGCTCGCTGGAGTTGCGTCTGGCCCCCGGTTCGGTCCGCCGCAACATGCCCGCGCCGATCCCCGCCGTCGTTCTGGCCCGGTTGGCGGTGGACACACAGTATCAAGGTCTGGGCCTTGGCGCGGGTTTGTTGCAAGACGCGGTGTTGCGCAGTATCAATGCCGCGCAAGCCATCGGCGCGCGCGTCATGTTGTGCCACGCCATTGATGATCAGGCCTTGGCGTTTTATCAGCATCATGGTTTTCGTCCTTCGCCAGCGGCGCGGTTGATGGTCATGCTGGATTTGTCGAAGGTGCCGCAGCACGTGACGGACCGGCAGTAGCGGTTTGCATGCGCGGCGTTGCATGGTGCGTCAGGCTGATGAACGCGAAACGATGCTTGCGCCGTACAATGGCCGGTCGATTCCGCGGGCACTCCCATGGCACTGAGCTCCACCATCCACAAGGCCGAACTGTCGATCAGCGACATGGATCGGCATTACTACGCTACCCATGCGCTGACGCTGGCGCGGCATCCGTCGGAAACCGAGCAGCGCATGATGGCGCGCGTATTGGCTTTCATCCTGTATGCCGACGAACACCTGGAATTCGGTCGCGGACTCAGTGACGACGATGAGCCGGCGTTGTGGCGCAAGACCTATACCGACGAGATTGAACTGTGGATCGATGTCGGTCAGCCGGACGCGGCGCGCATCCGCAAGGCGTGTGGTCGTGCGCGCGAGGTGGTGGTGATCAACTATGGTGGGCACAGCGCCGAAATCTGGTGGGACAAGGTCGGCACGTCGCTTGCGCGCAACCGCAACCTGACGGTACTGGCCATCGACGCGGCCGGCATGCAACACCTCACCGGCTTGTGCGACCGCGGCATGCGCCTGCAATGCCTGATCCAGGATGGCGAGCTGCAAATCATCGACGGCGACACCACGCTGGCCATTCGTCCGCATGCACGCATGGGCAATTACGCCGTGAGTTGAGTGCACTCGACCGGACACAAGGCGCGTCATGCTCCTTCAATGGCCTTGTTCCCGAACAACGCAGCCCCATGCGAGCCGATATACTTCGTCAACTGCCGGCACGGGATTGGGCCTTTGCCGGGTGACGGGATTGCATTCGGTCGGAGGGGCCGTGCATCGACGGGGCATTTGCGCAAAGACACGACGGGTCAGGCAACTGACCGGTTTGTTTTGCCTGTGCCTGGGATTTCCGTTGGCGGCATGGGCCGCTCAAGCGCCACCACAAGACGGCGGCGTGCATGTGCACGTCAGGCATCTGGGTATCGAGCAGGGGTTGGCGCAAAGTTCGGGGCTGGCCATTGCACAGGGCCCCAGGGGCTATGTGTGGTTGGGTACGGAGTCGGGCCTGCAGCGGTATGACGGTTACGGGTTTGTCTATTATCACCATTCACCCGGCGACCCGACCTCGTTGTCGCGCGATGACGTGCACGCCATCGCCGTGGCCGCCGATGGCACGGTGTGGGTGGCGACCGGCGGCGGGCTCGATCGTCTGGCACCCGGGCACACGGGATTCACGCATGACATTTACCACGCCGATGATCCGCACGGGTTGTCCAGCAATCGGCTTTTCGCCCTTCTGGTCGACCGCGACGGGAGTCTGTGGGTGGGGGGCAACAACGGCGTCGATCGCCTGCTCGCAGACGGCAGCTTTCGTCACTATCGAGTCAGCGGCAAGCACCCGAACCCGGTGGCCGGCAATACGCTGTTTCAGGACCGCGACGGGCGTGTGTGGGTAGGTACGAACGCCGGGCTGTTTCGCGTCGACGCCGCCAGCCAGAGCCTGCAGCCGTTCCACCCGGCCGGTGGCAGCGATGCGGCGGCGGTGCGCATGTTGTCGCATGCGGCGGTCTATGACTTGATCCGAAGTCGCGACGGGCGCCTGTGGGTGGCAACCGATGAGGGTCTGTTCGTGTTGTCGACGGGCGGGCGCATCGTTGCCTGGTTGCGACATCGGGAAAACGACCCGCACAGCTTGTCGAGCAACACGGTGACCTCGGTGCTGGAGGATGCCAACGGCACGATCTGGGCCGGCACTTTCGGACGTGGCCTGAATCGGCTGGACCCGGCGTTGCGTGGTTGGAAGGCTGAGCATGTCGAGCACGATCGCACCCGCCCCGACGGCCTGGCCAATGACAAAGTCATGAACCTGTTCGAGGATGCCACCGGGCTGGTCTGGATTGGTACCTATGGCGGCGGCTTCGATATCTACAATCCGCGATCGAGCGCCTTCGGTGCCATTCGTGGCCATGTGGACGGGGAGCGTGGTCTGGCAGGGCGGCTGGTCCGTGCCATTGCCGGCGACGGTGACTGGCTGTGGGTCGGCACGGATGCGGGCTTGACGCGGTTCGACAAGCATTCGGACGAGGTCGCTCATTACGCGCTTGATACACCGGCCGACGACACGGTATCCGGTCAGCAGATCCGCGCCTTGCACATCGGCCCCGATGGCACGGTGTGGGCCGGTACCCGGCGCAATGGCTTGTGGCGCAAGCCGGCCGGCCGCGACGCGTTCGAGCGTGTCCGCCTGCACACGGTGGATGGCAACGAGCACGGCCAGCGGCACATCCGGCGGATTTTCCGCGATCGGCAAGAGCGCTTGTGGATTGCCACGTCCTGGGGTTTGTGGCGCGTCGATCCCGCGACCGGCGACGTATTGCAACGCTACTTGCCCACGCGGGGCGCCGATGCGCTGCCGGCGCCGGAAGTGACGACGATCTGCCAGACCGGCGATGGTGCGCTGTGGGTTGGCAGCGCGCGCGGCCTGCGTCGTTTTGACGGCGTGCATGCGCGCTTCACCGTGCCGCGTGTCGCCCGCGCGAAGCGCGGCGTGCTGGTACACAGCGATGTGCTGTCGTGCCTGCCGGGTCGCGATGACAGCCTGTGGGTGGGTACCAGTGACGGCTTGATCCACTACTGGCCACGCACCGGCAAGGCGCACAAATACGACGAGGCGCAAGGCCTGCCCGGCATGACCGTCTACGCCATGTTGCGTGACGCGAACGGTGAGCTGTGGATCAGCACGGACCGCGGCCTGGCACAGCTGGACCCCGGCAGTGGACGCATCCGCGATTACGGCAGCGCCGATGGTCTGTCCAACGAGGAGTTCAATCAGCAGGCGGCATGGGCGTCATCCGACGGCACACTGTATTTCGGCGGCATTCACGGCGTGACCACGGTTGATCCGGCGCATCTTGTCGGTGACAAGGCGCGTGCGCGAGTGGCCATCACCGGCTACACGCTGGCCGGTCGAGGGACTCGGCGCGCGACGCAAGCGGCGCCATCGCCGTCATTGACGGTTCAATACTGGCAAAACATCATCAGTTTCGACCTGGCCGTGTTCGATTACGTGCAGCCGCACGACAATCGCTTTCGCTACCGCCTGGACGGGTTCGATACGGCCTGGCATACGCTCGATCAGCGCCATTCGATTACCTATACCAACCTCGGTCCGGGCCATTACGTTTTGCGCGTCCAGGGCATCGACAGCAACGGCCGGCCGACATCCAACGTGGCCACGTTGGCGCTCGACGTGGCGGCGCCGCCGTGGCTGACCGCGTGGGCCTGGTTGATCTACGCCGTACTGACAGCGCTGCTGCTGACGCTTGGCCTGTACCTTTTTGCCAGCATGATCGGGCGTCGTCGCGACCTGGCCAGCGAACAACGTCGGCGGCACTGGGCCGAGGCGGTACAAAAGCTCATGCAGGCGATTTCGCCGTTTGGTGACGAGCGCGCCGTGGCGTCGCAGCTGTTGCGCAATCTGCCGGACCTCATTGCGCATGAGTGCTCGGCATTCTATGCCGGCAACGAGGACGGCATGGAGTTGGTCACGACGTACGGCATGGACGAGGACGCACTCGACCCACTGTGGCAGTGGGGCCAGACGCATGCCCGAGCCATCACCGAGTGGTGCCGGCACGGCAGCGTCATGGGCTTGAATCATACGAACCTGCCCGCCCTCTGGCTGTCGATCGACTGTCCTTTCATGGCGGTGTCACTGGGCGCGATCGACGACCGCCATTACTTCGTGTTGATCGGGCACATCGCCAACGAACCGTTGCGTCAGGTCGATCCGGAAGACGTGGCCGTGCTGGTGCGCCAAGTCAAGGGCGTGCTCGACAAGGCCGACCTGATCGGCAAGCTGCAAGCCATGGCGCGCACCGACAGCCTGACCGGTGCCAGCAACCGAGGCTGGTTCATGCAGCAGGCCGGCTCCGAATTCCAGCGTTGCGTGCGTTACCGACGGCCGTTGTCGGTGTTGCTGATCGACGTCGACCACTTCAAACGCGTCAACGATCAACGCGGGCATATTGCCGGCGACGCGGTACTGGCCGCTCTGGTGGCGCGTTGTCGCGATCAGTTGCGCACGACCGATGTGCTCGGACGCTATGGTGGCGAGGAGTTTGCCGTGTGTCTGCCGGAAACGGAATTGGCCGAGGCGCTGATCATCGCCGAACGGATGCGCCGGCACATCGGCGAGGCGGACATGGCCACGCCGTCCGGGCCGATCGGGGTCACCGTGAGCATCGGCGTGGGGGCCCTGGACCCCGACACGGATCCGCACCTGGAAACCTTGATCGCGCGTGTTGACCGGTCGCTCTACATGGCCAAGCGCGAGGGCCGCAACCGTGTATGCGGGCAGGCGGACACCGCGGAAGAAAACCTGGAAAACCGGTAAGCCGGGTCGGGCGCCTGGTTGACGAAGCCGACCCGGCCGGCGCCAACCGGTCCGCTCACGGATCGGCTGGAGTGCCCGTGGTTGCACTGCTCGCAGGCTGGGTGGCTTTCTGCCACAGCGGGTCCAGCTTGCCCTTGAGCCGCAAGCGTGCCACGCCACGCAGGCCATTCTCGATTTGTTTTTGCTCGGCGGTCGGTTGCGGTCGCGGCGCGTCCGGTGCGCGCGTGAGGTCGGCCAGTTTCGGGCCGACGATGTCGGTCAAGGCGTAGTACGGCGTGTGGCCGATGCCGGCCTGGGCCAGCACCATGCCAGGCAGCATCCAGGCCGCGACATCGCGCTTGACCGGCTTGGCGTGCGGGTGGGCGGTGTCGTAGATCAGGTATGGCACCTGCTGGAAAAAAAAGTTTTTGCCGTTCTTGAAGCCGGCATCCTGAAAGGCCGGTACCAGCGCCGGCAGGTGGTCGCCGAAAAACAGCACGATGGTGCGCCGCTTGCGCTGTTTGAGCTCCTTGACCAGTCGTCCCAACTGCTTGTCGGCGTGACGGATGTGGTAGATGTAATTTTGCAGGTGCTTGCGGTGATCGCCCTGGATGGCGTCCGGCACCGGAATGGCATTGCGCTCCTTCAGGTCGATGCCGTAGGAATGGTTGTACGGGCCGTGAGCCTCGATGCTCAGGCCGTAGATGAATTGCGGCGGGCCGTTCGGTTTGAGCTGGCGCAGGAGCTCGTCGGTAAACGACTTGTCGGACATGTATTTGCCATCGTTGACGCTGTCACCGGGCGGGAAGTCGTTGATGGCCACGAAGCGGTCGAAGCCCAGCGCCTTGAACGCGCTGGTGCGATTCCAGAACGCCGGCGTGTTGCCGTGCACGGCAATTGCGCTGTAGCCGCGTGATTTGAGCAAGCGCACGATGCCCGGAATGGCGTCCTCGTGAATCTGCAACCACGGAAACTGGATGTCCGGGAAATAGCGCAGTGACAGTCCGGTCATGACCTCGAAGCCGGTGCGGATGGTGCCACCACCAAAGGTCGGCGGATGCATCCAGCCGGAAATACCGTGTTTGGCCAGCCGATGCAGATGCGGCAGAAAGTCGACGTTCTTGCCGTAACCGTTGAGGATGGTCGGGTCGAACAGCGATTCGCTGAGGATGACGATGATGTCGGGCTTTTGCCCGTCCTTGGCGGCAATGGCCTGGTTGCGCTGCCGGATTTCGTCGTCAAGCGAACGCATCAGCGCCATGGCCGCGGGAACATCCGGCTTGTCGCGTTCACGACCGTAGCGGAGGTGGAACAGGGCCAGTTCGCTGATCAAGCCCGTATGCTGTGCCGTAGCGGTGGGCGACCACGGCTGGATGCCCAGACGCTTGCCGTTGTACACGCTTTTCCAGGAGCTCCAGCCGCCCACCAGCGACACCAGCGCGGCCACCAGCACGATCGCGACCGGCGCACGGATCGACCAGCGCGAACCGACGGCGGGCCGCTCGTAACGCGCCAGCAGCACCACGAGGATGACGAACCCGGCGATCGCCAGCCATGGCCATACCGTGTGCGGCAGGTAGCCGGCCAGCAGTTCGCCGCCACCGCTGGCCATCTGGCCCAGCATCAGGAAGTCGGCCGGCATCAGCGGCGCACCCAGGTTCTTGAACTTGAGTGCGCTGACCACGAAGAACAGCGCTTCGACCGCCAAACCGATCAGCACCGAGAGTCCGATGCGCCGCGTCAGTGCCAGCACCACTCCGGCCAGCATCAGTCCGGGCAGGGCATTGCACACCATGCGCAGCGGCGCACTCCACCAATGCGCCCAGTCGGGAGCGAGCCACAGTGCGGACGGCAGCACCCCCTTGCCGCCGTCGAGCAGGCCGGTGACCAGCACGAAGGCGATGCCGACAAGGACGAACGCAAGGGTCTTGCGCCATGGGTGGCGTGGTTTGTTCCGGAACAAGGTCAATGACATGGATGCGTGACAAGCCAAATAGTGGAAGGTAAGGGTGTCTTCATGAACATGACACAAGTGGACGCCTGGAGTCTGGGCGGTTGGAACTGTCGAGGCGAAAAAGTGGCTGCGCGAGGACAGATTTTTGACGATTTGCCGGCCCATGGTGGTTCCATGGGTCAAAAAGCGGCGGAAATATGGACCGCGCAGGCGCTTTTGCAGCCCGGCCGATTCCTGCCGCCCAGACTCCTTGCGGCAGGGATCGACAGTCACGGCATAATGCGGGCATGCCTGCCTTGCCCAAATCCCTGGAGTCGCTGGTCGCGACCCGTTACGACGAGCTGGTCGCGCGCTGTCGCGATGCCGGCGTGGCTTTGCGCGACGATGCCGGTGTGGGGGCGTGCATCCGCCACACCTTGTTGACCAGCGATTATGCCTTCGAGGTCTGGCAGCGTCAGCCGGAGCTGCTCGATGCCGACGGCCTGGAGCGTCTGGGGACCAATGTCGATGCCGCCACGCGTGCCGCCCGGCTGGTCTTGCCCGACGACGAGGCCGGCGCCATGGATGCCTTGCGCCGCTTCCGGCATGCCGAGTCGTTGCGGCTGGTGTTTCGCTCGGTCAACGGCATGAACACGCTCGCCGATACGCTGGCCGACACCAGCGTGTTGTACGAAACCCTGCTCGACAAGGCGCTTCAATGGGCCGAGCAATCGCTGGCCGCGCGTCATGGCGTGGTCCGCGACGGCGAGGGTCGGGTGCAGCGTCTGGTGGTGCTCGGTTTCGGCAAACTCGGTGGCGGCGAGCTCAATTTTTCCTCGGATGTCGATCTGGTGCTGGCCTATCCGGAGCCCGGCAGCAGTGACGGTCGACGCGAGCTTGATGCCGGCGACTACTTCGCACGCGTGGGCCGGCAGTTGGTGCATTTGTTGTCCGAGCCGCAGGCCAATGGCGTGGCCGCACGCGTGGATTTGCGTCTGCGCCCGTTCGGCAACGCCGGACGTCTGGCACTGCCGTTTGCCGCCATGGAACAGTATTACCAGCGCGAGGGACGCGACTGGGAGCGCTACGCCTGGATCAAGGCGCGCCCGGTTGCCGGCGATCTTGTCGCCGGTCGCCAGTTGTTCGACATGTTGCGTCCGTTCGTGTATCGCCGCTACCTCGACTACACCGCATTTGCCGGCTTGCGCGACATGAAGGCATTGATCGATGCGCAGGTGGCGCGCAAGGACTTGAAGGCCAACCTCAAGCTCGGCCCCGGCGGCATCCGCGAGATCGAGTTCGTGGTGCAGCTGGAACAACTCATTCGCGGCGGACGCGAGCCCAGCCTGCGCGTGCACGGGCTGCTGCCGGCACTGGCCGCCTGTCGCGCGCGTGGTTTCATGCCCGAGGCGCGCGCCGAGCGTTTGCGCGAGGCCTATCTGTTTCTGCGCCGACTGGAAAACCGCGTGCAGATGTTGCGTGACATGCAGACCCACGACGAGCCGGAAGATCCACTTGCCCGCGACCGCGTGGCGCTCGGCCTCGGTTACGCGGACTGGTCGGCGTTGCAGGAAGATTTGTCGATCCATCGTCAGGCCGTCAGCGAAGAATTTGCCGCGGTGCTGGTGCCCGAGGGGGGGCGCCACGCCGATGCCCCGGCCTTCGATGCGGCGCTGTGGCACTCGGCAGAGACGGGCGATCTGGACGAAGCCGCCATGCACGAAGCAGGCTTCGAGGACGCCGCGTCCCTGGTGGAAAGTCTGCGCAAGCTGTCCGAATCGGGCCAGGTGCGTGCGATGTCCGCGCGCGGTCGCGCACGCCTGCGCCGTCTGATGCCGCAGTTGCTGGCGGCGGCCAAGGGGACCGATGCGCCGGGCGGCTGTCTGGTGCGCCTGGTCCGTCTGGTCCAGGCGGTGGCGCGACGCTCGGCGTACCTGGCCTTGCTGGAGGAACAGCCGGCGGCACGCCGACGCCTGGCCGACCTGTTCGCCGACAGTGCGTTTCTCGCCGAACGCGTGATCGCCCAGCCGCTGTTGCTGGACGATGTGCTCGATCCGCGCATCGACCAGCTGCCATTGCGACGCGCTGACATCGCCGCGGAAATCACGCGGGCGTGGGCGGCGCTGGACGAGCACGATGCCGAAGGCGACCTGGAGCGCTTGAACGAGTTGAAGGCCAGTCTGGCCTTCCGCCTCGGTCTGGCGTTTCGCGACGGGCGTGCCGATGCCGACGCCACGGCGCGGCGTCTGGCGGCTCTGGCCGAGGCCGTGGTCGGAGCGGTCCTGACCCTGGCCGAGCGCGAACTGGTGGCGCGACACGGACGCTTGCCGGGCGCGGGTCTGGGTTTTGCGGTACTCGGTTATGGCAGTCTCGGCGGCCAGGAACTGGGTTTTGCCTCCGATCTGGACCTGGTGTTCGTCTACGACGGCGAGCGCGCCGGCGCCAGCAGTGACGGCGCGCGTCCGCTGGACGGCGTGCGCTGGTACCAGCGTCTGGCGCAACGGGTGATGCATTGGCTGGGCGTGCTGACCCGGGCCGGACGCTTGTACGAAGTCGATACGCGGCTGCGTCCGGATGGTTCGCGCAGCATGCTGGTGACATCCATGGACGCGTTTGCCACCTATCAGCGCGGGCGGGCCTGGAACTGGGAACATCAGGCGTTGTTGCGCGCGCGTCCGGTGGCCGGTGATGCCGCGCTGGGCAAGCGTTTTGCCGAGGTGCGTCGTGAGGTGTTGGTCCAGACCCGTGATGCGGCGGGCGTGCGCGAGAAGGTGACGGCCATGCGCCACCGCTGGCGCGGCGAGCGCGATCGCTCCGACGCGACCCGTCTGGATCTCAAGCAGGGTCCGGGGGCCTTGCTTGACATCGAGTTTCTGCTGCAGGCGCAGGTGCTGGCCCATGCCGAGCAGCATCCATCACTGATTGATGGCACGGCGACGTCCGCCCTGCTTGCCAGCTGCCGCGAGGCGGGCGTGATCGAGCCGGATCAGGCCGAGGTATTGGTGCAGGCGCACGCATTGATGTTGTCGCGGGCGCTGTCGTGCACGCTCGATGACCGTCCGCGCGTGGCTGCCCGCGATGCCGAGTTGATCGGTCACAGTCAGCGGGTGTTGGCCGTGGCGCGGGAGCTGGGCTATGTGTTTGATACGGCCGCCTGACGGGGCGATTCCATGTCGAGGCCCAAACGCTCACACATCGCATCGGCCATGGCGCGGGTTTCGCGCAGGGGTGGCTGGTGTGCGGCAGTGTCGGCGTCGATATCGTGCAACAAGCCGCGTGCACGCAATGCCGTGTGGAAGTGCGCGATTTTGCCTGTCGCGGCAGTCGGCGTCAGCGTGTGCACCGGGCAACCACACGCGCAGGCCTCCGATAGCATGTTCACCGAATCGCCGGTGACCACCAAGCGGTCGGCCCAGCCCAGCACACCCGGATACGGATTGACGCCGTCGTCGTCGTCGCGCCAGCGCATGCCCGGGATCTCGCCAAGCGCACTGCACAGCACGTTCATCCATGCTGCCGGCGTGCGCCTGGAAGCGAGCAGCATGACGCTGCCGCCGTCGTGTTGATGGCGGGCGAGAATGGCCGCCGCGAGGGTCGCGGGGTAGGCCGGGTCGGTGGTGACGCCGTGGCGCGGGCCTCCCAGCAGCACGCCCAGACGGGGCGCCGGCAATGCGTCGAGATGCGTCCATGCGCTGCGCCCGTCGGCCAGCCAGGCGTCATCGACCGGATTCAGCGAGCCCAGCGGATTGAGCACGTTGGCGCCTTGCAGCTGGTCGTGCCGCGGCGCGATCACCAGGTCCCAATGGCGCGGATCGATGCGCGGGTTCAGGATTTGCACGCTGGGGCAGGTGCGATCGGACAGCTGACGAACCAGCCGCGTGAACAGGGCCGCCTCGCGCCCGCAACCGATCACCAGACGTGGCCACGGCGGCGCGAGTGTGCCGGCCGGCCAGGCCAGGTGCGCACCGGGCGCATGGCGTGGTGCCCACCACGACCAGGGCGCGCGCGGCGTCACCACGAGGCTGCGCACCGGCCACGGCAGGCAAGTTGCCAATGCCAGCGCCTGGCGCTCGTTGCCGGCCTTGCCGTTGGTGACGGCCCAGCACTCGTTGGTTTTGGCTTGGGCGGAGCGGGAGTTGATTGGCGATCCCCGTTGCGTCATACACTGGCAGTATGACGTAACCGGAGCGTCGCATGATCTCACCGCTGGAAATACTTCAACGCCTGTTGCTGGCCGCGGCCCTGGGTGCCGTGATCGGCCTGGAGCGCGAGCGGCGCGACTGGGCGGCCGGACTGCGTACGCACATGCTGGTGTGCCTCGGTGCGGCCCTGGCCGTGATCGTGTCGGCGTATGGATTTTTCGACGTGTTGCAGCATTCGGGCGTGGTGCTTGATCCCTCGCGCATTGCCGCGCAGGTCATCAGTGGCATCGGCTTTCTCGGCGCCGGCACCATCTTGTTTTTGCAGCGCGAGCAGGTCATTCGCGGATTGACCACGGCTGCCGGGTTGTGGGCGGTGGCGGCGATCGGACTGGCCGCCGGCAGCGGGATGTACGTGGCCGCGGCGCTGGCCACGGCCGTGGCGGCGATCATCATGGCCGGTCTGAAACCTTTGGAACGGCGTTTTTTCAACCATGCGCCCGGGCCGCCGCGGATGGTGGTGAGTCTGGAGCGCGATGCGCCGCTGGCGCCGGTCGAGGCAGCGCTGGCCGACAGCGGACTGGCGGCGCGGCAACTGGTCCTGCAGCGCGCCGGCGAGGACGGCGACGAAGTCGTGCTGGTATTCAATTCCGGGATCAAGGAGCGCGATCTGATGCAGCTTGCCGATCGCCTGCGCGGGTTGACCGGCATGGTATCGGTGTCCTGGGGTGAGGCCGCGGCGGAGTCCGCGCACAAGTGAGGCGAGCCCGCGCGTGCGCGGTGCACCGTTGCTGGTAACATGGGCGCCTTGACTCGGAGCCTTTGGAGGCAAGCGCATGGCGCGCCCTGATGCCGCGGCGGACCGGCTGATCCCGGCCAATGCCGAACACACCTATGAAGTGACTCACGGCGACCTGCCGTTGTCGTGCCCGATGCCGGGCATGATGCTGTGGAACGCGCACCCGCGCGTTTACTTGTCGATCGAGGACGATGGCGGCGAGTCGATTTGCCCTTATTGCAGCGCGCGCTTCATTTTGCGCGATTGAAGCACACCTTGCGCATGGGTTGCGCAGGCTGCATGGGCACGATTCATGCATGCATTTTTGCATGATTTCGTGCATGATTTTTTGCAGTATCCACCCGCCCGGAGCCATCGCCGCGTCGATGGTTCCACACAACGGCCTCGCCTCCCGTCATGACTGCCCCTGATCCGTCGATCAACCAGCCCGAGTCGACCTCGTCGCGCTGGACCGTGGTGCAAGTGATCCCGGCTTTGCATGCCGGCGGTGCCGAGCGCTCGACACTGGAGACGGCGCGTGCGCTGGTCGCGGCGGGACATCGTTCGATCGTGGTGTCCGCCGGGGGGCGCATGGTGGAGCAGCTGCAAGCCGAGGGCAGCCGTCACGTCACCCTCGACGTGGGGCGCAAGTCGCTGCTTTCGCTGGCCAGGGTGCTGCCGCTCAGGCGGCTGTGGCGCGAGGTGCGGCCGGACATCGTGCATGTGCGCTCGCGCGTGCCTGCATGGTTGGCAGGCTGGTCGTTGCGCGGGCTGCAGCGTCCACCACACCTGGTCACCACCGTGCACGGCATGAACAGCCCCGGCAAGTACAGCGCCGTGATGCTGCGTGGCGAGCGCATCATCGTGGTGTCGCAAAGCGTGCGCGATTACGTGCTGGCGCATTATCCGGGCGTCGATGCCGAGCGGATTCGCGTGGTCCCGCGCGGCATTGATACCGAGGCGTTTCCGTTCGGCTACAGGCCCGACGAAACGTGGACCAGCCGGTTCTTTGCCGACTTCCCGCAGCTGGCGGGTGCGCCGCTGTTGACCCTGCCGGGACGCGGCACGCGCCTCAAGGGGCATCGCGACGGTATCGAGCTGCTGGCCGCATTGCAGACCCGCGGCGTGGACGCACGCTTGTTGCTGATGGGCGTGATCGAGGGCGGCCGCGAAGCGTATGTCAAGGAGTTGCGTGCGCTGGCAACCGAGCGCGGCGTGGCCGACAAGGTGGCATTCACGCCGGTGCGCGATGACGTGCGTGATGTCATGGCCAGCTCCGCGCTGGTGTTGCAACTGTCCACCAAACCCGAAACCTTTGGCCGCACCGTGGTCGAGGCGCTGGCGCTGTGTCGGCCGGTATTGGGCTATGCCCACGGCGGCGTGGGCGAGTTGCTGGCCGAACTGTATCCGGCTGGCCGCGTGCCGCCGGGCGATGTCGAGCGTCTGACCGAGCGCGCTGCCGAGCTGCTGCGCCTGGCGCCTCCGATCGCGCCACTTTCCCGCTATCGCCTGGCGGACATGCAGCGCGACGTGCTCGCGGTCTATGCCGAAGTGCTGAAACCGGCGAGCCGGTAACACCGGGCAGCAGCGCTGCCCGCTCGCCGGGGACACTGAAAAACCGCCGGCGCGCGGACGCCGGCGGTTTCGGTCACTGCATCATCACCAGTGGTAGGACACCCGACCGTACACGGACGCGCCGAAGTAGCCGAACGGCGAACTGGTCGGATACGGGAACACGCCGTGCGTGTCCTGGCCCGGCGGGTTGCGATCCGGGTAGGTGTCGAACACGTTGTCCGAGCCGACCGCGAACGTCCAGTTGTCCAGGTAGTAGTTGACCGCAACGTCGAACAGCCACTTGTGGTGGTACACCGTGTCCAGGTGCCAGTCGGTGGCGCTGTAGTCGGTGAAGCGACCGTACAGCGTCGCCGTGCCGGTGAAGCCCCAGTGGCCCTGCTTGTAGGTGTTGGTCCAGATCACCTTGGTGCGCGGCATGGTGTCGGCCAGCAGGCCCAGGATCGCGTCGCGGCTGAGGCGCTGGAAGCCGGTGTCGCCGAGCTTGTCGAGCACGGCCGGGTTGGGGTTGATGTCGATCACCTTGTTCTCGTGGTACGAGGCCGACAGGGTCGAGCGCCACATGCCGCCGTTGCTGAACATGGTGTGGTAATTGGACACCCAGCCCAGGCCCTGGACGCGCACGTCGCCGGCGTTGGTGAAGTAGTTGAGGCCGACGAACGACGGGTTGGCCACGCCGTTGGCGGCCAGGTAGGCGCGCACCGACGGTTTGGTCAGCGAGATCGTGCTCGACATGGCGATGCGGTTCTTGACCAGGATGTAGTACAGGTCAAGCGTGGTCGTGAACGAGGTGGTCGGGCTCCACACCATGCCCACGGTATAGCTGCGCGATTTTTCCGCCTTCAGCGGCTCGGCGCCGAGCAACTGCGCCAGTTCGTTGTCCACCGGTACCAGGCCGCGCAGGTAGATGCCCTCGGGCAGGCCCAGCGCATTGCCGGCCGGGAACGAGGTCGAAGACGTCTGCGAGTAGTGCTGCTGGCCCAGGCCCGGTGCGCGGAAGCCGGTTGATGCCGAACCACGCAAGGCGAACTTGTACGTGAAGTCGTAGCGCGCGGACAAGGCGTATGCCATCGCCGTGCCGAAGTCCGAATAATCCTCGTGGCGCGCCGAGATCGACGTGCTCAGCTTGTCGGTGATATTGCCTTCCAGCTGCACGTATTCGGACACGTCATAACGCGACACGTCGATCGCGTCCTCCGGACCCCAGCCGGAAAAGCCCTGCGCGCCACCGGAGTAGCCCGAGTTGCCGACATACCATGAGGCCTTTTCGCCCGCCTCGACCTGATAGGCCTGACGCAGGTATTGCGCGCCGAACGACAGCGTCCAGTTGTCGCCGAGGGTTTGCGAAAAGTTGGCGTCGAAACTGCTTTGCGACGAGGTGAGCAAACCGTCGTGCATGTCGCGCGGGCTGTAGCCGAAGTCATACCAGTACGCGAAGTTGATCGAGTTCCAGGTGTCGTAGGACACGCGGTTGGCACCGCTGTTGGCGCTCAGGTCCCAGCGGAAGCCGCCGTCGGTGTGGCCCTTCAGGCCCAGCGTCATGAACCAGTCGTGCGACACGCCATGCTCGTGCGGCAGAAAGCCGTTGCCGTCGGGAAAGATGTACTGCATCAACGGGCTCTTGGGTTTCGGCGCGTTGGTGCCGTAGCGGTAGAATGCGCGCGGCTCGCCTTCGCGCTCGCCCCAGTGGCCGAAGGCATAGAAATCGACATTGTCCGCGAGCGAGTACTGGGTGTTGACCAGGATGTTCTTGTCGCGGAACGGCGTGACGCCGAAGTAGAACTTCTGTCCCAGCTCGGTGAAACCGGGGCGCGAATCGAGTCCGGCGCGATTGCCCTTGCTCTGGTTGCTCAGCTTGGTCGCGACCCGCAACCAGCCCTTGCCGCCACTGAGCGGCACGCCGAAGCTCGATGACAAATGCCAGCGGCGTCCGTCGCCGGCCGTGTACTGCCCCGCGCCGGCGCTTATGCGGCCACCGTCGGCACCTTTCTTGAGGATGATGTTGACCACGCCGGCAATGGCGTCCGAACCATACTGGGCCGACGCGCCCTGGCGCAGCACTTCGATATGGTCGATCGCCGAGATCGGGATCGTGTTGATGTCCACGCTTTGCGCGCCCTGGCCAACCTGGCCGAGCGTCGGGATCAGCGCGCCGACGTGCATGCGCTTGCCGTCGATCAGCACCAGCACCTCGTCCGGCGCCAAACCGCGCAGCTCGAACGGACGCTGGAAGGCGAATGTGTCCGAGGCGCCGAACATCGGGAAGTTCATCGATGGCACGGCTTGTTCCAGCGCCTTGCCCAGATTGAACGCGCCGGTTTGCGTCAGCACCGAGGCAGGAATCACGTCGATCGGCGTGAGTGAACTGTTCTTGGTGCGATTGCCCACGCGCGTGCCGGTGACGATCACCGTCTGCAGCGCGGTCGGATTTTCCGACTGTTCGCTGGCGCTGTCGCGCTGCGCCGTCTGGCTGTCCGCATCTTGTGCCTGGGCCGTGCCGGTCAGCGCGAACATGATCGCCACCGCCAGTACGGATGGAATGAATGGGCTTGAACGCTTGCTCATGGAAAATCTCCTCATTTCACGAATCACGGCCTGAAAAGGTTGCGTGAAATACCCCGAAAGTCAGTCCTCTGACTGATGATGATCTCGTCCCTCGAAAAACGCCTGTCATCGTGTTTCTCATGATGCGCCATGGCATGGGTAATAACAACATCGTAACGTTTGATGGAAAACAACAGTGCGTCATAACGCGGATACGCAAACCTGATTAGCCTCAAAGCTCAGCAGGCAACGATCCCTCTCCCTCCGGGAGAGGGTGCCCCGCAGGGGCGGGAGAGGGTCCGTTTTCGCGTAAGCGTTGAATGGTGGCAAGATGTTCATCATTCGCGTGCTCGTACCCTCATCCGGCGCTTCGCGCCACCTTCTCCCTAGGGGAGAAGGGAAAAGCTGACTGAGCTTGAGGGCTGATCAGGTACGCAAAAGGCCAACCATGGTTTCATTTGAAACCATGGTTGGCCTTGGAAAGCGCACAGGAAAATCCAGTGTGCCATTGCAAATGGCGAAGCCGCTCCTGATTAACGTGTGTGCATCGAGTCGGCTAGAACCGCATGCTGACCCCCAGCGTGTAGGATCGGCCGTAGCGGTAGTAGCCCTGCAACAGCAGCGGGTTGCCGTTGATGGAATAGGTTTCCTCGGCGTCCAGCAGGTTGTCGCCTTGCAGGCTGACGCTGAACATGTCGTTGATCTGGTAGTTCACGTTCGCGGTCATCCAGGTGATCGGATCGGCCTCCTCGTTGTAACCGGTGCCGAGCACGTTGACCGCGGTGACATAGCCATCGGTACGCACGGCATTGGCGCCGAGCGACCATTTGCCCTTTTCGTACATCAGACCCAGTGAATAGGTGGCCGGGGCAATACCTTCGAGCGGGCGCTCCTCGTCGTCGACCCAACTGGTCGACCAGTTGCGGGTGTACTGCGCGCGCACGCCGAAACCGTTGTCCCAGAAGTGTTGAAGCCCGATCTCCAGACCTTTGACCTTGGCGTGGTCGCCATTGATCGGCTTTTGCACGTTGAACAGGTGGCCGGGGACGCCGATATCCTGGCCCGTCTCCCAGCTGGTGGTGATCTGGTTCTCGATGCGCTTGTAGAACACCGCGATGTTGGCGATGGAATGGGTCGAGAAATACCACTCCAATGACAGTCCGCCCTGGATCGCGGTGTAGGGTTTGAGGTGCACGTTGCCGCCGTAGATCTGGGTGAACTCGCCCCAGGCGATGCTTTCGGTGGTGTTGGTCGGCGCCAGCATTTCGACCGACGGACGCGCCATGGTCTTGGCGGCGCCGGCGCGCAACTGCAGCTCGTTGTTGAAATGCCAGGTGAAGTTGGCCGACGGCAGCAGGTAGGTGTAGTCGGCCTCCTCGGTGATCGACGTCGGGTCGGCATATTTGGCCGTGTAGTTGAACTGGCCGTTCGGGGTGATGCTGAGGATCTCGGCGTCCCAGGCCTGCGCGGTGGTGTCGGTGTGGACCAGACGCGCGCCGATGTTGCCGTTCCATTTGGCGCCCGACATCACCATCTCGACGTAGAAGTCCGTGGTCTTCTCGGTCACGCGGTAGCTTTGCAGCGGGTTCCATTTCGGCTTGGCCTTGTCGAAGTCGTAGACTCCGCCGCCGGGTCGCGGATGACCGTCGTAGGCACGCAGCAGCGCCAGGTAGGCGGGTACGTCGAAGGCCAGGAAACTGCGTGGAAAGCGGCTGCCGACCTGATCCATGAAGTGCGGCAAATGGAAGCTGTGGGAAAGCACCTTGCCACCCAGCTCGGACAGGTTGATGGCGTAGTCGTCGGCGTAGTAGTCGGCGCCACCGTTGAGAGTGTTGTTGATCAGGTCGCGCTTCTTTTCGCGCTCGGTACGGGTCACGCCGAACAGCAGCCGGTCCACGTGCCAGTTGCCGACGAACAGGCTGCCCTTGATCTTGGCGCCGGTGATTTCATCGTCGATGTTGTCGCCACCCAGTTCCATGTAATGGGTCTTGAAGTCGGCGGCGGTGAAGTCGTTGTTGTCCAGGCGCGTGGCCAGGTTGCTGCCATCGGGGAATTGAATGTCGACGTTCGGGACCCCGCCCGGTCCGAGGCTGATGTGCGCGGTGTTGGGCAAGGCCATGCGCAGCACGGCGTAGGTGTCCAGACCACCGGAATGGCGACTGGAGGTGGAACGATACAGGTCGCCGGTCAGGGTCAGATCGGGTGTCACCTGCCATTGGCCATTGATACCGTAGAGGTCGGTGTCGACGACGCGGTAAGTGGTCTGGTTCAGCAGTTCGGGGTTGAGCCGCAGGTCCGGGTCCGGATTGGCCATGGTGAAGCCGGTGACGATGCCGTCCTGGACCGTGATGTCGGACCAGCGTCCGGGCGCGAACAGCGTATAGAAGGACTGCTGGTAGGACACCTGTGGCGAATCGAGCCGGGTTTTCAGTCCGTCGACCGTGATGCGCACGGTGTCGGTGGGGTGCCATTCGAGCTTGGCCGAGTAGGCGCGGCGCTTCTTGTTCTCCATGATCGAGCCGACGCGGAACTGGCCCGGGGAGATCAGGCCGTAATCCTCCGGATCGAGCACGCCGTTGCCGTTGAGGTCGACATCGCCGCCCCATGCGGTGCTGGACCAGTCCGGATCGTTGGGGTCGGTGTTGCGCGCCCAGCCGCCGTCGTTGCCGGCGATGTCGGTGCGGTCCTTGCGGTTGGCCAGCACCACGCCGACCAGCACGCCGAAGGTGTCGTTGGCGAAGGTGTTGCTGTAGGTGGCCGAGAACTTGCCACCGTTGAGTTCGGACATCTGGTTGCGGGTACCTTCCAGACGCACGATGCCTTGCTGGCCGTTGTAGTCGAACGGGCTGGCCGAGCGCAGGTTGATCAAGCCGCCGATCGCGCCTTCGGTGAGCGAGGCGCGTGCGCCCTTGATCACGTCGGCGCCGCTGATCACGTCGGCCGGCAGCACATCGAAGGCGAACGCGCGGCCGGCGCCGTCGGTGGCCAGGATGCGACCGTTGAAGGTGGTCAGCGTGTATTCGGGCCCGAGGCCGCGCACGCTGACTTTCTGCCCTTCGCCGCCAGCGGTGCGGGAAATCGACACGCCGGTGATGTGACTGAGCGAATCGGCCACGTTGTCGTCGGGAAACTTGCCCAGTTCGAGCGCGCTGATCGAGTCCTGCACGGTGGGTGCATAGCGCTTGCGCTCGGTCGAGCGCGCCAGGCTGCCGCGCACACCGGTGACCACGATCGCGTCAAGCTCGGCGGCGTCGCCACGGGTCGATGATGTTTCGATAGGTTGCGTTTTGGAATCTTGCGTTTCGGTCGATGGGTCCGCGGCGACCTGCGAGAACCCTGCCGTCGGCGCCAACAAGGCAAGCATGATTCCGCAGAACAACGTGTTTCGATGGAGGCGTGCGACGTTCACGGGCTTTCTCCCCACAATGAATGGATGGTACATGAAAACAACGAAATCGAGCCTAAAGCATGTTTCGTTTCGTATCAATAGCGCAACTTAACGAAATGAGGCATAATTGTGGGCACCGTTTGGAACTCGTCATGGCCGTCACTCGCGATACCAGTCAACGACGCCTGCAGATCAGCGAACTCGTCCGTCAGCAGGGAAGCGTCCAGGTCACCACGCTCGCCGCCCGTTTCGGCGTGAGCCCGCAGACCGTGCGCAAGGACTTGCGTTACCTGGCCGAGCGCGGCGTCATGACGCGCGCGTATGGCGGCGCGATCGACAGTGGCGTGATCGGCAGTGCGCCGGCCGAGCCCAATTACGAGGCCAAGCGCACCACGCATCTGGACGAGAAGCGCCGCATCGGCGTGCGCGCCGCCGCGTTGATCAAGCCCGGCGACACGATCGCCATCGATTCGGGTACCACGGCGATCCAGTTGGCCGAGGCGGTGCCGGATATCGAGATCACCGTGGTCACCAATGATTTCGGCGTGTTGACGGCGCTGGCGCCCAAGCCCAACGTCACGCTCGTCATGCTTGGTGGCGAGCTGCGGCGGCGCAACATGGCGTTCTACGGCGGCTTGACCGTCGAGGCGCTGGGTGCGTTGCATGTGGACAAATTGTTCCTCGGCGTCGACGGTTTCGATCTGGAGCACGGCATCACGACGCATTACGAGCCCGAGGCCTTGATCAACCGCAAGATGGTGGACGCGGCGCAGACGATCATCTGCATCACCGACAGTTCGAAATTCGACTCGGTTTGCCTGCATCGCATCATTCCGATGACAGCACTGCACACCCTGATCACGGACAAGGGCGCGCCGGAGCACATCGTGCAGGCCAGCCGGCAGCTCGGCATCGAACTGCAGTTGGCTTGAGGCGAAGCCCCGGTCCCAAGGCGTTCATCGGTAGGAACGGCGGAAGCCGCGATCGGATGAGCCCACACGAATGGCACCTTGCGGTATTGTCGATCGCGGCTTCCGCCGCTCCTGCAACCTGTCTTTCGTGCCGAACACACGCATGGCGTTGGTGTAATAGATCTTGTCGATCACCGCGCGCGGCAGCGCCAGACCGCGCACGTCGGCGTCGATCATGTCCACGTGCTGGGTTTCACCGGTCGCCAGGTAACGCCAGTCGGACAGCCATACGGTATGCGCCTCGCGCCTGAACTCGGCCGGGTCGGCGTCCGCCGCGAAGGTCAGGTCGGTGCCGTACACGATCCGGTCCTGATAGCGAATGAAGAACTCGCGAACCTTTTCGCGGTCGCGCACCGACTGGTATTGCACCTGGCTCATGCGCGCGGCCAGATCGACGCTCGCGTTGGGGAAGCGCTCGAGGAATGCCGCGATGCGGTCGACGTCGTATTCCAGGCTGGCCAGGTGCGCGCCGACGAAGGCCAGTTTCGGATGCGCGGCGACGAAGCGGTCGCGCGCGCTCATCAGGTCTTCGTAGCTCGGCATCTCCGGGTGCAGGTACATGTAGTACTCGGGATGGTTGCTGAAGTACTCGCGGTCGTTGTCGGTGCTCATCTGCTCCAGCGGCAGCCAGCAGTTGCGTGGCTCGCCCTGATGATCGATCAGGGGCACGCCGAGCGCGCGAACTTTCTCGGCCACGGGCGCCAGACCGGGATCATCGAGCATGACCAGCTGGCCATGAGCGTCGCGCACGGCCAGGCCCACGTTTTTCCAGATCTTCACCGCGAGTGCGCCGCTGGCCACGTCGCGTGCCAGTTTCGCGTCGACCCGTTCGAGCCAGTCGGGTGTGCCAAAGCCCTTCATCGAAAACGTCGTGGCCCAGTGAAAGTGGGCCGGGTCGTTCGCGGCGAGGTCCAGGGCAATGGCGTGTTGCCGGTCCACGGCGGGAAATGCGGGATAGTCGACATTGATCGACAGCAGGCTGAAATGGTCCGCACGGGCCTGTTCGAGGAATGCCGGGTCGGGGTTGTTGGCGTGGACATGCGCGTCGAACTTGCGCACGTGCGCGAAGTCCGCCATCGAATAGCTGCGCGCAGCCGCGCGGGTGTCGGCGGGAGTCGATGGGGTTTGGTTGGCGGTGGCGCAGAGCGGCATCGTTGCCGCCAGCAAGCCGGTGACGAGAACGCGGGCAATGGCATTCATTGGCATAGTTGACCAATAACGAAACATATTTCGCACGATAGCGAAACAAAACGCTTGCATCAATACTGCTGGATGAGGCAAACTGGGTCGCGAATCTTGACTGGAGTACCGCCATGCCCCCGATGGGACGACGCACTGTGTTGAAACTGTTTGCCGGTGGCGTGGCGGGTGGTGTGGCTCTCGCCGCGATGCCCAAATCGCTGGCGGCCCCGTTGTTCGGCGCCAGTGGTGGCGACACAGGCAGCGATGGCGCGGTGATCGGCGATGCGGTATTGACGATCGGCTTCAACCACAAGCTGCACACGCGCGTGGAAGCCCACGGCAACGCCTTGACGCGCCATCAGCCGAGCGAAAGCCTGCTGCTGGCCAATGGCGAGGTACGGGACTTCGCGATCACCGGGCACAAGGAGCGGCCGATCAACGACGCGCGCCATGGCCGCGGTCGCCAGTCGGTCATTACCGGACGCTCGGCCGACAACGTCGAGAAAGAAGTGGCGGTGACGTTCTTCGACGATCTGCCGGGCATGGCCGTGTTGCAGACGCGCTATCACAATCATGGCAGCGCGACGCTCAAGGTGGTCGGCTGGCGTAGCGTTGCGCATGAATTGCCGGACGCGCCGGGTGGGTTCTGGAATTTTTCCGGCGCCACCCACACCGACCGTCGCGACTGGGTGCAGCCGATGGGCGCCGGCTTCGACCAGCGCAACACGCTGGGCATGGATTCATCCGATTACGGTGGCGGCATCCCCGTGGCCGACATCTGGCGCCGCGATGTCGGCCTGGCCGTGGGCCATGTCGAGCCGGTGGCGCGGACGCTGGACATGCCGGTGCGCAAGACCGCCGGCGGCGCGCAGATGGCGATCGAGTCGACCAGGGTCTCCAGCCTGGCGCCGGGGCAGACCCTGGTCACCGACCACACCTTGCTGGCCGCGCACCGCGGTGACTACTTCGCGCCGTTGCAGCAATACCGGCAATACATGAAGGACGAAGGCATCGTGGCGCCGCTGGCGCCGGCCTCGGCCTTCGCGCCGGTCTGGTGCGCGTGGGGCTACGGACGCGAGTTCACCATCAAGCAGATCATGGGCACCGTGCCCAAGGCCCGCGAGCTGGGTTTCGAATGGGTGGTGATGGACGACGGTTGGCAGACCAACGAAGGCGACTGGCAGCTCGACAAGCGCAAGTTTCCGCGCGGTGACGCCGACATGCGCGATTTCACCGCCGCGGTGCGTCGCGAGGGCATGCGCCCGCGTCTGTGGATCGCGCCGCTGGCCGCCGATCCGGGCAGCGACATCCTGCACGACCACCCCGACATGTTGCTGCTGGACGAAAACAAGTCGTTCCAGAAGATCACCTGGTGGAACGCGCTGACCCAGTGCCCGGCCTATCAGCCGACCGTCGATTTCTACGTGGCGCTGGTCAAGAAGGCCATCGGTGACTGGGGCTTCGAAGGCATCAAGTTCGACGGCCAGCATCTGAACGCCGTGGCACCGTGCTACAACCCCGCACACAAGCATGCCCACCCCAGCGATTCGGTGGAAGGCGTGGCGACGTTCTGGAGCACCATCCACAAAGCCATCCACGACACCAATCCGCAGGCGGTGGCCGAGCTGTGCCCTTGCGGCACCGTGTTCGCGTTCCACAATCTGCCGGGCACGGATCAGTATCCGGCGTCCGACCCGACGTCCTCGTGGCAGGTGCGCAGCAAGGGCAAGACCATGAAGGCCTTGATGGCCTCGCACAGCAGTTTTTCGGGTGACCATGTGGAGTTGTCCGACGGCGGCGACGATTTTGCTTCCAGCGTCGGCATCGGTGCGGTGATCGAGTCCAAGTTCACCTGGCCCGAAGACACCGCGAACCCGTCCGAGCCGTTGCCGCCGGGCGGCCTGGTGCTGACCGACGAGAAGGAAGCGCTGTGGCGCAAATGGGTGGCGCTGTACAAGCAGCACATGCTGCCCAAGGGTGAGTACCTGGGCACGCTGTACGACATCGGTTTCGACAAGCCCGAGGCGCATGCCATCGCCAAGGACAATGCGATGTACTACGCGTTCTACGCCGACGATTTCAACGGTTCGGTACAGCTGCGCGGTCTGGCCAGGGGCCGCTATCGCGTGCGCGACCTGTTCAACGAGGTCGATCTGGGCGAGGTGAGCGCGAGTGACGCGCGCGCGCCGACGCTGAAGGTGGCATTCAAGCGTTCCGTGTTGTTGCAGGCCGTACCGCTGGCGGCAAGCGCATGAGTGCGCCGACGACGACCACCGCCGCCACGTCGCGGCGGCGTCCATGGCTGACCTTCGCGATCGCCACCGTGGCGTTGTGGGGTGTGTGGGGCGCGTTGTCGCCGTTGTCCGCGCAGCATGGATTTCCCGACACGCTGGTGTATTGCGTGTGGGCGTTGACCATGATTCCGCCGGCGCTGTTCATCCTCTGGCGCAGCGGCTGGACCCTGGAGTGCTCGCCGCGCGCGGTGTTCTACGGGATGACCATCGGCCTGCTGGGCGCGGGCGGGCAGATGCTGCTGTTCCACACCTTGACCATCGGGCCGGCCTACTTCGTGTTCCCGATCATCTCCTTGTCGCCGGTGGTCACCATTGCGTTGTCGTTCGTGTTCCTGCGCGAGCGCACCGGCTGGACCGGCGTGCTCGGCATCGTGCTGGCGCTGGTGGCGTTGCCGTTGATGAATCTTTCGTTCGGTGGTGGCGGTGGTGCCCAAGGCGCGGGCTGGTTCGTGCAGTCGTTGCTGATCATGCTGGCCTGGGGCCTGCAGGCTTACTTCATGCGTCTGGCCAACCAGACCGTGCGCGCCGAAAGCATTTTTTTCTACATGACCCTGGGCGCGTTGCTGCTGGCACCGGTGGCGCTGGCCATGACCGACTGGTCGCAGCCGATCAACACCGGTCTCGACGGGCCGTGGATGACCGCGGCAATTCAGGTACTTAATGCCATCGGCGCGCTGGCGCTGGTGTATGCCTTCCGCCACGGCAAGGCGATCATCGTCGCGCCGCTGACCAACGCCGGCGCGCCGCTGGTGACCGCGTTGCTGGCGCTGGTCTTCGCCAGCGTGGTGCCCGGTGCGTGGAAATTGGTCGGTCTGGTGCTGGCCTTGGTCGCCTCGCTGCTGCTGGTGCTTGAACCCGAAGCCGAGGCCGCGCCTGACCCCGACCCGGCGCGTGACTCATCCACTCCCACCCCTCTTTCCTGACGGACCCGATTGCCATGCAAGTCCTGCTCGACCTCATCGCGCGCCATGCGCAGGGGCACGCCAGCGGCGTGACCTCGATCTGCTCGGCGCATCCCTTTGTCATCGAAGCCGGCCTGCGTGACGCGCAATGCCGTGATCAGGCGCTGGTGCTGTTTGAAGCCACCTGCAACCAGGTCAACCAGGATGGTGGCTACACCGGCATGAAGCCGGCCGATTTCGTCGCCTTCGTGCACGCAATCGCCGATCGGGTCGGTTTCGATCACGCACGCATCGCGCTCGGCGGTGACCATCTGGGGCCCAATCCGTGGACATCACTGGATGCGGTCGCGGCCATGGACAAGGCCGAGGTGATGGTCGATGCCTACGTGGCCGCCGGCTTCCGCAAGATCCATCTGGATTGCTCGATGGCCTGCAGTGGCGATCCCGAACCTCTGCCGGAAGCCGAGATCGTGCGTCGCGCGGTGCGCCTGTGCCAGGCCGCCGAAGCAGCCCATGCGCGCGCCGGCGGCGAGGCACCGGTGTACGTCATCGGCACCGAGGTGCCGGTGCCCGGTGGTGCCACCGAAGCCATCGAGGGTTTGGCGACCACCACGCCCGAGGCCGCGCTGGCGACGATCGAGGCGCATCGTCAGGCCTTCGTCGAGGCCGGTCTGGAAACGGCCTGGCAGCGGGTGATCGCCTCGGTGGTGCAGCCGGGCGTGGAGTTCGACCACCACAGCGTGGTCGACTACGAGCCGAACAAGGCGCACACACTCAGCCAGGCCATCACCAGCGTGCCGGGCATGGTGTTCGAGGCGCATTCGACCGACTACCAGACCCGCGACGCGCTGGGCGCGCTGGTGCGTGATCATTTCGCCATCCTCAAGGTCGGCCCCGGACTGACCTTTGCGTTGCGCGAGGCGCTGTGGGCGCTGGATGCGATCGAGCGCGAATGGATCGCGGACGCGACACGCCATTCGCATTTGCGCGAGGTGGCGCTCGAGCGCATGCGCGAGCAGCCCGGTTACTGGCAGCGTTACTACCCCGGCGAGGGTCACGCCCTGACCGTCGACCTGCAGTACAGCCTCAGCGATCGCATCCGCTACTACTGGCCCGACCCGGCGATCGAGCAGGCGCGTCAGCGCTTGTTCGACAACCTGCGCGCCGAGCCGCCGCCGCTGCCGCTGATCAGCCAGTTCCTGCCGCGCGCATTGCCCGCGCTGCGCAGCGGGGAGGCCGCGCCCGATCCCCTGTCCCTGACCATCGCACACATCAGTGCTTCCCTTGCCGACTATTACCATGCATGCCATGACAACCAACCCCATTGACCACCTGGAAGTGGCCGCGACTGATCTGACCGCCCCCGGCGGTATCGAGACCGCCCGCGAAATCAAACAACAGCCACGGATGCTGACGCAGACCCATGCGCTGGTCGCCGGCCTGCACGCCCGGCTCCAGGCCTTCGCCGGCCCGCTGGCCAGCAATCCGGCGGCGCGCATCATCCTCACCGGCGCCGGCTCGTCGGCGTACATCGGCCAATGCGTGGCGCCGCTGCTGGACCGCCAACTGGCTGCACGCGTGGACGCGGTGCCGACCACCGACATCGTGTGCGCGCCGCAGTTGTACCTGGATCCGGAGCAGCCGTTGCTGCTGGTGTCGTTCGCGCGCTCGGGCAACAGTCCGGAAAGCCTGGCCGCGGTGGAGCTTGCCGAATCGCTGGTAGCCGATGTGCGTCATCTGGTGATCATGTGCAACGCCCGCGGTGCGCTGGGTGAGCTGTCGGTGAAGCGCTGCATGACCTTGCTGATGCCGCCGGAGACGCATGACGTCAGCTTCGCCATGACGTCGAGTTTCAGCTGCATGATGTATGCCGCGGTCGCGGCCTTGTTGCCGGCCGGCACGCTGGACCAGCGCATCGACGCCATCACCGATGCGACCGGGCACGTCATCGGCGATGCGCTGCCGATGTTGAGCGAGCTGGCGGCCACCAAACCCCAGCGCGTCGTGTGGCTGGGCAGCGGCTTGCTGCAGGGTCTGGCGCGCGAGGCATCGCTTAAGCTCGGCGAGCTGACCAACGGCGCGGTGGCGACGTGTTTCGACTCGCCGCTGGGCTTTCGTCACGGGCCCAAGACCTTCGTCGACGAGAGCACGCTGGTGATGGTTTTCGTGTCCAACGATGCGCTGACGCGTCGTTATGACGAAGACCTGATCGACGAGCTGCGTGGTGATGGACGTGCCGCGCGCGTCATCGAAGTGACGGCGCAGCCGCGCGCCACCGGCGACACCATTGCCGTCCCTGGCATGACCGCGGCCGACGACCTGGATCTGCTGTGGCCGTACGTTACCGTGGCCCAGATTTACGCGTTCTTCATGGCGCGTGCCTTCGGCGTGACGCCCGACAACCCCAATCCGGCCGGCATGGTCAATCGCGTGGTCAAGGGCGTGCGTCTGTACGGGCAGGGCGCATGAGCCAGCCGGTCTACCTGGGCGTCGATGGCGGCGGCACGAAGACACGCTTCGCCCTGATCGACGGCGACGGCCACCTGCTCGCCGAGACCCAGCTGGGGACGACGTACCACCCGCACGTCGGCATCGACGGCATGCGTGCGGTGCTGGCCGACGGTGTCGCCGACGTGCTGGCCACCGCCGGTTGCACGGCCGCCGACATCGGCCATGCGTTTTTCGGCCTGCCGGCCTACGGCGAGGACAGCACCGCCACGGCAGCGATGAACTCCTGCCCGGCGACCATCCTGGGCCATGACCGGTATACCTGCGACAACGACATGGTCTGTGGCTGGGCCGGTTCGCTGGCGTGCGCGGACGGCATCAACATCGTCGCCGGCACCGGTTCGATCGGTTACGGCCAGCGCCGCGGCAACGCGGCACGCGCCGGCGGCTGGGGCGAGGCATTCTCCGACGAAGGATCGGCCTACTGGATCGCCATGCGCGGACTCAACGCCTATTCGCGCATGAGCGACGGGCGTCTGCCCAAGGGCCCGTTGCATGCGATATTCAATGCACATTTCCAGCTCGACGACGACCTGGACATCTGCGCGCGTGTTTACGGCGGCAACGGCTATGCGCGTGGCGAGTTGGCGCAGCTGTCGCGGCAGGTCGCCGAGGCGGCGCGAGCAGGGGATGCCGCAGCGGAAGAAATCTATCGCGATGCCGGCCGCGAGCTGGCGCTGATTTGCGACGCACTGCGGCGCGCGCTGCGGTTCGGGACCGACGAGCCGATACCGGTGTCGTACTCCGGTGGCGCGTTCAGCGCCGGTCAGCTGCTGCTGGCGCCGTTGACGCAGGCCCTGCACGCGGCAAGTACTTGCTTCGAGATGCGCGCGCCGTTGCACGCGCCAGACTACGGCGCCGCGCTCTATGCGGCCAGCCTCGCAGGACGTCCGGTGCAAGGAAATGCCTGATTGCGCTGCATGTGGGAACCTCGAATAACCCGTCCCCATTCGTTCAAAACAACGGTAGGAGCGGCGGCAGCCGCGATGGGTCGTGCCGCAAGGCAACAACCGTGCGGGCAAGACCCATCGCGGCTTCCGCCGCTCCTACATGTCGAGACTCTCGCCCCCTCAGGCGTAGCGCCAACCGTCGAGTTCGACCAGCAGCTCGTGGCGACAGACGTCACCTTGCACCAGCACGCGCGGGCAGCGCGGCATGTGCTGGTCGAGATAGTCGGCGACAAGCCTGGCATCGTCGGCGTGGCGGAGGTAGACCTTGAGCGGCGCGTCGGCATCCAGGCCGGCAGGCATGTTCGCCTGCGCCAGCAGGGCGTCGATGTTGGTGCGGATTTCCGTCAGCTGGGCAATCAGGTCATCGGAATGACGCGATTCGTGACCGGTGATGGCGGCCGTGCCGGAAATCGCC
>DASSKC010000154.1:0-6898 GCA_035690885.1 Oleiagrimonas sp. | reverse complement strand
CGCCAAGATCTTCCTGCAGGCGACGGCATGCCGCTTGCGGCAGACCGTTTGCCATCACCTCGGCGTACGTCGACCCCGGCACGAAGCTCAGCATGCGCACATGACACTGGCACCCAGCCACGGACAGGCACAACAGGTGCTCGCCGGCAGCGGTGCGCTGGACGCGTGGCCACTGGATGTCGGGCTCGTGCGCCGCCAACGCCATCATCGCGTGGTTCTCCAGATCCAGGTCCTTGCGCGCCCAGGATGGGTGCGCCACCTTGAGGACGTAATCGCCATCGCCGGCATGGATGTGGAAGTTCCGGTCGAGGTAGGACGGTAACGACCGCGCCACGCCGTGGATACGCCAATGCCTTTTCGCCATGACCGCCGCGGCATCGACGTCGAGGCACATTGTTCCGCGACGTGATAGAGTTTCTCCCGAACAACTTGTATTATTAATCGACAAATTCATTCAGCCGGATGCCAGGGGTCATGACAGGTACTCGATTTTCCATCGCCAGAGCCACGGAGCGGGTCACGTCGACCGTCATGGCCGCGCACCCGGGTACCCACGATACGCCACCATCGCAAGACCGGATGACTCCGACAGTCGCTGGAGCCACGCCATGAACGGCCTGATCGGCGTGGACTGGGGCACATCCAGCCTGCGCGCGTATCATCTCGATGGTAGCGGTACCGTCAGCGCGGTGCGTGACCGCGCCTGGGGGCTTCGCCACCTGCCCGAAGGTGGTTTCGCGGCGGCGCTGGCCGATATCACGGCCGACTGGCCGGCACTGCCGATGCTGGCTTGCGGCATGGTCGGCAGTCGTCAGGGGTGGTGTGAAGCGCCCTACGTGGAGACTCCCGCCGACACCGCGCAGCTGGCGGACGCGTTGGCCTGCGTGCACGCCGCCGGCGACCGTCCGCTGTACATCGTGCCGGGCATGCATAACCCCCGTGGCCCGGATGTCATGCGCGGCGAGGAAACGCAATTGGCCGGCGCGCTGGCCTTGCAACCGGAGCTCGCGTCCCGGTCCACGTGGATTCTCCCGGGCACTCACAGCAAATGGGTCAGCGTGCGCGAGGGCGCGGTCGCCGATTTTGCCACCGTGATGACCGGTGAGCTGTTTGCCGTGCTGCGCGGTCACTCGATCCTCGGCGGGGCGAGCAATTCCGACTCGGACGGCGATCCGAACGCGTTTGACCGTGGTCTGGATCGCGCCCGCGACAGCGGTGCATCGGGCGCCATGGGCCAGTTGTTCTCCACCCGCGCGCTGATGCTCGACGGCGAACTGGCGCCGGCGGCGGTCGGCGACTATCTGTCCGGTCTGCTGATTGGCGAGGAGTTCCGCAGCATGCTTGCCAGCGAACGTTTCGACTGCACCGGGCCGCTCCAGCTGATCGGCGACGATGCGCTGTGCCGACGCTACCTGCGCGCCGCTACCCGTTTCGGACTGCGTCTGGCCGACCCCATCGTCGACGCCGCCGCGCACGGGCTCTGGCATATCGCCTGCCAGGCCGAACAGTCCGGCACTCTTTCAACTCCGACCCGAACGGAATCCCCATCATGCTGAAGCCCTGGCTTGATCCACTCCCGCTGATCGCGATCCTGCGCGGCGTGCAACCCGATGAAGTGGTCGCGGTCGGGCGCGCGCTTTCCGAAGCCGGCTTTCGTCTGCTCGAAGTGCCACTGAACTCGCCACAGCCTTTCGAAAGCATTCGTCGCCTGACCGACGCACTCGATGATGCGCACCTCATTGGTGCCGGCACGGTCATGACGCCACGCCACGTCGAGCAGCTGGCCGACGCCGGCGGCCGGCTGGTGGTCATGCCGCACGCCGATCCCGTGGTGATTCGTGCGGCCAAGGCCGTGGACATGGTCTGCACGCCGGGCGTGGCCACGCCCACCGAAGCGTTTGCCGCGTTGGACGCCGGCGCCGACGGCCTGAAACTGTTCCCCGCCGGCCAGATCGGCCCGGCCGGGCTCAAGGCCTGGCGTGCGGTGTTGCCGGCCGACGTGGCGGTGTTGCCGGTCGGCGGCATCCACGCTGACAACATGACGCCGTGGGTCGCCGCCGGTGCCCGTGGTTTCGGCATCGGCTCGGCGCTGTACCAGCCCGGCACACCGATCGAGGAATTGGCCCGCCGCGGCCACGCATTTGCACAGGGCTGGACCGCCGCGTCCGCGCCCGCATCCAGGGAACCCCGCACATGAAGATCACCCGCCTGACCACTTACATCGTGCCGCCGCGCTGGCAATTTTTGCGCATCGACACCGACGTCGGCATCGTCGGCTGGGGTGAGCCGGTCGTCGAAGGCCGCGCGCACACGGTCGCGGCCGCCGTATCGGAACTGGCCGACTACCTGGTCGGCAAAGACCCGCGCCGCATCGAGGACTTGTGGTCGACGATGTACCGCGGCGGTTTTTACCGTGGCGGTCCGGTCCTGATGAGCGCGATCGCCGGTGTCGACCAGGCGCTGTGGGACATCAAGGGCAAACATCTGGGCGTGCCGGTGCACCAGCTTCTGGGCGGCCCGGTGCGCGATCGCATCCGTGTGTATTCGTGGATTGGCGGCGACCGGCCCAGCGATACCGCAGCCGCCGCCCGCAACGCCGCCGACCACGGCTTCAGCGCCGTCAAGATGAATGCCACCGAGGAAATGCAGTTCATCGACAGCCACGCCAAGGTCACGCATGTGCTGGACAACATCCACGCCGTGCGCGAGGCGGTCGGTGCGGCCATGGGCATTGCCGTGGACTTCCACGGCCGCGTGCACAAACCGATGGCCAAGGTGCTGATGCACGAACTGGCCGACTGCAACCTGATGTTCATCGAGGAGCCGGTGTTGTCCGAACACCTCGACGCCATCCCCGAGCTGGCCTCCATTGCGCCCGCGCCGCTGGCCCTGGGCGAACGGCTGTACACACGCTACGACTTCAAGCACGTGTTCAAGATGGGCGGCATCGACATCATCCAGCCGGACCCGTCGCACGCCGGCGGCATCACCGAAACGCGCAAGATCGCGGCCATGGCCGAGGCCCACGACGTGGCCCTGGCGCTGCACTGCCCGCTCGGCCCGATCGCGCTGGCTGCCAACCTGCAACTGGATGCGGTATGCCACAACGCGTTCATCCAGGAGCAAAGCCTGGGCATTCACTACAACACCAGTAATGATTTGCTCGACTATGTGGTCGATCACAAGGTGTTCGAGTATGCCGACGGCTACGTCAACATGCCCACCGGCCCCGGCCTCGGCATCGAGATCAACGAAGAGTACGTCAACGAACGCGCCGCCGTCGGCCATCGCTGGCACAACCCGCTGTGGCGCCATGCCGACGGCAGCGTTGCCGAATGGTAGCCACCCCGCCACCCATGCACGGAACCCGATGATGCCCGACTACGCCCGTTACCCCAGCCTCGCCGACCGCAACGTGCTGATCACCGGCGGCGCCACCGGCATCGGTGCCGCCATGGTCACGGCCTTCGCCGAACAAGGCGCCCGCGTGGCGTTTCTGGACATCGACGCCGACGGCGCGGCGCAATTGCTGGAAACTCTCGACGGCGTGTCACATACCCCGGCATTCCGGCAGTGCGACCTGACCGACCTGGACGCGCTGGGCGCCGCGATCGCCGACGTGCGCAAGCAGCTCGGTCCGTTCGCGGTGCTGGTCAACAACGCCGCCAACGACAAGCGTCACGAGCTAGCCACGACCACGCCTGCGGATTTCGACGCCAACATCGCCGTCAACCTGCGCCACCAGTATTTCGCCACGCAAGCCGTCGCCGAGGACATGCGCGCGGCCGGCGGCGGCTCGATCATCTGCTTCGGCTCGACCGGATGGATGATCAAGAATGGGGATTATCCGCTGTACACCACCGCCAAGGCGGCCATCCACGGCATGGTCAACGGCCTCGCGCGCCCGCTCGGACACGACGGCATCCGCATCAACTGCCTGGTCCCCGGCTGGGTGATCACCGACAAGCAAAAACGCCTGTGGCTGGATGACGAAGGCGAGGCGGAAATCGCGCGCCGGCAATGCCTGCCCGGTCACTTGCACGCCGACGATCTGGCACGTGCCGCGTTGTTCCTGGCCGCCGACGACAGCCGCATGTGCAGCGGCCAGAGCTTCATCATCGACGGGGGCTGGGTGTGATGTCGCGCACGGCCCGCGTCGCCGTCGCCGCCGGCAACACGCTCGGCGAGGGCCTTGTGTGGTGCCCGCGCAAACAATGCCTGTACTGGACCGATATCCAGGCCGCCACGCTGTGGTGCCATTGGCCCGACACCGGGATCACGCGCACCTGGGCCATGCCCGAGCGCCTGGCCTGTCTGGCCTTGTGCGAAGACAGCGACTGGCTGCTGCTCGGCCTGGCCGGCGGACTGGCATTCCTGCATCTTCCGGACGGCGCGATCATGCCGATTCGCACGGTCGAAGACGACCTGCCGACGCGTCTGAACGACGGCGCCTGCGATCGCGAAGGGCGCTTCGTGTTCGGCACCCTGCATGAGCCGACGGACGGCGGCGCGCAACAGCCTCTCGCCAGCTTCTACCGGCTTGATGCCGATCTGACGCTGCATCGCCTGGCCCTCGACAAGGTGGCGATTTCCAACTCCATCGCCTTCAGCCCCGACGGCCGCACGATGTACTTTTGCGACTCGTCGACACGGATCATCCAGCGCTGCGCCTACGATCGCGAAGGCAACGCTGGCCCGGCCGAGGCGTGGGTCGACCTGCGCGACATCACGGGCGAGCCGGACGGATCGACGGTCGACTCCGACGGCGGCCTGTGGAACGCGCAATGGGCCATGGGCCGCGTCGTGCGTTATGCCGCGGACGGCCGCGAAGACGGGATTATTGAAGTGGCCGCCCCACGACCCACGCGCCCCGTTCTCGGCGGTCCGGGCCTGAACACGCTGTTCGTCACCAGCGCGCACGACGGCATGTCGGCCGCGGAGCGGCTTGCATGGCCGCAATCGGGTCACGTGTTTGCCGCCCACAGCACACACAAAGGACATGCCGATACGCCATTTGCCGGCCACCTGCCCGGCACGGATGCAGTCTGTTAACCTTAACTCCCGCTGAAAAAAGACCGCACTCAAGCACGACCCTCAAACTCGCGCGTGTGCAAGATCATGCTTGACCGCGCCCGCGTGCCTCCCGCTCCGCCCGGATACCCATCATGACCACACGCAGCGACACCGACTCGCACCGCGCACGACTCGCCACCGCCTACATCTGCCTGCTTGCCGCGCTTGCCGGACTGATGTTCGGCCTCGACATCGGCGTGATTTCCGGCGCCGTGCAGTTCATCCAGGCCGACTTCCAGGTCAGTGACCACATGATCGAGTGGATCGTCAGCGCGATGATGGCCGGTGCCGCCATCGGTGCGCTCTGCGCCGGTTGGCTGTCCGCCAGTCTGGGGCGCAAGCGCTCGCTGATCCTGGCCGCGGTCTTGTTCGTGATCGGCTCGGTGCTGTGTGCACTGGCCGTATCGCCGGTGATGCTGATCGGCGCACGCCTGGTGCTGGGGCTGGCGATCGGCGTGGCCACCTTCACCGCGCCGCTGTATCTGGCGGAAGTCTCGTCGCAGCGCAGCCGTGGCGCCATGGTGTCCACCTACCAGCTGATGATCACCATCGGCATCCTCGCGGCATTCCTGTCCGACCTGGCCTTCAGCCACAGCGAAAGCTGGCGCTGGATGCTGGGCGTGATCGCCATTCCGGGAGCGCTGTTCCTGATCGGCGTGTTGACGCTGCCGGAAAGCCCGCGCTGGTTGCTGATGCGCGGACGTGGCGAGGAAGCGACCACGGTGCTGCGCCGCCTGCGTGGTGACGACCAGTTGGTGCAAAAGGAAATCGGCGACATCAAGGAGCAGCTCAAGACCAAGCAGCACGGCTTCAGCCTGTTCCGTCGCAACCGCAATTTCCGCCGCTCGGTCGGCCTCGGCATCCTGCTGCAGGTCATGCAGCAGCTGACCGGCATGAACGTGGTGATGTACTACGCGCCAACCATTTTCGAGGGCATGGGTTACGCCACCACCGCCCAGCTGTGGTTTACCGCCATCGTCGGACTGGTCAACGTGCTGGCCACGTTCATCGCCATCGGCTTTGTCGACAAGCTCGGCCGCAAGCCGATCCTGTATGCCGGCTTTGCCGTGATGACGGTCGGCATGGGCGTGGTCGGCATCATGATGCATCTGGGCATTGCCACCAACGCCGAGCAGCTGTTCACGGTCGCCATGCTGCTGGTGTTCATCGTCGGCTTCGCGATGTCCGCCGGCCCGCTGATCTGGACGCTGTGCTCGGAAGTCCAGCCGTTGAACGGCCGCGACTTCGGCATCGGCTGCTCGACGTTCACCAACTGGATCGCCAACATGATCGTCGGCGCCACGTTCCTGACGCTGCTCAACACCATCGGCGATGCGGCCACGTTCTGGCTGTACGCCGCACTCAATGCACTGTTCCTCGTATTCACCTTCCTGCTGGTGCCGGAAACCAAGGGCGTGTCGCTGGAACAGATCGAACGCAATCTGATGAGCGGCCTGCCGCTGCGCGATATCGGCCGGCATTGACGACCCGGTAGAATCGGCGGTGCCATGCTTGATGTCACCGCCACCATCCGCATTCCCGAGGCCGAACTCATCGAGCGCTTCACGCGCGCGACCGGTCCGGGCGGGCAGCATGTGAACCGCACGGAGAGCGCGGTCGAGCTGCGCTTTGACGTGGCGCACTCGGCCGCGCTGCCCGAGGTGGTGCGCTCGCGGTTGCTGGCGCGGCACGACCGCCGCATGAGCCGCGATGGCGTGCTGGTGATCCAGGCGCGCCGCTTTCGCGATCAGGCACGCAATCGGGACGATGCACGCGAACGTCTGATCACGCTCATCCGCGCGGCCACGGTGGCGCCGAAAAAGCG
>DASSKC010000153.1:0-46038 GCA_035690885.1 Oleiagrimonas sp. | reverse complement strand
GGCACGCTGCCCTTGAGCAGCAGGTCCAGGGCCTGGAACAATGCATGCACCGAAACCTGTTCGGTGCGCCGTGCGCCACGCGCAAAGCTCAACATCGACGACACCATTTCCAGACCGCGCTGGCCACAACCGCGCACCAGTTCTCCCAGTCGCGCCAGACGTGGGTCGTCGCTGTAACCATCCAGCGTGTCGGCAGCCAACAGCAAGGGCTGCAACAGGTTGCGCAAGTCGTGGCTGAGCCCGCCGGCCAGCAACGCCAGGCTTTCGAAACGCTGCGCACGGATCAGCTCTGTCTCCGCGCGTTGGAGCGCGCGCTGCTCGTCGGCTTCGCGCACCGCACGACGCACCGCGGCCGTCAGACGCACGGTATTGTCCTTGAGGATGTAGTCGGTTGCACCCTGGCGCAATGCTTCCACGGCCACGTCCTCGCCCATCGCGCCGGACACGAAAACAAACGGCGTCAACGCATCGCTGCGCCGCAGGATGTCCAGCGCGCGGTAGCCGTTGAAGTCCGGCAGGCCGAGATCGGACAACACGATGTCGGCGCCGAAACCGTCCAGCGCCTGGATGTAGTCGTCTTCGGTGTCCACGCAACGCACTTCGCAGTCGATGCCGTCAGCGCGCAAGGCGTCAATGGTCAGCTCGGCATCGGCCGGAACATCCTCGACCAACAGGATGCGCAGCGAGACGGGATCATGGGATTCGGACGCGTTCATGATCTCAGCGCTCGTCCGGCGCCTCGTTCAGCACACCCCAAAACTGGCCCAGTGTCTGCACGGCTTGGAAAAACTGATGCACGTCGACCGGCTTGACCACGTACGCGTTGACGCCCAGGTCCCAGCTGCGCGCCAGGTCGCGCTCCTCGCGCGAGGACGACAGGATGACCACGGGGATATGGCTCAGACCCTCGTTCGAGCGCATGCGTTTGAGCACCTCCAGCCCGTCCATGCGCGGCATCTTGATGTCGAGCAGGACCAACGACGGGTTGCCTTCGTCGCGCCCGGCATGTTCGCCACGCTCAAGCAGCCAGTCCATGGCTTCCACACCGTCCTCGACGTGCACGATGGGATTGGCCAAATGCGCCTCGCGCAGGGCGTCGATGGTCATCTCGGCATCGGCCGCGCTGTCCTCGGCGACCAGGATGGTGAACAATTTCTTTTCCATGCATGGATCCTCGCGTGCTGCGATCAGGCCGGCATGCCCTGCGGCACCGGCAATGAAAAATGGAAGCTGGCGCCCTTGCCGCGCTCGGCCTCGGCCCACACTTTGCCACCGTGGCGCAAGATGATGCGCCGCACATTGGCCAGGCCGATGCCGCTGCCGGGAAATTCCGACGCCTTGTGCATGCGCTGAAACACGCCGAACAGCTTGTCGGCGTAGGCCATGTCGAACCCGGCACCATTGTCGCGGACGGTAAAGACATACGCGCCATCGTCGCTGCGCTCGACACTCACCTCGATGCGCGCGTGCTCGCGCTGCGAAGTGTACTTGACGGCATTGCCCAGCAGGTTCTGCCAGACCGTGCGCAGCATGCGCGCATCGCCGATCACGGTCGGCAGCTGGCCGATTTCCCACGCGATGTCACGTCCGTCCGAAGTACCGGCGAGCTCGGCGTGCACCTCCGCGGCCAGTGCATTCATGTCCACCGGCTGCATGCGCAAGGCCCCGCGACCCAGACGCGAATAGGCCAGCAATCCGTCGATCAGCTGCGCCATGTGACCGGTGGCCGTGCCGATGACATCCAGGTAGTGCGTGGTCTTGTCGTCGATATCCGTGCCCAGATGACGGCCCAGCTTGTCGGAAAAGCCGGCAATGTGGCGCAGCGGTGCGCGCAGATCGTGCGACACGGAGTAACTGAACGCTTCCAGTTCGTGGTTGACCTCGGACAGTTGCTCGATCTTGCCCTCGAGCTGCTGATTGAGTTCGGATATCTGGTTTTCGGCCAGGGTCCGTGCGGTCACGTCACTGACGCTGAGCAGCATGGCCGGCTCATCGCCCTCGGGCAACTCCATGCGTTGCGCGTTCACCAGCATGTGCCGATCGACGCCATCGATGGTGGTCTGTGCCAGCTCGTAGTCCCACAGCTCGCGGTCGCGCGCCAGCACGTCGATCAAACGCTGGCGCACGGCATCGTCGGACCACGCGCCATCGCCGACATCGGACAATTCGTGTCGCGCCGCTTCGGTTTCCGCTCCGACCGCGCCGGTATCGCCGTACAGTTCCTCGAATGCGGCATTGACCATCGACAGGTTCAGGCGACTGTCGAGGATGGCCATCGGCTCGCGCACGGTCTGCACGATGCGCTGCGCGCGCACGATCGCGTGGCGACTGATGCGCTCGGCACGCAGGCGATGCAGTGCGGCGCGCTCGGCCAGCACGGCGACCAGGCCCAGCAGCAGCAGCTGTGCCAGCGCGGCACCGGTCTGGACCAGCTGCGCGGTGCGCGTCTTGCGTCGGGCAACTTCATCGCGCTGGACCTGCATGCGCTTCTCGGCCCGCACGATGTCCTCGGCCAGCGCGCTGTACGGGTAGATGTTGGCGGCCTTGCCCAGCGCGCGGTAGGCCGCGGCCGGATGGCCTGCCGCATACAGCTTGCGCGCCTTGCGCATCAACGCGACGCGATGCTCGACCACGTTTTTCAACGCGCCCAGGCGCGCCTGCTGATCGGCATTGTCGAGCGTCAGGCCGCGCAGGGTCGCCAGCAGCGGCTCGATCTGCGCCGCACCGCGCTCGATGCGTTGCGTGAGATCGTCGCTGCGCACGCCTTGCAGCACCGAGTAGGTCGCCGCCTCGATGTCGCGCAGACGGTACAACAGGCGATAAACGGTGACCCGGACCTGGGAGCTGGTCGCCACCCAATGGCTGGCATCGAGCGCGCTGTTGGTGGTGCTGCGGGTAAACAGGTACGGCAGCATCACGCTGACCACCACCGCCAGCAACAACAGCGCAAGACGCCAACGCTTGAGCAACCTTGCGTGCCACTTGCCTTTCACTGCATGATCGTCCCTTCTTGCATCGGGTCATTTTGGCACGAATCCGGCAGTCGTTGGCTGCCGTTCAGAAATCAGCCAAACCCCGCTCATGCCAAGGCGTGGGCATGATGCACGACGTGCTCGGCAATGAAGCTGGCGACGAAATAATAACTGTGGTCGTAGCCCGGTCGCATGCGCAGATCCAGCGGGTGACCCGTGCGGGCGCAGACGTCGCGCAAGCACTGCGGGCGCAGCTGTTCGTCCAGAAACGGGTCGGCCTCGCCCTGGTCCACCAACAACGGCAGTTTTTTGCGTGCCTGCGCAATCAACTCGCAGGCATCCCAGGCTTTCCACGCCTCGCGATCATCGCCGAGGTAAGCGGTGAACGCTTTCTCTCCCCATGGCACGCGCGACGGCGCCACCACGGGCGAAAAGGCCGACACGCTGCGATAACGCCCGGGATGTTTCAAAGCCGTGACCAGCGCGCCATGCCCGCCCATCGAATGCCCGCTGATGGCACGCGCGTCGGTGGCCGGAAAATGCGCCTCGACCAGATCCGGCAATTCGTGCGCGATGTACGCGTGCATGCAGTAATGCGCCGACCACGGCTTCTGCGTGGCATCCAGATAAAAGCTCGCGCCCTGGCCGAGATCATATTCGGCATCATCGGCCACGTCCGACCCGCGCGGACTGGTATCCGGCGCGACCAGGATCAGGCCGTGTTCGGCCGCATGACGCTGCGCGCCGGCCTTGGTGATGAAGTTCTGCTCGTTGCAGGTCAGCCCCGACAGCCAGTACAGCACCGGGCACGGCTTGTGCTCCGCTTGCGGCGGCAGGTACACGCCCATGCGCATGGCGCAATCGAGCGCCGTCGAGGCATGCTCCCAGACTTCCTGACGACCGCCGAAGCAGGCGTGGGATTCAACGCGTTGCACAATCAAGCCCTCGATCAGTAGTGGATGACGGTGCGGATCGACTCACCGGCATGCAACAGATCGAATGCCTCGTTGATCCGTTCCAGCGGCAGGTTGTGGGTAATGAACGGGTCGAGCCGGATCTCGCCGCGCATGGCCTGCTCGACCATGCCCGGCAGTTCGCTGCGGCCCTTGACGCCACCGAATGCGGAACCACGCCAGACCCGCCCGGTCACCAGCTGGAACGGCCGCGTGGAGATTTCCTGTCCGGCACCGGCGACACCGATGACGATGCTTTCGCCCCAACCCTTGTGGCAGCACTCCAGCGCCGCACGCATGACATCGACATTGCCGATGCATTCGAAGCTGTACTCCACGCCGCCGTCAGTCATTTCGACGATGACGTCCTGGATCGGCTGGTCGTGATCTTTCGGGTTGACACACTCGGTCGCGCCCATCTCGCGGGCCAGAGCGAACTTCTCGGGATTGGTATCGATGGCGAGGATGCGCCCGGCCTTGGCCTGCACCGCACCCTGGATCACCGCCAGACCGATGCCGCCGAGGCCGAACACCGCCACCGTGTCGCCTTCGGCCACATGCGCGGCATTGCGCGTGGCACCGATACCGGTGGTGACGCCGCAACCGAGCAGGCACACCTTTTCCAACGCGGCCTCGGGGTTGACCTTGGCCAGCGACACTTCGGCGACCACGGTGTACTCGCTGAAGGTGCTGGTGCCCATGTAGTGGTAAATCGGCTTGCCCTGATACGAGAACCGCGTGGTGCCGTCGGGCATCAGGCCCTTGCCTTGCGTGGCGCGCACCGCCGAGCACAAATTGGTCTTGCCCGAGCGGCAGAACTTGCACTCGCCGCATTCGGCCGTGTAGAGCGGAATCACGTGATCGCCCGGCGCCACACTGGTCACGCCCTCTCCCACCTCGACCACCACGCCGCCACCTTCGTGGCCGAGGATGGCGGGAAACACGCCTTCGGGATCATCGCCCGACAGCGTGAACGCATCGGTGTGACACACGCCGGTGGCGTGGATTTTCACCAGCACTTCGCCGGCCTTGGGCGGCGCGACGTCCACCTCGACCAGTTGCAGGGGTTTGCCGGCCTCGAAGGCAACGGCGGCACGTGATTTCATGATGACCTCCAGAACATGTCATGCCGGGCAACGCCGCCATGGCGGCGCGCATTCATCATGGCAGTGTAAGGCATGGTTTGCCCGCCCGGCTTCGCGAGAGGCCAGACGCGGCGTTGTCATTACATAACGCCGGCGACGGCGGGTAGATTGGCGCTCGGAGAGCCCCATGCACGATCACCAAACCCACAGCCACGCGCACCACCATCATGGCCACGGCCATGGCGTCGATGACAACGCCGACCAGCGCTATCTGATCATCGCGCTGGCGATCCTTGCCGGCTTCATGCTGGTCGAGCTGATCGTCGGCCTGCTGGCCTCGTCGCTGGCGCTGATTTCCGACGCCGGTCACATGTTGACCGACGCCGGCGCCATCGGCCTGTCACTGGTGGCCATGCGCCTGGCCAAGCGCCCGGCACGCGGGCGTTACACCTTCGGCTTCAAGCGCGCCGAGATCCTGAGTGCCCAGGCCAATGGCATCACGCTGCTGCTGTTGGCGCTGTGGTTCGTGGTCGAGGCCGTATTGCGCCTGATCCACCCGCCCGAGGTGGACGGCGAGCTGGTCACGATCGTGGCCCTGGCCGGCATCGTCGTCAACCTCGTCGTGGTCTGGGTGATGGGCAAGGCCAACCGGCAAAGCCTCAACGTCGAGGGCAGTTTCCAGCACATCCTCACCGACTTGTATGCGTTCGTGGCCACCGCGGTTGCCGGCGCCCTGATCTGGTGGACCGGCTGGAATCGCTTCGATGCACTGGCTGCGTTGCTGGTCGCCGTGCTGATGGCGCGGGCCGGCTACGCTCTGGTGCGTGAGTCCGGCCGCGTGTTCCTGCAAGCGGCACCGGAGGGGCTGGACCCGGCGGAAATTTCCGCCGCCATGAAAGAAGTCGCCGGGATGGTGCGCGTCGACGACTTGCATGTGTGGGAGCTGACGTCCGGCATGCCGGCACTGTCGGCGCACTTGCAGGTGCGCGCGGACGTCGATTGCCACGTGACCCAGCACGCCGTCCGCGACATGCTCGCCGAACGCTTCGGCGTTCACCATGTGACCGTGCAGGCCGAGCATGACCATGCTGCCGACGCCGGCGGCAACGAGGCTCCGGCATGCGTTTTCGATGCCGGCGAGCCAACGAAAAGTGCGCCGCGCTGACGTATTGCACTCCTTCGGCACGATCTGCGCGGGGCGAAACACTACTCGGACGTTTTGATCGCCGATTCGATTTGGTGCACGCGTGCCGGCGTCGGGCCACCCTTGACCCGGGCCACGACGCGGCCCCGGGCATCGAGCACGAAAACGAACGCCTGCTCACTGTCGGTCGGAATGCCGAGCGCGGTTTCCAGTTTGCTCCCGCCGGTCAGCCAGGTCTGTTTGTAATAGCGGGACGGGATCTGATCACGGGCGCGGCTGACCGCATATTGCTCGCTGATGAAAAACGGCAAGTTGACGGCAATGACGTCGCGCACGCGGACTTTTGTCGTGTCGAGCGTTTTGCGCAGCTTGTGCGCCCACTGGCGCGTGTCCTCGGCGGCTTCCCTGCTCGGCGTCATGATCAATACCGTGCGCTGACCGATCAGGTCGTCGCGCGTGACGGTCTGGCCGGTCAGCGCCGTCGCGCTGAACGATGGCAACGGGCCTTTGCTCGTGTGTGCAAATGCGGCGAAACCGACAAACAAGGCGCTCGCCGCCAAAATGGCAACTTTCATGACACGTGTTTCCTGACCTGCGAACATCGCCATGACGTCCTTGTCGCGCTGCCGTTCACGCATCGCGGCGTGCGCTCGGCAGCGTGCTCGCACAAGCAAGCTACGACGGTCGACGTGCACGCCCGGTAAATCCCGGCCATTATCAGCACTGCGCCTCAGCCATCGTTCACCGTCTCCGGGCGCCGCTGAATCGCGCACATCGTCGGGCCTGGTGATCACGCTGTGCCCATGGCGCCGGCGAGCGTTTGGCTGGACGATGGTCGCACCTGCACACGAGGCATTCACATGATCGTTGTCCACCATCTCGACAACTCGCGCTCACAGCGCATTCTCTGGCTGCTGGAAGAACTGGGTCTCGACTACGAGATCAAGCACTACCAGCGCGACCCGAAAACCATGCTGGCACCGGCGGAGCTGCGCAAGATTCACCCCTTGGGCAAGTCACCGGTCATCACCGATGGCGACCTGGTGCTGGCCGAATCGGGTGCCATCGTCACGTATCTTGCCGACCAGTACGGCAACGGCAGCTTGATGCCACCGGCCGGCGACGATCAGCGACTGCGTTGCAATTACTGGCTGCACTACGCCGAAGGCTCGGCCATGCCGCCGCTGCTGCTCAAGCTTGTGTTTCAGCGCGTGGCCAGCGCACCGATGCCGTTTCTCGTGCGCCCGGTGGCGCGCATGATCACCCAACGCACCAACAAGGAATTCATCGACCCGCAGCTGAAGCTGCACCTGGATTACCTCGAAGGCGAACTGGACAGCAACGAGTCGTGGTTCATCGGCGAGGCCTTCAGCGTCGCCGACATCCAGCTCAGCTTTCCGATCGAGGCACTGGCAGCGCGCGGCGGCCTCGATGCCGCTTACCCGCATCTGCAGGCATGGCTGCAACGCATTCACGCGCGTCCGGCTTACCAACGCGCGCTGGAGCGCGGCGGACCGTATCAACTGGGCTGATCGGATTTCAATCAGCGGGAAAGTGCGATCGATTGCGATCAACCGCCGGCTTCACCGGCATGACCAGCGACATCCGCCGGAACCTGACCGACATGCGGATGGTTTCAGCGCGGGTTAACCGCCGCCGCGCAACGGTCGACTCCCATGCCGCAGCGAGGTCCATCATGAAAATCGAGACCGGCAACAATGATTCATTGCGCAAACTGGGCGAACTGATCAACGACAGCGAAGTGGCCATGCTGACCACGCACGCCGCCGACGGCTCGATGGTCAGCCGCCCGTTGCAGACCTTGAAGCTCGACGCCGAAGGCGAGCTGGTGTTTTTCACCGCCGCCAACAGTCCCAAAGTCGAGGAGCTGACCGACGCCAGCGACGTGAACCTGGCCTATGCCGATCACGCCAACAAACGCTATGTGTCGGTGCGCGGACGCACGCGCATTGACCGTGATCGCGACACCATTGATGAACTGTGGTCATCGGTACAGAAGGTGTTTTTCCCCGAAGGCAGAAATGACCCGAACCTCGCGGTGCTGCACGTGCGCGTGCGCGATGCCTCTTACTGGGAGGCGGCCGACAACTTCGCGCTGCGCGCGCTGGAGTTTTCGCGAGCGGTGCTGAGCAAGGAGCCATCGGACCTGGGCAAACAGGGGCATATCGACCCCAACCGTTGACATCCTTGCCGCCATCGGACATACCCAAAAACGGCAGAGCCGCCAATCCGCAGCCCTGCCGTTCATGTAGGTGAGCGGGTTCTGAAACGGGTTGCTCAGAACGGGATGTCGTCATCCTCGAAACCGCCATCGGCCGGACCTTGTCGGGCCTGCGCCGGCGCTGCCTGCTGCGGCGCCGGTCCGCGTGCCGGAGCCTGCGAGCGGCTGTAACCACCACCACCGCCACCGCCGCCTTCCTGGCCGCCCAGCATCTGCATGTTGCGCGCGACGATGTCCGTCGAATAGCGCTCGACACCGTCCTTGCCGGTGTACTTGTCGGTGCGCAACGAGCCTTCGATGTACACCTGACGGCCCTTGCGCAGATACTCCTGACAGATTTCCGCGAGCTTGCCGAACACCTTGACCCGGTGCCACTCGGTGCGCTCCTGTTTCTGGCCGCTCTGCTTGTCGGTCCACGATTCGCTGGTGGCCACGCTCAGCGTGCACACGGCACTGCCGCTGGCGGAATAGCGCACGTCGGGGTCGGCGCCGAGGTTGCCGATGAGAATGACCTTGTTGATGCCACGTGCCATGGGTTTGGCCTCGGTTGGGATGCTTGCGATTAGGACGAGTGATGCTAGCACAGCAACCGGGCAAACCCATGCCGGAAACGGCGTATTTTGGCGTAGGCGAAAGCCCTCACGCGGTCACGGGAGCGCCTGCCGCGATGACGTGCCGCCGACCCCACCACAGCAGCGGCAGCCAGATCACCACCAGCGCCACGCCGGCCCAGAACACGGCCGACAAGCCGACACGCTGCATCATCACGCCGCCGAGCAGGCCGCCCATGCCGGCGCCGAGGAACTGGCAGGTGGCAAAACCACCCATGGCCGCACCGCGCAGATCCGCCGGCGCCAGCCGCGACACCAGACTGGGCAGATTGGCCTCGAGCAGATTGAAGGCACTGAAGAACACCACGGCGGCCAGCCACAACACCAGCTGATCGTGCGCGTCGGCAGCAAAACCCGCCAGTGCCACCCCCAGACCCAGGGCGCATACCAGCACCAGACGCATGCTGCCGGCCAGCGAGGTCACACGTCGCAAGACCCCGCCCATGACCAGCGCGGAAACCAGCATCACCGGCAAATACAGCTGCCACTGGTCGGTCAGTGCGATGCCGGTACGGCGCGTCAGCAACAGCGGCAGCGCGACAAACGCCGCCGTCAGCATGGCGTGCATCATGAATACCGACACATTGAGCACCGCCAACTGCGGTCGCACCACCATGCGCAACACATCCGGCAGTCGTGCTGCCGCGGGCGCGCGCCGCCGCGCGGGTCGCGGGACCACGACCCACAACAGCACGATCGCTCCCAGCGCCAATACCGCGGTCAGCCCGAACAGGCCGGACAGGCCCGATACCGCGGCCAGCGGCGCACTCAATATGATCGCCAGCACGAACGCCGCACCGATGCTGACGCCGATGATGCCCATGACCTTGCTGCGATTGTCCGCATCGGAATGATCGGCGGCCAGCGCCTGGCTGGCACCGGAGACCGCGCCCAGGCCCTGCAGCACGCGACCGACGATGATGCCGTCGATGCCCTGGGCCAGCGCGGCGACCACCGAACCGGCGATGAACACCAGCAGACCGATGGTGATGGTCAGATGCCGGCCGAAACGGTCCGAAGCCAGGCCCACCGGCACCTGCAGCAACGCCTGCGCAAAGCCGTAGATCCCGATCGCCAGACCGACCAGAAACGGCGTGGCGCCAGGCAGGTCCACGGCATAGACGGTGAACACCGGCATGATCAGGAACACGCCGAACAGACGCAGTCCGACCACGCTGGACAACGCGAACGCGGTATTGAGTTCTCGCTTGCTGAGCCTGCTCACGGCCTTGGGATTGGGGAATACAAGCCGTCAATTATAAGAGGTCACGGCACCGGCGCGCTGTGGCACATCGCCACCAAAAGGACAAAAAGCACCGGTTCACGCACTCGATACACGCAAAATCCGTGCGTAAAGCCTCGATGCGCCTATAATTGGCAGCCTCGATCCAAATCAGCCTTTCATGAGTACACCTGCCACCCGCTACGCCGTCGACTCCGCGCTTGACCTTGACGGCGTGCGCGCGCTCGCCGCCAACGACATGGCTGACGTGGATGCGTTGATCCGCCGGCGCCTGGCCTCGCACGTCGTGCTGATCAACCAGATCGCCGTGCACATCATCGACGGCGGCGGCAAGCGCCTGCGCCCGATGCTGCACGTTCTGGCCGCACGCGCCGCCGGCTACGAGGGCCAGGACCACACGCTGCTGGCCGCGGTGATCGAGTTCATCCACACCTCGACACTGCTGCACGACGATGTGGTCGACGAGTCCGAACTGCGGCGCGGCCGGCAAAGCGCCAACGCGATGTGGGGCAACGCCGCCAGCGTGCTGGTCGGCGATTTCCTGTATTCGCGGGCGTTCCAGATGATGGTCGACGTCGACAGCATGGCGGTGATGCGAGTGCTGGCCGACACCACCAACACCATCGCCGAAGGCGAGGTGCTGCAGCTGCTCAACATCGGCAATCCGGATGTCGACGAAGCCGCCTACCTGCGCATCATCGAGCGCAAGACCGCGGTGTTGTTCGCCGCCGCCACCGAACTTGGCGGCCTGCTCGGCCAACTGCCCGAGGCGCAGGTCCAGGCGCTGCGTCGCTACGGCATGCGTCTGGGCTACGCGTTCCAGATCACCGACGACCTGCTTGATTACGTCTCGGACACGCACACCCTGGGCAAGAACGTCGGCGACGACCTGGCCGAGGGCAAGCTGACGTTGCCGCTGATCTACGCGCTGGAGCGCGCCAGCGGCGAGCAAAAGCGGTCTCTGCGCGAGGCGATCGAGCAGGGCAATCGCGACGCGCTGGACCAGGTCATCGGTTTCATCCACGAATCGGGCGCGGTCGAGCGCACCCGTCAGCTGGCCATGTCGCACGCCGATGCGGCGCATCATGCCCTGACCGAATTGCCCGCCTCGGAATGGCGCGAGGCGCTGGCGACATTGGCCGATTACGCCGTCGAGCGGGTTTGCTGACCGCACTGACCGTTATGTCGGACCGTGTCCGACCTGCGCAAATTCATTCGCTGCTGCGGCAAGGCTCAACGTCCGGCCGCGTGCAGCGACAGCGCACGGCGCAACGGTGGCAACTGCTGCAACGCGCGCATGCCCAAGGCGCGCATGCCCACCAACGGCGACGCCCGCCAGCCGAAGGCCCGCTCCAACCCGTCGAACGCATACGCATCCAACGTGTCGGCGCTGCGCCGGCGCCGCGCGTAACGCCGCAATACCGCGCTTGAACCGATATCGCGCCCGGCGAGGTTCGCCGTCTGCAAGGTGTCGCGCAATTCAGCCACGTCACGCAAGCCCAGGTTGGCGCCCTGTCCGGCCAATGGATGCACCATGTGCGCAGCGTCGCCCACCAGCACCAGACGCTCGGACTGGTAGGCCTTGGCCAGTTGCAACTTGAGCGGGAAGGCTGCGCGTCGGGACACACCGGTGACGCGCCCCAATCGCAAATCACCCGCCACGCCGACGGCATCGGCAAACGCCGCATCGTCCAGCGCCAACATGCGCTGCGCTTCGGCCTCGGGCAGGCTCCACACCACCGAACTGCGGCCATCCGCCAAGGGCAGGAACGCGATCACGCCATCGGGCGTGAAGCGCTGCCACGCCGTGTTGGCATGCGCCTGCTCGGTCGCCACATGGGCGACCACGGCGCGCTGTGCATAATCGCGACCGTGCGTGGCGATGCCGGCCTGACCGCGCAATGGCGAAGCGCCGCCATCGGCAGCCACCAGCAGGCGTGTGTCCAATGCCTCGCCGTTGTCCAGCGTCAGACGCACATGTCCATCGGCCTGCTCGAAGCTCTGCACCCCGGCCGGACACACACACTGCACGCCGGCGGCATCCAACGCGGACCAGAGCGTGTGCTGCAACAATCGGTTCTCGACGATCCAGCCGAGCGCATCCCGACCTTCCTCGGCGGCATCGAAATCCAGCGCGGCGCTGCTGGCGGCATCCCACACATGCATGTGCCGGTACGCTTGCGCACGCGCCTCGCGCACCGCCGCCCACACGCCCAGATCCTGCAACAGGGCTGCCGAAGAAGGTGCCAGCGCCACCACGCGCAGATCGACATCGTCCTCGGCATGCCATGGTTCGGGCTGGCGTGCTTCGACCAGGGAAACCGTCAAGCCCGCGCGCGCCAGCGCCAGTGCAGCCGCCGCACCGACCATGCCGCCACCGACCAAGACCACATCACGGATAGCACCGCGACGACGACGACGCGCCCCGGCGCGCGAACCCGAAACCGTCATGGCAAGCTCTCCAGCACATCGCGCGGCGGTTCGCCGCGAAAACCCATGCCCCGCCGCGCCATGCCGTGACGCAGCACCGGCAGGCGATCAAACGCCAGCAGACCCAACGTGCGCAACGGCGCCAGCAGCGGCTGACGCAAGCAGGCCAGGCGGATCAGGCCGTGGCTCATGGCCATGACGCCCTCGCGATCGGGCGCACGACGCGACGCGTAGGCATCCAGCCATCGGCCCGCGCCCGGGTCGGAAGCGTCGGCCACCAGTTCGGACAAGGTCAGCGCATCGCGCAATCCCAGATTGAACCCTTGCGCCCCGATCGGATGCACGGTCTGCGCGGCATTGCCGACCAGTACCGCACGCGGCGCCGTGATGATCTGCGCGGCGACGCGGCGAATGGCATGGGCCGAGCGCTTGCCCGCATGCTCCAGGTGTCTGAGACGCCAGCCGAAACGGCGCTGTGCCAAGGCCAGGAACGCCGCGTCATCCATGCCGGCGACTTCGTCGGCATACTCGCTCGATACCGTCAGAACCAGCCCCGCCCGGCCGTCGGCCAGCGGCAACAATGCCACCGGGCCGTCATCGGAAAAACGCTCCCAGGCGCGGCCGGCCGGCGCATGCTGCGGGGTCACCGTGGCCACGAACAGGGTTTGCCGGTAATCGTGCTCGTTGGCGCCAATGCCCAGTTGCGCACGCACGGTGGAATCACTGCCATCGGCGCCGACCAGCAGACGTGTCGTGATCTCGCGCTCGCCATCGGGCGTGTCGATGCACACGCACCAGCCATCCCCGTGGCGGCGCATCGACTGCAATCGAGCCGGTGCGTGACGCGTCAGATGCGTGCAGGCATCCAGCCGCGCCAGCAAGGCCGCACCCAGTTCACGTGCCGGCAAGGTCCAGCCCAGCGCGTCAACGCCGAAACGGTCCGCCTCCAGCCGCGTGCTGCCGAACTCGCCGGCGCGGCTGACATGGATGCGCCGGATCGGCGTGGCCGCCGCAGCGGCGATATCCCACACGCCGATCGCGCGCAAACCATTGACGCTGGCGCGGGCCAGCGCCAGGTTGCGTTCGTCGTAACTGGGTTGCGCGCCCACGCGCGGCGCGCTCGCTTCAACCATGGTCACGGCGCGACCGGCAGCGTCCAGCGCAATGGCCAGGCTGGCGCCGACCAAGCCACCGCCCACGATCAGGATGTCGGTACTCTCGCTCATGCGCCGATCATACCGCCCAGGGCCGCGATGTTGGCCGCTGCGACATGCGCCTGGCCGTTCGCGGCGCCTGCCTGCAGCCACACGTTTGCAGTATCCTGTACGGACCTGATTGATCACTCTGTGAATGGAACCTGTCATGCGTCCGATGCAGCCCGCCACGTCCCACACGTTCAACCCGCGCCTGTTGGTGCTGATCGGCATGATTGCGTTCGCCGTGGTGTTCCGGCTGGTGACGTATTTCAATCCCGGCGCGCTGCCGTACAACTTCACGCCAGTCGCGGCGATCGCCCTGTTCGGCGGGGCGTATTTCGCCCATCGCGGCCTGGCCGTGCTGGTGCCGTTGCTGGCCATGTTGTGCGCCGATGTGGCGATTGCGTTCGCGTTGCCGTCCGCGCAGCTCGGCCATTGGCTGGCCATGGCGCCGGTCATCTACGTCTGCGTGGCGGCCATTGCCGTCGGCGCCTTCGCGCTGCGCAGCAAGGTGCGCGTGGTCAACGTGATCCTCGCGGCCGCCGGCAGCGCCACCGGGTTCTACCTGGTCACCAACTTCTTCGTGTGGTTGATGTCGGGCATGTACGCGATGACCGCGTCCGGCCTCGCCGCCTGTTACGTCGCCGCGCTGCCGTTTTACATTCAGGGTTCGCTACTCGGCACCATGGTGTGGAGCGGCGTGTTGTTCGGTGCGTTTGCATTGCTGTCACGACGCTATCCGGCGCTGCGCATGACGCCGGCAGCGGCCTGACGCACCCGTGGGCAACCGCCTTTCCAAAATTTACACACGTACCGGGGATGACGGCACTACCGGCCTCGGCGACGGATCGCGCGTGGCCAAGGATTCGTCGCGCGTTGCTGCCTACGGCACCACCGACGAGCTCAACAGCATCATCGGCATGGTGCTGGCCGGCGACATTCCCGATACGGTGCGCGAAGTACTCGTGCAGGTGCAACACGACCTGTTCGATCTTGGCGGCGAGCTGTGCATTCCCGGCATGGAGATGATTCACGACGCCGATGTCGAGCGTCTGGAAACATCGCTTGACAGCTTCAATGTCGACCTGCCGGTGCTGAAGGAATTCATCCTGCCCGGTGGCGGCATGCCGGCGGCCACCTGTCATCTGGCCCGCACCGTGTGCCGCCGCGCCGAGCGCGCCGTGGTCACGCTGGCCCGCGACGAGCAGGTGCGGCCGCAGGTGACGCATTACCTGAACCGCTTGTCCGACTTGCTGTTCGTGGTGGCGCGTGTTTTGGCCCGCCATGGTGGCCACGGCGAAGTGCTGTGGCAGCACGAGCGCCGCAAGAAACCCGAAGCCTGACCCGGACATGTTGCGCCTGTACACCCACCCCGCGTGCCTGGCGCACGACACCGGTCCCGGCCATCCCGAATCGTCGGCACGACTGCGTGCCGTGCTCGATGCGCTAGACCACGATCGTTTCAGCATGCTCGACCGTATCGAAGCGCCGCGCGCCACGCGTGAACAGCTGTTGCGCGTACATGCGCCGGCGCACGTCGAGGCCATGCTCGATGGCGGTCCCGAACAAGGCATCCGTCAGCTTGACGACGATACGGTGGTATCACCCGGGTCGGCCGAAGCGGCCCTGCGCGCGGCCGGCGCGTGCGTGGCAGCGGTCGATGCAGTCGTGCAAGGCAGCGCTGACCATGCGTTCTGCGCGGTTCGTCCGCCCGGCCATCACGCCACGACCGATCGTGCGATGGGGTTTTGTCTCATCAACAACATCGCGGTGGCCGCCGCTCATGCACTGGCCGTGCATCGACTCAAGCGCGTCGCCATCATCGATTTCGACGTGCACCACGGCAATGGCACGCAGGACATCTTCGCCGCCGAACCACGCGTGCAATATCTGTCCAGCCATCAGGCGCCGCTGTATCCGGACACTGGCGCCGTCGATGAGTGCGGTGTCGGCAACATCGTCAACGCACCGCTGCCGGCGGGCGCAGGGTCGGTCGATTTTCGCGGCACCTGGAATGACGTGTTGCTGCCACGACTGGCAAGCTTCAAGCCGCAACTGCTGTTGATCTCGGCCGGATTCGACGCCCACCGCCTCGACCCGCTGGCCGACCTGATGCTGGAAGGCGAAGACTACGCCTGGCTCAGCCGACAGCTGGTGGATCTGGCACACGCACATGCACGGGGGCGCATTGTTTCGTGTCTCGAAGGCGGCTACGAGCTGGCAGCGTTGCGCGCCGGCGTGGCGGCACACGTCGCCGAATTGCTCGACCATTGACCCGAAACACGCATCTCGCGTGCGTCAACACACGACAGGCTTTCTGCTAGCGTTATGGCCCGCATCAACAAGGAGACCGGCCGCGTGCCGACCACTGCCCGCCACTTTCCGGCCCGTCACGCCCTGGCATGGGCCGTTGCCGCCGTGTTCGGCAGCCTGGCTGCACCGGCCATGGCCGCGGCGCCGGCCGAGTTGCCGGCGCAAGCGCCAGTCCAGCAACACACCGGTTTCACGCCGTGCCCGTTGGGCCGGTTCGACTGTCCGCCGCGACCGGTCAGCTTTGCCTTGTGCCGCCCCAACGCGCTGCTGGAGTTCTACCGGCCCGGCCTGCCCGAGGACAGCCACGGCCGCGAGGACGCGATCACCAATGTGTGGGCCGAACACGTCGATGCCTCCGACAGCAGCATCTATCGCCTGAGCGGCAATGTCACCCTGCGCCGCTACGACCAGCTGCTGCAGGCCGACCACCTCAACTACAACGACCGCACCACGGCCTATTCCGCGCGCGGCCACGTCACCTACCAGGACAGCAAGGAACTGCTGTCGGCCTCGCACATGCACGGCACCACCACGCCGGACTACGCCGAGGCCAGCGACGTGCGCTACCAGATGCTGATTTCGCACGGCAATGGCGTGGCCGAACACGCCACGCTGCTGGACCCCAAGCACAGCCGCTACACGCACGCCACGTACTCGACCTGCGACCCGGGCCACCGCCTGTGGGAGTTCAGCGCCGATCGCATCACGATCAACAAGGACACCGGCGTCGGCGTGGCGCGCGACGCCACCATGCGCATGGGCGACGTGCCATTTTTCTGGTTGCCGTACTTCAGCTTTCCCGTCGATGATCGCCGCAAGAGCGGTTTTTTGTACCCGACGTTCGGGCACAACAGCAACTCGGGGTTCATGTTTTCGATCCCGTATTACCTGAACCTGGCGCCCAATTACGACGCCACCCTGACACCGAAGATATACACCAAGCGCGGCCTGATGCTCGGCGCCCAATTCAGGTACCTGATCGGCCCCAGCAGCGGACAACTGGACATCGACTACTTGCCCAGCGATCGCCATGCCGGCAGCGATCACGACGATCGCGATCGCGACATCGACGATGGTGCGGATCGGTACTTCGTCCAGTTCGAGAACCGCACCCGTCTCGGCGGCAGCTGGTCGTTCAACACGTCAATCAAGCACGTATCCGACAAATACTATTTTCAGGATTTTCAGTCGCCGCTGTCGTTTTACACCACGCCATCGTCGCTCAGCTCGCGCGCCGGCATCCGGGGTTCGGGCCAATGGTGGAGTGCGTCGATCGGCTTGCTCCAGTTCCAGAACATCGACCCGCTGCTCAGCGACAACCATGTGCAGTACAAGCGCTGGCCACGCATCGCCTTCGAAATCGACGCGCCCATCACGCGCACGCTCGAGTGGGGCATCACGAGCGAGGCCGTGGCTTTTCGCAAGGACCACGCGGTCGAGGGCAATCGCGTTGATCTGTACCCGTACCTCGAGGGCAATTATCAAGGCGCGGCCTGGTATGTCCGCCCACGCGTCGCCTGGCGCTACACGACGTACCGCCTGATCAACGATCCGGCACATTTCGGTTACACCGATGATGCCCCGTCACGCAGTCTGCCCATCGCCAGCATCGACAGCGGCTTGATCTTCGAGCGCGAAACCTCGCTGTTCGGCCACTCTTACACGCAAACCCTGGAGCCACGGCTGTACTACCTGTACGTGCCGTATCGCGACCAGCGCGACCTGCCCACGTTCGATACCCGCGACATGACCTTCGGCTACTGGCAGCTGTTCTCCACCAATCGCTTTTCCGGTGCCGACCGGCAGATGGACGCCAACAACCTCACCGCGGCCGTCACCACGCGCCTTCTGGACTCCGCCGGCATCCAGAAGGCGGCATTCAGTTTTGGTCAAATCCGTTACTTCTCGCCGCAACGGGTGCAACTTGGCCGCAACGCGCCGACCACCGATTTTGCCGGCTCGGACTACGTGGCCCAGCTGGACCTGACCCTCAGTCCGGACTGGCGCCTGCACAGCGTGTACCAGTGGGACCCCAACCATCATCGCAACGCCATGGGCAGCGTCGGGTTCCAGCGTCGCATCGGCTTCAATGGCGTACTCAATTTTTCCTACCGCTACCGCTACCATTACATGGATCAGTTCGACGTGTCGGCAGCGATCCCGGTCACCGAGCGCTGGCGCTTGCTGGCGCGCTGGAACATCGCCAAGCGCGAACGCCAGCAGTGGGACGAACCCCATCCCAAGACGCTGGCGGCCCTGCTCGGCGTGGAATACGAGAACTGCTGCATCGCCGTGCGCCTGTTGGGCCGTCACTACGTGCGCAACGTTCACGGCGACACCGACAACGCCATCATGTTGCAAGTGCAGTTCAAGGGCCTGGGCAGCTTCAGCCCAAAGACAGAGCGGTTCCTGCACCGTGCTATTCTTGGCTATCAGTAAGCAGGCGCGACTCCCGCGTCACATGACACCAGCGGATGGAACATGTATCCGTCGGCGCGGTCTCATTGACTTGTTCGAACACCCACGCCCGCCGATCGGCGGCACCGACGCCCACCAGGTTTTCCGTCGATGAAGCAGATTTCCACCCTTTTCGTGCTGTCGCTGGCTTTGCTGCTGGCACCGTTGGCCCACGCACAGTTCCTGCCCGGAGCGCAGCCCGGAGGCTCCAAGAGCAGCCAGTCGGGCATGATCGACCGCATTGTCGCCGTGGTCGAGGGCGAGGTGGTCCTGCAAAGCCGTCTTGACCAGGCCGTGCAATCGGTCAAACGCCAGTACGCGTCCAATCCGGAACAGCTGCCGCCCCCCGAGGTGCTCAAGCGTCAGGTACTGGACCGCCTGATCCTGATGAAGCTGCAGGTGCAACACGCCAACAAGCAAGGCATCCGCGTATCGCAGAACGAAGTCGGCAACGCGATCACCAACATTGCCCGGCACAACCAGATGACGCCGCAGCAACTGCGCCAGACCATCACCAGCCAGGGCGGCAGTTTTGCCGCCTTCCAGCGCAACGTGGCCGACCAGATCCTGGTGCAGAAGTTGCGTGACCAGGTGGTGCGCAGCAAGGTGCGCGTCACCGATGCCGAAGTCGAGAACCTGCTCAAGAATCCGTCCTTCAGCGCCGGTCAGGTGCATCTGGCACACATCGAGATCCTGCTGCCGAGCGGCGCCAGCGCCAGCGACATCGCCGCCGCCAAGGCCAAGGCCGAAAAAGCCGAGAAGGCGATCAAGGGCGGCATGGACTTCAACGCCGCGGCGATCCGCTACTCCGATGCCCAGGATGCGCTCGAAGGTGGCGATCTGGGCTGGCGCAGCATGAACGAGATCCCGCCCGCGTTCGCCAGCCTGGTGACCAAGATGCAGCCCGGCCAGGTCACGCCGCCGTTGCGCGGCGCCAGTGGCTTCCACATTCTCAAGCTGGTCGGCAAGCGCAAGGCCGACCGCGATGTGGTCACGCAATATCATGCGCGCCAGATCCTGATCAAATCCAGTGAACTGGTCTCGCCCAGCGAAGCGCAGCAGAAAGCCCAGGACATCTACAAGAAGATCACCGCGAAAGACAAGGACTTCGCCAAGCTGGCAAAGAAGGAGTCCGACGACGACACCTCGGCGAACCTGGGTGGCGATCTGGGTTGGTTCCAGCTCAAGGAGCACGGCCCGGTCATTGCCAACGTGCTGGCCAGCCTCAGTGATGGCGAAGTCTCCAAACCGTTCCAGACCCGCGCCGGCTGGGACATCGTCCAACGCCTGGGCACGCGCCAGCGCGACGTCACCGAAGAAACCCGCCGCAATCGCGCGCGCGCAGCCATCGGCAACCGCAAGGCCAAGCAGGTCTACGAAGACTTCCTGCGCCAGCTGCGCTCCAGCTCTTTCGTCAACATCCGCATCAAGTCGCTGCGCGACCCGTCCAAGCAGACCAAGAACCAGTCATGATCGCCGCGGCCGGCCTGCCGCGCCTGGCCTTGAGCGCCGGCGAACCGGCCGGAATCGGGCCGGAGCTGGTTGCACGCCTGGCCGCGACACCGTTGGCCGCCGACCTGGTGGCCGTCAGCGACCGCGAACTGATCGAGCGCGCGGCCACGCGCTGCGGCCTCGACATCACCATCAGCGACGACGATGGCGATACGCTGACACGGCGCGAACCCGGTCATCTGCGCCTCCGGCATGTCCCGCTGCGCGCCACCGAAACCCCCGGAACGCTCGACACGCGCAACGCATTCCACGTGCTCAACGTGTTGGCGACCGCAGCCGATGGCTGCCTTGACGGCAGCTTTGACGCGATGGTCACCGCACCGGTGCAAAAGTCGGTCATCAACGATGCCGGCGAGCGGTTCACCGGCCATACCGAATTTCTCGCCGCGCGCGCCGGTTGCGACGTGGTCATGATGCTGGCCAGCGATTCCCTGCGCGTCACCCTGGCCACCACGCACCTGCCGCTGGCAAAGGTCAGCGCCGCGATTACGCGCGAGACCATCACGCAAACGCTGCGCATCGTGCATCACGACCTGACGCATCGTTTCGGGCTGGAGCAGCCGCGCATTGCCGTGCTCGGCCTCAACCCGCATGCCGGCGAAGGCGGCCACCTCGGCAACGAGGAAATCGACACCATCATTCCGGCCCTTGATGCCCTGCGCGACGATGGCATGCACCTGCTTGGCCCGATACCAGCCGACACCGCCTTCATTCCGGCCCAGCGCCGTCACTACGACGCCGTGCTCGCCATGTACCACGACCAAGCGCTGCCCGTACTCAAGAGCGAGGCCTTCGAGAGCACCGTCAACATCACGCTGGGTCTGCCCTTCATCCGCACCTCGGTCGATCACGGCACGGCGCTGGACCTGGCCGGGAGCGGACGCGCCGATGCCTCGAGCATGCTGGCGGCGGCCCGCCTGGCCACCAGGCTTGCCAGCACATAACCGCTACACGCATCGCCGCCCTCAGCTCGCCACGGCCCAATATCCATGCCTGCACGCCCCAAGAAGCACTTCGGCCAGCATTTTTTGCACGAGCGCCGCTACATCGACCGCATCATCTCGGCCCTGCAGCCGCGCACCGACCAGCGCATCGTCGAGATCGGGCCGGGCGAAGGCGCCCTGACCCTGCCCTTGCTGGAGACCGCCGGCCGGCTGACCGCCATCGAGCTCGATACCGACCTCATTCCACGCTTGCGCGAAGCAGCCGCTCCCATCGGCCAGCTCGACATCATCCGCCAGGACGTGCTCAAGGCCGACTTCACCGCGTTGGCCGACGGCGGCAAACTGCGCATCGTCGGCAACCTGCCCTATTACATTTCCAGCCCGATCCTGTTCCACTGCCTGGCGCATGCCGAGGCCATCACCGACATGCACTTCATGCTGCAAAAGGAAGTGGTCGAGCGCATGGCCGCCGGCCCCGGCAGCAAGACCTACGGCCGACTCAGCGTGATGCTGCAATTGGCGTGTCGGGTCGAGGCGCTGTTCGACGTGCCACCGAGCGCCTTCCGCCCGCCACCCAAGGTCGACTCGGCCGTCGTGCGTCTGGTGCCGCTGCCAACCGAACAGTTGCCGACAGTCGACACCAAACGCATCGAAACAGTGGTGAAAGCCGCCTTCGGCAAGCGCCGCAAGACACTGTCCAACGCGCTCAAGGGTGTCCTCGATGCCGATGCCATTCAGGCCGCCGGCATCGATCCGCGTGCACGCGCCGAACAACTGTCGGTCGATGATTTCGTGCGCCTGGCGCAGGGCATTTCGTGACCGGGAAGGGTCGCGCTTGCCTGATCCGATGCACGTGCCCGACAATTGACCCATGGACGAACAACAGCCCTACGCCTTCGACATCGCGGTACAAACGCGCTTCGTGCCGCAGCAATCGCGGCCGGACGAACAGCGCTTCGTGTTTGCCTACACGATCACCTTGCGCAATACCGGCGACATGCCGGCCCAGCTGCTGTCGCGGCACTGGGTGATCAGCGACGCCAACGGCAAGATCGAGGAAGTGCGCGGCGATGGCGTGATCGGCGAACAGCCCTGGCTGCGTCCCGGCGACGACTACGAGTACACCTCCGGTGCAGTGCTGGAAACCGCGGTCGGCACCATGCACGGCAGCTATCAGATGCTGGCCGATGACGGCACTCGCTTCGATGCACCCATCGCCCCGTTCACGCTGGCCATTCCGAGGACGCTGCATTGAATCGCTCCCGACCACGCAACGGATGGTGCTGAGATGGCGGTATATGCCATCGGCGACGTGCAAGGGTGCTACCCGGAACTGCAACGCCTGCTCGACCGACTGAACTTCGATCCGGCGGTCGACCAGTTGTGGTTTTGCGGTGACCTGGTCAATCGCGGCGGACAATCGCTGGACACCCTGCGCCTGATCCACTCGTTGCGCGAGTCATGCGTGATCACGCTGGGTAATCATGATCTCAGCCTGCTGGCCGTCGCCGAGCGTCCGCGCCAGGCACAGGAACGGGTCAATCCGGAACTGCGCGAGGTCCTGTTCGCCGAGGATCGCGACTTGCTTCTGGACTGGCTGCGCGGGCAGAAACTGCTGCACCACAACCCCGATCTCGGTTGGGTCATGGTGCACGCCGGGCTGGCCCCGCGCTGGACCTTGCGCCAGGCCGAACACGCTGCCGCCGACGTCGAGCGCGAACTGGCCGGCCCCGGTCGCCACCGCCTGCTCAGCCACCTGTTCGGCGACCGCCCGGCCACATGGTCGGCACGCCTGACCGGCATCGACCGCTCACGCGCGACCATCAACGTGCTCACGCGCATGCGCTACTGCGACACGCGCGGGCGCATCGACTTCGACGCCAAGGGTGTACCCGGTTCGCAAAAGGCCGGCCTGTACCCCTGGTTTGCGGTGCCCGGCATGCGCCAACGCGGCGTGCGCGTGGCCTGTGGCCACTGGTCGGCATTGGGTCTGTTCGCGGGGCTGGGCGTGTACGCGCTGGACACCGGCTGCGTGTGGGGCGGACGACTCACTGCCATGCGCCTGGATACGCCGGATCCGGCCTACATCACCGTGGATGCCGAGCCACATCGCCACAAGCCGGCGGAAAAGCCACGCAAGCGCACCCGTCGGGGGCGACGCAGAAAGCCGGGCAGCAAGCCGTCCGGAAATACGCCGGCGGAATGACCTCGCACTGGCGACTCAGGCCGATTTGGGTTGGGCCAACTCCTCGCGCAGTCGTTTTGCGACGGCGTCACGCGCGGTGTCATCCGGCAGGTCGCCGGCTTCGGCAATGGTCTCGCCGTCGAGCCTCAATGCCAGACCATCCGCAGCGGCCTCCAGCTCGACCTGATCGGCCAGCTCGAACAAGCGCCGCGAATCCTGACCGGCAGCCTTGGGATCGGCATAGGCACGCGACAAGGCCAGCTCGTCGCCGTTGGCCGCCAGCAGGCGGAAGCGAAAATGACCGTCGCCGTCGCGAAAGCTGACCACGCGCGCGCGCTTGCCACGCTTCTTGCTCTTGCGGCTCTTTTCTCGCGCCGGTTGCGCCTTGCCGGCCCCCAGGCCGACGGCTTCGCGCAGGGTATCGAGCAACGGCGCGGCAACGGTACGCGCCTTGGCCGCCCCTGCACGCAGGATGTCCTCGATGTCGTCGGGATGCGCCATCAAGGCGTCATAACGCTCGCGCATCGGCGCCAGTTCGCTGTCGATGCGCCCGAACAAGGCCTGCTTGGCCTGGCCCCAGGCCATGCCCTTTTCCAGCTGCGCACGAAAAGCGTCCGTCTCCCCGGCTGCGGCGAAAGCGCGGTAGATCGCGAACAGCGACGAGCTGTCCGGGTCCTTGGGCTCGCCCGGCTCGCGCGAATCGGTGACGATGCGCATGATCGCCTCGCGCTGACGCTTGGCTCCGCCCTCGAACAGCGGCACCGTATTGTCGTAGCTCTTGGACATCTTGCGCCCGTCCAGCCCCGGCAGCGTGGCGACCTGCTCTTCGATCGACACTTCCGGCAACACGAAGTAGTCGCCGCCGTAAATGTGATTGAAACGCTGCGCGATGTCGCGCGCCATTTCGATGTGCTGCACCTGATCACGCCCGACCGGCACCTTGTGTGCATTGAACGCCAGGATGTCGGCGGCCATCAACACCGGATACATGTACAAGCCGGCATTGATGCCGGCATCGGCGTCCTCGTCGGCGGCGTGGTTCTTGTCCACGGCGGCCTTGTAGGCGTGCGCACGGTTGAGCAGGCCCTTGGCCGTCACGCAAGTGAGCAACCAGGTCAGTTGCGGGATTTCGGGAATATCCGACTGGCGATAGAACGTCGCGCGCTCGGGGTCCAGGCCGCAAGCCAGCCACGTCGCGGCAATCTCCAGCCGCGAACGGCTGACGCGCGCCGGATCATCGCACTTGATCAGCGCGTGGTAGTCGGCCATGAAGAAGAACGCATCCACACCGGCCTGGCGACTGGCGGCCACGGCCGGTCGGATGGCGCCGACATAATTGCCCAGATGCGGAGTGCCGGTGGTGGTGATGCCGGTGAGAACTCGAGTGCTCATGCGATGTGCGGGATGAGGGAAAGCGCCCAGTTTACGTCATGCGCCCCACACGAACACATCATGCGTGGTCATACGCCTATAGGAGCGCGCCCTGTGCGCGATGGGCTTACGCGTTGGACGAAGCTGCGTAGGTCGGGTTGAGCCGAAGGCGTAACCCGACGTCCGGGTCACATCACGCCATGTCGGGTTGATGAAGCCAACCCGACCTACGCGTGTCAAACAGTTTGGCAGCGAACAGGATGTCCACAGGTCCAGCCCGAACGGATGAACTCAACCGCGCACCAGGGTCGACTTGCCGAACAGGCTTTCCACCAACTCCACGGCCACGCGCGCGGTCAGATTGTGATCGTCGAACGCCGGATTGAGTTCGACGATGTCCAGCGAGCCCAGCCGGCCGGAATCGTGAATCATCTCCATGCCCAGTTGTGCCTCGCGATACGTGGGGCCGCCGGGAACGGTCGTGCCCACACCCGGCGCGATCGACGGATCGAGGTAATCGACATCGAAGCTGACATGCAGATGCGTGTCCTCGTCCATGCCGGCGAGCGCGTCGGCCACGGTCTTGCGCATGCCATGCTCGTCGATGTGGCGCATGTCGTAGACCTTGAGTCCGGCCTTGTGCACCAGTCGTTTCTCGCCCTCGTCCACCGAGCGGATGCCGATGTAGCGCATCACCGACGGATCAATCGCCGGCGCCGGGCCACCCAGCGTGGTCAATGCCTCCGGCCCCATCCCGCACAGGCAAGCCACCGGCATGCCGTGGATGTTGCCGCTGGGAGTGAGGTCATAGGTGTTGAAATCGGTATGTGCATCCAGCCACAACACCCGCAACTTCTTGCCGACCTTGCGGCAATGATTGGCCACGGCCGTGATCGAGGCCAGGCCCAGGCAATGATCGCCGCCAAGCATGATCGGCATGCGACCATCGTCCAGCACGCCGGTCAGCGCGTCCATGGCGATCCGGCTCCAGGCAACCACTTCGTCCAGATGACGATAGCCGTGATCGGGCGGCAACCAGGGATTGACCGGGCCGACCAGATTGCCGCGATCGTCCACATCCACCCCGCGCGCCGTCAGCGCCTCGGCAATGCCGGCCACGCGCAGCGCCTCCGGCCCCATCGAAGCGCCGCGATCGGCGGCGCCAATGTCGGTAGGCACACCGACCAGTGAAACATTGCGTGTCTGCGTGTCGACCATCGGAACCTCGATCGCGTGACATGGAAAACTGGTGCCGGCAGTCTGGCTCGAACAGACGACCTACCGCTTACAAGGCGGTTGCTCTACCAACTGAGCTATGCCGGCGACAAGCGCCCATTCTAACAGTCAGAAACAATCAATGGCTGTCGCCTGCACGGTCGGCAGGTTTACCCATGCCTGCCAGTCGAAGCCCGGCGCGGCCGGCAGGGCAATGTCGATCCAGTATTCAGGCAAGGTGTCCTTGCGCTCGGTCAACTTGGGATCAAAGCCCAGTTGCGCAATGTGGTCGAAGCGACGCCGGGCATTGTCCGGATTGCGGAACAGGCCCAGCGAGACCATGTTCTGATGGTCACCGGCGGTGATCACGTAGTAGTCCTGTACACCGCCGTCGACCAGCGCACGGGCGGCATCCAGGGCCTCGGCGCGCGTCGCGAATGCCGGCAGGTAGACCCACCAGCCCATGGACTTGGTGACCTGGTCGCGATTGAACTGGATTTGCGGCACATGCGGCGTGAGCGCCTCGAACGCCTTGTGCATGCCCGAACGCGTCGCAAACGGGCCGATGCGCAGGCACTGCCCCGAGGCCTTGATGGCACGCGCGGCCGTGGTGACAGACGCCGGCGCGCCGGATGTGGACGACAACAACTCGAGCTTCGGCACGCCGGGATCGGTGAGCGGCGGCATCGTCCGCTGCGGCTGGCCGAATGTCAGCCAGCCGGCCACACCGATGTTCAAGGCAAGCAGCAGCAGCAACAGCAAACGCAGGAACACGCGTCAGCTCCCCAGGCGATTCAGGCAGCGATTGTAGCCGCTGACTATGCGCGCATCGCGGCACCGCGTCACGATGCGCCTTCGCTCCATGCGGCCAGGCCCTTGAGCACGGCGTCCGGGTGCAAGGTGACGGGGTAATCGATCAGCCGCGCCAGTGCCTCGGCATCACCACCACCGAGCAACAGGGTCGGTGCGCCGCCGAGCGTATCGGCCATGCGGACCACAAACCGGTCGACCAGCGCCGCGCACGCCTGCCAGCAACCCGAGGCAAGTGCGTCGGCGGTGTTGGAAGCAACCATGGCGACATCACCGGGTGACTGCGGCCGGACCCGGGCGGTGGCATCAAGCACGGATTGCTGCATGAGGCGTGCCCCCGGCGCAATCAAGCCACCGAGATGACGCCCATCACCGCTGAGCGCATCGAGCACCATGGCGGTTCCGGCGCTGGCCAGGACGCACGGCGCCTGTTTGGCAGCATGCGCAGCCACCATGGTCAAGAACCGATCCACGCCCAAGGTCTGCGGATCGGCGTACGCAACACGTACCCCTCCGCCTTGTGACGGTGTACGTACCCAGTTCACGGCCGGAAAGTTCTGCGGCAATGTGGCCACCACCTGCGCCTCGCGCGCGGCATCGACCACGGATGCGGCCCAGATCCCCTGGGGACAAGGCAGTGTCTCCCAGGCCTGTCGCAACCGCGTTGCCAGCGCTGCATCCCATTCATGCGCAGCCATGCCCGTGACGCTGCCGTCGGTATCGACGAGGCCCCATTTGATGCGGGTATTGCCAAGATCGAGCAGCAGCCTCATTGCGCGCGCACCGTCACTTCGGCGCTGTCGACCCGGACCTCGCCATCTGCGGTACGCACCCGCAATGCACCCAACGCGTCCACGCCCGCGCCCACGCCCTCGAACTCGCCCCGAGCGCCACTCAAGTGCAAATGCCTGCCGCACAGAATGTCGACGTCAGCGAACGCACCGGCAAAATCAGCAAAGCCTGCCGTATCGAACCGGGCCAGCCCCTCGCGCAAACGGGTAATCAGACGCGCCGCCACGATATTGCGCGACGGAGGCTCGCCGCCACACAGCGCGGCCAGGTCCGTGGCCGGCTGATCGATCTGCGCGCGCATGGCATCGGTGAGGTGCACGTTCAGCCCGATGCCGACGATGGCCGTGCACGGCCCCTGATACTCGCCACTCAATTCGACCAGCACACCGGCCAGCTTGGCATCGCCCACCATGACATCGTTGGGCCACTTCAGGCCCGCGGTAGATACACCAAGGTCTTCGATTGCCGCGATCACGGCCACGCCCACGGCCAGCGAAAGCCCGGACAGGCCGGCAAAACCCTTGTCGAAACGCTTCAGGAACGAAGCGTGAATATTGAGCCCCGGCGGCGACAGCCATGCGCGCCCGCGTCGACCGCGGCCGGACTGCTGGCCCTCGGCCAGCACGACGGTGCCATCAGGCAAGGTGTCACGGCGACGCGCCAGCTCGCTTGAGGTGGAATCAAGTTCCCAGTGCACTTCCAGCGCACCGGTACTGGTCGGTATCAACCGATGCTCGATCTCCGCGGCATCCAGCAACTGCACCGGCCACGCAAGACGGTAGCCCTGGCCGGCGCGCGCCTCGATCGGCACGCCACGCGCACGCAAGGCATCGACATGTTTCCACACGGCGGCCCGGGTCACCCCCATGCGTCCGGCCAGATCCGCGCCGGACACCGGCCGACCAGAGGCCAGGGCATCGAGCACTTCACGCGATTGCAGCTGGTTTTTCATGGGCGAACCGGTCACTGGCATGCATCAGGCGACAAAGTCTAACCGCAGCGACTGGTCACGGCGAGGCAGCGGCCGCCACGCGACACTGGTACCCGACCGCATTTTCTGCCACGATGCGGCGTTGAAGTGCCGGTTCCATCGGGGGTTTGCAATGAAGAAGTCCCTGCTGCTGATCGGACTGGCGATGCTTGCCGGTCTTGCCACCTCGGCTCAGGCTGCCACATTGACGCACCGCTCGCATGTACGCAATGCGGGCGCGGGGGCGCTTGCGACCGCGCTGGGACTCGACAGCGGCCTGCTGTCGGCGATCGACGACCTGCTGTCCGGCAACCGGCAAGCGGTCGATCAATCGGCACGCCACTGCGGCTGCGAGCCGAACGCAGCACCGGCCCATCGTCAACCCGGACGTCTGCACCCTCCGGGGCCGGCCACGGCGGCCCCGATGAGCGGCGGCCCGCTCATCCCTACAAGCCCCGCATCCGCGGAACGGGACACGCCCGAGAGCGCCAGCGACGGCGCGCACGCGCCGGTGGACGGCGAACCCGATCTCGGCTGGCAGTCGCTGCTTCCCGGCTCCATCCAGTAACGCCATCGCATGATCGATGCGCTCATGCGTCAGGCATGAAACGCACCCGGAACGAGGCACCGCCCAGCTCCCGGGATTGTCCGACATCCAGCGTCGCGCGGTACGCCTTGACGATGTCCTGGACGATGGCCAGGCCGATGCCGTGGCCATGCACACGTTCGTCCCCGCGCACCCCACGCTGCAGGATGCGCTCGATCTGTTCCGGCGCAATGCCGGGGCCGTCATCTTGCACGGTGATTTCGCATCCGGGGCGCGCCCGACCCTGGGCAGGCAACGGATGCAGCGACAGCAGCACGCGCCGATGCGACCACTTGAACCCGTTTTCCAGCAGGTTGCCCATCAATTCCAGCAAGTCACCCTCTTCGCCATAGAACAGGCAATCGGCAACGTCGATGTCGAATTCGCACAACACGCCCTTGCTGGCATAGACCTTCTCCAGACTCTGCACCAGATCCTCGGCATGCGGCGCCACCAGGACCGGCGTGGCAAAGGTCTGGTGACCGGACGTGGCCGCACGCGAGAGCTGGTATGCCACCAGACTGTCCATGCGCCCGACCTGGGCGGCCAGATCCTCATGCAGGTCGCTGGCCACATCGCCCGACTCCAGGCGCGAGCGGATCACCGCCAACGGCGTCTTCAGGCTATGCGCCAGATCGGCGAGGGTGTTGCGGTAACGCCCGAGGTGCTCGCGCTCACTGCGAATGAAGGTGTTGAGGTTGTGGGTCAAACCCGACAACTCCGACGGATACGGCCCATCCAGGCTGTCACTGTCACCACGCTCGATCCGAGCCAGGTCGGCCAGCATGCGTCTGAGCGGCGACAGGCTCCAGCGCAGCAACAACCATTGCAACAGCACCAGCACCAGACCCAGACCGAACAGCCACGCGAACAACGTGCGCCGGTACACCGCCAGTTGCTGCGCGAACTGGGTCTCGGTCTGGGCCACGCTGAAAGTCAGGTGCACCGCCTGATGCGACGGCGTCTCGTAGACCACGGCCAGCGTGTAGACGTAGACATCGCCGACGTCGGTGCCGAGCGGACCACGAAAATCCGGCCGTCCGGGAGGCAGATGCATGTCCACCGGCAAGCTGCGGCCAATGGCCGAGGGCGACTCCCAGTGAAAGCCGTTGGCCCCGTTGACGATTGCATACAGCCCCGAACCGGGACGCAGGAAATCGGCGTTGGGCATGGTGTCGGCCACCAGCACCCGCCCGTTGCGCGCGACCTCGGTACCGGCCAGGAACGAGTACACGTAGCCTTCCAGGCGGTCATGCAGGCTCGAGCGCGCACCCTCGTAGTAGGCCCGGTCCAGCGCCACACCGGTCAACCCCAGAAACGCCACCAATACCAAAATGGTGGTCAGGGTCGAACGCGCACCAAGTGACAACGGACGTCGCATCACGTCGATTCAAGCCCCTGCTGCATACATGCCACGTACAGGTCAATCCTCATCCTCGTCGATCTCGTTGCGCGGTATGGCAAAACGGTAGCCACGGCCGCGCACGGTCTCGATCGGCTTGATCGCGCCCTCGGGATCGAGTTTGCGGCGCAAGCGACCGATGAAGACCTCCAGTACGTTCGAGTCACGGTCGAAATCCTGCTGGTAGATGTGCTCGGTCAAGTCGGCCTTGGAGACCAGCTCGCCGGCGTGCATCATCAGGTACTCGAGCACCTTGTACTCGTAGCTGGTCAGATCGACCGGCCGGCCTTCCACCGTCACGGTCTGCGCGGTGGTGTCCAGATGGATCGGACCACAGGCGAGAATCGGCTTGGACCAGCCACTGGCACGACGCACCAACGCATTGATGCGCGCCAGCAGTTCTTCGACATGGAACGGCTTGACCAGGTAGTCGTCGGCACCGTGCTTGAGACCCTCGACCTTGTCTTGCCAGCTCGAACGCGCGGTCAGGATCAGGATCGGGTAGCTGTGCTTTTCCTCGCGCAAGGTGCGCACCAGATCCATGCCCGACATCTTGGGCAGGCCCAGGTCGATGATGGCCAGATCGAACGGCACTTCACGGCCAAGGTACAGGCCCTCCTCGCCGTCCTGGGCCGCGTCGACGGCAAAACCGTCGCGTTTCAAGCGGGCCGCCAGCGTCTCGCGCAGCGGCGCCTCGTCCTCAACGAGCAGGATGCGCATCAGTCGTTCTCCTAGGGCTTGTGTTGGGGTTTTCGGGATGGGCGCGAACGCACCGGGATGACGCGGACGTGGCCGTCCGGCGTCAGAATCTTGATGCGGTATTCGGTCGTGTCACCATATTTGCGCGACGCCGCACTGAGCACCGTGCCATGGGTCCGTTGCTGGACCTTGGCCACGGCCTGCTCCAGCGTGATCCCCGGCGCAGCCGTAATGACCGATGACGACGACGCGGCAACCGTATCGACCCGAGCCGGCGTCGCCGCCAATGCCACGGCAGCCAGCCATGGCAGGCAAATCGCCAGCAACGTGCGCGTCAACGCCCGCATGTCATGCCACTTATGCATACATGCATGATGCGGGTATGGCTTGAATTCGTGCTGAACCTGAACGAGTGAGCGCAAAACAATGGCTCACGCGGCCTCCACCAACGGCTCCACGGCAGCCAGCGCGCGCTCGACAAGCGTCCAATCGGCGCCTTGCAGGTGCATGCCCTGACTGAGAATACGTCGGAACCGGCGCGCCCCGGGCTGACCCTGGAACAACCCCAGCAGATGGCGCGCGATGTGCTTGAGCGACGCATCGTGCGCCAGGGCCTGCTCCACATACGGCCGCATGCGCCGCAGTACCACCGCGCGGGTCGGCAGCGGCGCGCCCCACAATGCCGTTTCCAGCTCGGCCAGGATCCACGGGTTGCGATACGCCTCACGACCCAGCATCACGCCATCGACCGACTGCAAATGCTCGCGCACGTCATCCACGCTTTTGATGCCGCCATTGATGACGATGGTCAAGGCCGGGAACTCGCGCTTGAGCCGGTACACGCGCTCATAGTCGAGCGGCGGCACCTCGCGGTTCTCCTTGGGCGACAACCCTTGCAGCCAGGCCTTGCGCGCGTGCACTTCGAGGATTTCCACCCCGACCGCGCACATCGCCTCGGTGAAGCGCTGCAAGTCGGCATAGGCGTCCTGGTCGTCCACGCCGATACGGCATTTGACCGTCACCGGCACATCGACCACATCGCGCATGGCGCGCACGCATTCGGCCACCAGCGCCGGCTCGCGCATCAGGCAGGCGCCGAAACGGCCCGACTGCACGCGGCTGGACGGGCAGCCGACGTTGAGGTTGATCTCGTCGAAACCCGCGTCGGCACCGTAGCGTGCAGCCACCGCCAATTCGGCTGGATCACTGCCGCCAAGCTGCAGCGCCACCGGTTGCTCGCTGGCGTGATGGCGCAGAAACCGCGCCGGCTCGCCATGCGTCAGCGCAGCGGAGGTGACCATCTCCGAGTACAATCGTGCGTGCGGCGACAACAGCCGATGAAAATAGCGACAGTGACGATCGGTCCAGTCCATCATCGGTGCCACGCACACACGCCAGCCGGCATCGCGTTGCCCTGCGGGGGCCGCGACTGCCAGGCAAGCATCGGTGGTGGTGGTCGGTGTCGGGTCCCGAAACATGATCCGGCGCGGCTGTATGCGAACCGTACATGATACAGCATGCTTCCCGACGGCATGCCGTTGCGCCCCTCCACTCCACGTGAAATGTCCCCATGGTTGATCTGGTCACCGAGCGCGTCCTCGACGTGCATCACTGGAACGACAAACTCTTCAGCTTCCGCACCACGCGCAGCTCCGGCCTGCGCTTCGACAGCGGTCACTTCGTGATGATCGGCCTGCGCGTGGATGACAAGCCGCTGATGCGCGCCTACTCGATCGCCAGCGCGCATTACGCGGAACACCTGGAATTCCTGTCGGTCAAGGTGCCCGACGGCCCGCTGACCTCGCGTCTGCAACACCTGCACGTCGGCGACGACATCCTGGTCAGCCGCAAGCCCACGGGCACGCTGACACTGGGCGATCTCAAGCCCGGCAAGCACCTGTACCTGCTGGCCACCGGCACCGGTCTGGCACCGTTCCTGAGCATCGTGCGCGATCCGGACACCTACGAGCGCTTCGACAAGGTGATCTTGTGCCACGGTGTGCGCCACGCCAGCGACCTGGCCTATGCCGATTACCTCACCAACGAGCTTCCACGGCACGAATATCTCGGCGACATGGTTCGCGACAAGCTCATTTATTACCCGACGGTCACCCGCGAACCGTTCGCCAACCGCGGCCGCATCACCGATGCCATCGTCGACGGCATGCTGGCGCAAACCACCGGCATGCCGCCGCTGGACCCGGCCACCGACCGCGTCATGCTGTGTGGCGGCGCCGGCATGCTGGCCGATACCAGCGCCTTGCTCGATGGCCGTGGTTTCCAGGTTTCGCCACGCACGCGCCAGCAGGGCGACTACGTGATCGAGCGGGCGTTCGTGGACCGATAAGACGCTGTATTGTGTAGGAGCGGCGGAAGCCGCGAGGGGCGTGTCGGTACAGTTGATGCCTTGCTGCGTTACCTCATCGCGGCTTCCGCCACTCCTACAATGCAGCCACGACGCTGCCACAGATTCACTTGCGGGGCGCGACCATGCCTTACATCGACATCGTCTTGTACATCGTCGCCGCCATCCTGGTGCTGGGCGGCCTGGCCGGTTCGATCCTGCCGATCCTGCCTGGCATTCCGATGATCTTCGGCGGCCTGTGGATTGCCTCCTGGGCCGACAACTACCAGCACGCCGGACTGTGGACGCTGATCATCATCGCGGTCCTCGGCATCATCGCCATGGCCCTGGATTTCATCGCCGGCGCGCTCGGCGCCAAACGCGTCGGCGCCAGTCACATGGCCATCTGGGGTGCGTTTTTCGGCACCATCATCGGCATGTTCTTCGGCATCATCGGGATCATCATCGGCCCGTTCCTGGGTGCACTGGCCGGCGAGCTGATGAACGGCAACAGCGTGCTGCGCTCGACCCATGTCAGCATCGGCACCTGGATCGGCATGTTGCTGGGCACGCTGGCCAAGCTGGTGCTGTCGTTCATGATGATCGGCGCGTGGGGGCTGGCGTGGCTGTTCTGAACCCGCCAATCAGGGCTCCGGTCGACGCGACGCACGCCAGGCGCCGGTCCAGACCAGCCAACCCAGCATCACGCCGGCAGCCGCTCCGATGAACTCGCACACCACGCGCGTGCCCAGCATCTCCGGATCGTGAATCGTGTCCAGTACGCGGGCGATGACGACGGGCGACTGCATCGGCACCATGCCCAGATGCAGCAGGTGCCAGACATCGATGCTGGCCGTGGCCGCCATCGTGACCAGCCAGGCCCAACCGATCTCACCGGCGTGGGTCCAGTGATGACGCCGCCCCCAGGCGTGAAAAAGGCCCAGCGCCAGCACGCCGGCAACCAGTGATATCAGGGCAGCCAACAACACGCCGAGAGGACCGAACGGCAAGAACGACAGATTCATCGAAACAGTTTCCCGGGCAAGCCATTCAGGCGTCGTCGGCACGCACGCTGACGTTGACGCCACCGTCGACAGCCACCGTCACCGCGACTTCCATCGGCTGGCAGCAGACGTGGCAATCCTCGACATACGACTGGTCCCCGGCAGAAGCATCAATCAGCAACTCGATCGCTTCGCCGCAATACGGACAGGTGACAACGGCGGTATCCAACATGATGTCGAATGTTGGCACGCGGACCGGCACACCTCAACCGATGGCGCCATGACCAGGAACGTAGTGCGGCAACGCGCCATCCGCCGCCCGGCCGACCACATCACCGTCAATGGCACAATGGCCCCATTCACGGATGCGCCACGCGCGTTCCTTGTTCCGACCCCAGACTGCGGCCCGCCCATGTCCATCAAGCTCACACCCTTTGCCCGCACCCGCCTGTTTCCACGCAGTCCGCGCGCGAATGCCATCCAGGACGTGACCGCCGAAGCCTTCGAGCGCCATATCAACGCGCACGAACCTGTTGCCGTGCTCGACGGTTACGCACCGTTCTGCAAACTGCATGTACACCGCAACTGGACCTCGACGCGCCTGACGGCCATTCCCATCACCGATGCCAACCGACATCAATTGCACTCGACGTACGAGGCACGTTCCACGGCCGAACTGCCGGTCCTGGTGCGCTGGTTCGAAGGCGTGGAGCCCCCGGTGGCCGACTACCTGCTGGTGATCCTCTACAGCCGCGAACAGCTGGCAAAGGAAGGCTCGCCCATCGACGCCGACTGGGGCGTGGTCGGCTGCCTGTACACCAGCGAGCCGACGGAAATCCCGATGGCACCGATTACCATGATGCGCAACGCGCTGGGCGTCGAAGACGGCGGCTCGGGCGTGCCGATCGACCGCGACGCCTACCGCGACAGCATCGCCTTCTGGTCATGTCATGCGAACTGGCGGGGCTGACATGTCGATCAACAAACGCCAACCCGCAACAACCGGAGCCGTCCGCACTATCGTCGTGACTTGCCTGCTCACGCCACTGCAAGCGGTCGCCGCCGAGCCCACCCACGAGGGCGGGCTGGACTGGAACCAGATCATTGCATTCGCCTTCATCGGCCTCGTCATCGGCGCCGTGATCGCGTTCTTCAATCGAAATCGCTGATCGACCCGGCACGCGTTGCCGACCGGAAACGCACCGACCGCAACGACCAGCATGTTGGCGGGAATGACAACGTCCCGACTATCGACTCACCCGCACTTGCTGTAACCGCAGTTCAGGCACGTTTGGCAACCGTCCATCAACACCAGGGCCTTGGTATTGCATTTGTTGCACATGACGGCCGTGGACGGGAAGTCGCCCTGGGCTTCGGTGTCGGCATCGGAGGGCGCGGCTTCGGTCCTGGCGGTCGTGTCGGCCTGGCGGGCCTCGTAGGCGGCGCGCTTTTCGGCGATGAGCGCTTTTTGCGACTCGCTCATTTCCGGGTCCTTGATCAGGCCGATGAATTTCATGTGCTGCTCGACCACGGCGCCGATCTCGGCCACGATCGATGGCATGTACACACCGCCGGCTTTGAAGTAGCCGCCGCGCGGATCGAACACGGCCTTCATTTCCTCGACCAGGAAGGTGACGTCGCCGCCCTTGCGGAACACCGCGCTCATGATGCGGGTCAACGCCACGATCCACTGGAAGTGGTCCATGTTCTTGGAGTTGATGAAGATCTCGAACGGGCGACGCTGCTCGTGTTCGGTGTCCTTGTTGAGCACGATGTCGTTGATGGTCACGTACAACGCATGCTCGAACAGCGGCGACTTGATCTTGTAGGTGGCGCCGACCAGCGTCTGCGGACGCTCCAGCGCCTCGGTCATCTGGATGACCTCGGCCGCCGGCTTGGCGGCTGGTTTGGCGTCGGACTTCGCGGGCGCCTTTTCGGCTTCCGGCTTGATGACGTGGAAGTCCTTGATCTTCTTTTCGATCTTGATGGTCATGTGGTTTGCTCGAATGGGGTGCGACGGCGGGGTCAGAATTTGCCGTAATAGCCTTCTTTCAAGGCATCGAAGAGGTTGGCCGCGGTATGGGTTTCGCCGTCGTACTCGATCTGGTCGTTGCCCTTGACCTCGACCATGCTGCCGTCTTCAAGCTCGAACTGGTAACGCGTGTTTTCCAGGTCGGACTCCTTGACCAGCACGCCCTGGAACGCCTCGGGGTTGAAGCGGAACGTGGTGCAACCCTTCAGGCCCGCCTTGTAGGCGTGCATGTAGATGTCCTTGAAGTCCTCGTACGGATACTCGGTGGGCACGTTGGCGGTCTTGGAGATGGACGAGTCGACCCACTTCTGCGCTGCCGCCTGCATGTCGACATGCTCGGTCGGGGTGATGTTGTCGGCGGCCACGAAGTAGTCGGGCAGCTTCTTGCCCGCTTCTTCGGTGAACGGCGCGGCTTCGGCATTGATCCAGGCGCGGTAGGCCAGCAGTTCGAAGCTCAGCACGTCGACCTTTTCCTTGGTCTTGCGGCCCTCGCGGATGATGTTGCGCGAGTACTGGTGCGCGAAGCTCGGCTCGATGCCGTTGCTGACGTTGTTGGCCAGCGACAGCGAGATGGTGCCGGTGGGCGCGATCGAGGTGTGATGGGTGAAGCGCGCGCCGCTTGCGGCCAGTTTCTCCACCAGCTCGGGCGCCACCTCGCCGACGCGCTGCATGTAGCGTGAATATTTGGCGTGCAGCACGCGCCCGGCGATGGTGTCGCCGAGCTTCCAGCCGTCCGCCGCCATTTCCGGTCGCTTGCGCAGCATTTCGGCGGTCACTTCGTAGTCGCGCGCCAGCACCGGTGCGGCGCCCTTTTCGTCGGCCAGTTCCAGCGCCACTTCCCAGCCGGCCACCGCCATCTCGCGCGAGACGTCTTCGGCAAACGCGACCGCTTCGGCCGAGCCGTAGCGCTTCTTGAGCATGGCCAGCGTCGAGCCCAGGCCCAGGAAGCCCATGCCATGGCGACGCTTGTTCTCGATCTCCTCGCGCTGTTGCTCGAGCGGCAGGCCGTTGATGTCGACCACGTTGTCGAGCATGCGCGTGAACACCTTCACCACCTCGCGGAACTCGTCCATGTCGAAGCGCGCCTTGGGCCCGAACGGATCGCGCACGAAGGTGGTCAGATTGACCGAACCGAGCAGGCACGAGCCGTATGGCGGAAGTGGTTGCTCACCACAAGGGTTGGTCGCGCGGATGTGTTCGCACCACCAGTTGTTGTTCATCTCGTTGACGCGGTCGATGAGGATGAAGCCCGGCTCGGCGTAGTCGTACGTCGAGGTCATGATCATGTCCCACAGATGGCGGGCCTTGATGCGGTTGTAGACCTTGCAGGCGACCAGGCCGTCCTCGCGGGTGACGTATTCGTCGCGGGTCGGCCATTCGCGCCAGATCACGGCGTCGGCGTCGGTCAGGTCGACTTCGTCCTGCTCCTTGATGTGGACCGGAAACACCAGCGGCCAGTCGGCATCGTCTTGCACCGCCTGCATGAAACCGTCGGTGATCAGCAGGCTCAGGTTGAACTGGCGCAGACGACCGTCCTCGCGCTTGGCACGGATGAATTCGCGCACGTCCGGATGGGCCACATCGAAGGTGCCCATCTGCGCGCCGCGGCGGCCACCGGCGGAGCTGACGGTGAAGCACATCTTGTCGTAGATATCCATGAACGACAGCGGCCCGGAGGTGTAGGCGCCGGCGCCGGACACGTAGGCGCCACGCGGGCGCAGCGTGGAGAACTCGTAGCCGATGCCGCAGCCGGCCTTGAGCGTCAGCCCCGCCGCATGGACCTTTTCCAGGATGTCGTCCATGGAATCGGTGATGGTGCCCGAGACCGTGCAGTTGATGGTGCTGGTCTTGGGCTTGTGCGCCTGCGCGCCGGCGTTGGAAGTGATGCGGCCGGCCGGAATGGCGCCGCGCCGCAGGGCCCACAGAAAGCGCTCGTACCATGCCTTTTTCAGCTCGGGCGTGGCCTCCACGTCGGCCAACGCGCGCGCCACGCGCTTCCAGGTGTCGTCGACCGTGACATCCACCGGTTCGCCCTGCTTGGTTTTCAGGCGATACTTTTTGTCCCAGATGTCGTGCGAGGCGGGTTGCAGCTCGATGGCGGCGGCATCGTGGTTCATGGCGCTTTTGCGTAGCGTGCTCATGGGTGTCCTTTCGACCGTGATTCAAGTTTGTCGGCGGCTTGCCGGGTCGCGTCCGCGACGCCGACACTTCCATACATGGGGCACAAAGGCCGCCGCATCGACACCGATGGCAGCGAAATCTTTGGCAAGAGGTGACGCATGGTCTTCTCCCGGCATGCCGCACTGTCCCTGAATCAGCGCTGGACACAACCCCATGACTTGGGTGACTAATCGACGCGAAACACAAGATATTGTGTTGCGGCGTGAAGCCACGTTAGCGCCGGGATGCGCCAAAGTAAAGTCCGTCGGGTCCGGATGCACGCAAGTGGCTGACCTGCCGGGATTCCTGACGGGACCGCTGCCATGACGTATCCTGCGATGAACCAGCCGCCGCGACGCCTGTCCAAACGCGCTGGAATCGTCAAGGAGTCACGCCATGCGCGCATCTGTCCAGCGGCCCGCCGCCTTTGCCCTGTTCGCCGCCCTGGTGGCCTGCGCCATGCTGTGGATGCCCGGCAACGCGCGCGCCACGCCGCCGCCGATCGTCGACGGCCAGCCGATGGAGTCGCTGGCGCCGATGCTCGCCGATGTCACCCCGGCGGTGGTCAACATCTCCTCGAAGACACACGTGCGCGTGCGCTCGCCGTATTTCAACGACCCGTTCTTCCGCCGCTTCTTCGGTGGCGGCGTCCCGCGCGAGCGCATCGAACGCAGCCTGGGCTCCGGCGTGATCGTCAATGCGGCCAAAGGCTACATCCTGACCAACAACCACGTGATCAGCGGCGCCGACTCGATCAAGGTCACGCTGCATGACGGCCGCAGCTTCAAGGCAACCCTGGTCGGCGCCGATCCGGACACCGACATCGCGGTCCTGCAGATTCCGGCCGACAACCTCACCCAGCTGCCGCTGGCCAACTCCTCGGACATCCATGTGGGCGATTTCGTGGCCGCCGTCGGCAATCCGTTCGGTCTGGGCCAAAGCGTCACCTACGGCATCATCTCGGCGCTGGGCCGCACCGGCCTGGGCGACACCTACCAGAACTTCATCCAGACCGATGCGGCGATCAACCCCGGCAACTCCGGCGGCGCGCTGGTCAACATGCGCGGGCAGCTGGTCGGCATCAACTCGATGATCTACTCGCCGTCGGGCGCCAATGCCGGCATCGGTTTCGCCATCCCGTCCAACCTGGCCGGACGCGTGATGCATCAGCTGATCACCTACGGCGAGGTGCACCGCGGCACGCTCGGCGTGCACGTGCAAAAGCTGAGCGCGGACATGGCCCGTGCACTGGGCGTGGATACCGACAGCGGCGTGGTCGTGACCGGCGTGGATCGCGCTTCGCCAGCCAGCCAGGCCGGCATCGAGCCCGGCGACCTGATCACCGCCATCAACGGCAAGCAAGTGCACGACCCGCAGGACCTGCACAATACCGAAGGCCTGCTCCCGGTCGGCAGCCGCGTCACGCTGGCCATCGATCACCAGGGCCAAACCCGCAACGTGACCATGCACATGGCCCCGGAAAAGCTGGCCCATGCCAGCGGCGGCAAGCTCGACCCACGCCTGGACGGCACCGATTTGCGCGATGCCTCATCCAGCGAAGCCGGACGGCAAACCAGCGGCGTGGTGGTCGATACCGTCGACCAGGGCAGCCGCGCGGCCCGCAACGGCCTCAAGCCCGGTGACATCATCGTAGGCGTCAACCAGCGGCGCACGCCCAACCTGAGAGCCTTGAAGGCATTGTTGTCGGGACCGCCGCCGCGGCAGCTGATGCTGATCGTCGCTCGTGGCCACCGCGTGCACTACTTGCTGGCGCGCTGAATCAGCTCCGGAACGGGCACGGAGCCACAAACAGCTACAAAGCATGAACAAGACGTGACCGAGTTGGCGGGCACGGCCGTGGCCACGCCGTCATAATCCGGGGAGACTTCTTCGCCTTCGCGAATCTCCCACGTATCTGGACGCCATGACCCTCCGCCTTCCGCTCCTGCTCGCCGCCGCTTCCCTGCTCCTTGCCTCCACGGCCGCCTCTGCCGCGGCACCGCCACCGCTGGTGTGGCGTGGCGACATCACCACCGCGCACGCGTTTGTCGACGGCATGGCCAAGGCATGGCACAAGGCCGGGCACCCGGCCATCGCGTTGCAACCGTTCAACACCATCTCGGGCATCGACGCCGTGGCCAAGCACACGGCCGACATTGCCGGCAGCGTGCGCGGTCGCGCGCCGCGCCAGGATGACGAGGCAAACCTGGTGTTCACCCCGGTCGCCTGGGGCGCGCTGGTGATCATCACCAACGCGCGTAACCCGGTGGACAACCTCACACTCAAGCAACTGCACGACATCTACTACGGCCAGCTGACCAACTGGAGCGAGGTCGGCGGCAAGAATCAGCCCATCCACGTGTACGCCGTGGCCAGTCCCACCGACGGCATCGAGTTCAGCCTGCGCAAGTTGCTGTTCGGTCATGGCTACCAGCCGGTCGCCGCGCCGCGCCTGTATTTGAACGTGAGGGCACTGCAGCACGCGGTCGCGCTGGACCCGCAAAGCCTGGGCGTGACCACGCTGTCCAATGCGCTCGGACACGATGACCTGAAAATGCTCAGCATCGACCACAAGCAGCCCACGGCCGCCAACATCGCCGACGGCAGCTATCCGTTGTACACGCCGCTGTACCTGGTCACGCGTCCAACCACGGACACGCCCAAGGCCGTCCGCATCAAGCAGTTCGTCGACTTCGCAAAAAGCCCCGCCGTGGCCGAGGTGATGCACGAACACCAGCTGATTCCCTACGCCGACGCCAAGGCATTGGCTGGCCACATGGATGAGCGCATCCTCGCCATCGCCCGGGAAACCGGCCGCCACATCTACCATCACAATGGCCCGACCGCGGCGCCGGGCGCCACCTACGCTGCCGGCCAAGCTATTGCGCCGACCTCGGGACGGACGCTCAAGGCGCACCAGCGCATGCTGGCCGAGCGCGAAGCGGCCAAGGCGGCCAAGGTGCGCAAGAAGGCGGCAGCAGCTGGCAAGGCCTCGCTCAAGGCGCAAGCCGAGAAGCCCGAAGCCGCACCGGCCAAGCCCGAGATCACCTGGTACACGGTCGAGTCCGGCGACACCTTGTCCAAGATCGCCCAGGCACATTCGGTCACCGTGGATCAATTGCGCGACTGGAACGACATCGACGGCAACCTGATCCACGTCAGCCAGAAGATCGCCATCCACCACGACTGAGCCGGTCACCATCGACAGTGGCGTTACCATGTGCGGGATCTGTTTCCCGAGGAATCACCATGGACGCCATCGTCGCCGCAACCCGCCGCAGCCGTGCCATCACCGTCGAATGCGTGGATGCCAGGAGTCTGGCCGCGTGCAAGCGCCGACTGAACGCACGCCAGCGGCGCTGGCTGGATGCCAGCGGATTCAAGCCACTGGCCGGGCGCGTGGCCATGTTGCCGGGCGCCGATGGCCAGCTGGAATACGTGATCGCCGGTGTGCACCGTGACGATCCGTTGTGGTCGCTGGCCGCCCTTCCCTGGCAGTTGCCGGCAGGGCGCTACCGCCTGGCCGACCAGGGTCTGACGCTCGATTCCACGCTTGCGGCACTGGGCTGGGCACTCGGCAGCTACCGCTTCACGCGCTATCGCAAGGTCGGCCGCGACCCGGCACAGTTGCTGGTCGACAAGGCCACGCACGCCGCCGTCGCGCCCTTGAACGAAGCGGCAGGACGCGTGCGCGACCTGGTCAACACACCCACCTGCGACATGGGCCCCGAGCAACTGGCCGCGGCGATCAAGGCGCTGGGCAAGGAGCACAAGGCACGCGTGCGCGAATGGGTCGGCGATGCGCTGCTCAAGAACAACTTTCCGACCATTCACATGGTCGGTCGCGCCAGTCACCGCGCGCCACGCCTGGTCGAGCTCAATTGGGGCAAAGCCTCCGACCCGAAACTGGTGCTGGTCGGCAAGGGCGTGTGTTTCGATTCCGGCGGTCTGGACATCAAACCATCCAGCGGCATGCGCTGGATGAAAAAGGACATGGGCGGTGCGGCCCACGCCATCGCGCTGGCCGGTCTGGTCATGCATGCCGAACTGCCGGTGCGCTTGACGTTGCTGATTCCCACGGTGGAAAACTCGATCGCCGGCAACGCCATGCGTCCGGGCGAGGTGGTGCGCACCCGTGCCGGACATACGGTGGAAGTGGACAACACCGATGCCGAAGGTCGCCTGATCCTGTGCGACGCACTGGCCTACGCGGGCGAGAAGAAGCCCGATCTGATCATGGATTTCGCCACCCTGACCGGTGCGGCACGCGTCGCGCTGGGCCCGGACCTGCCGGTGGTATTCAGCAACCGCGATCCGCTGGCCAACACGCTGACCAAGGTCTCTACCAAGGTGCTTGACCCGGTCTGGCGCCTGCCGTTGTGGCAACCGTACATGCGCATGCTCGAATCACACGTGGCCGATTTTGCCAACGCCGGTCCCTCGCGTCATGCCGGCGCCATTACCGCCGCGTTGTACTTGCAGCGCTTCGTGCCCGCCGACATCGACTGGGTGCACACCGACGTTTACGCGTGGAACGACAGCGAGCGCCCCGGCCGGCCGCGTGGCGGCGAGGCGCAGGGTTTGCGCGCGATGTTCGAATACCTGCGCCAGCGTTACGGCTGACGATACGTAGGTCGGGTTGAGCCGCAGGCGTAACCCGACGTTCCGTATCACACCAAGACATGTCGGGTTGATGAAGCCAACCCGACCTACCCGTGTCGCGATCAATGCGTGGCGGCGGTCTTGGACTTGGCCTTGACGTCGGTGTCGCTGGCCACGGTCCGCGCCGGCAGGCCGAAGCCGGGCGTGAACTTGCCGTCGTACGGCAGCACTTCGGTTGCCAGCTTCGGCTTGGCGTGGATCAGCTCGACCACGTCGGCCACGATGTGCGCGGCCTCGTCCAGCTCGACGTCGTTGGCGTTCTTGGCTTCCTTGACTTCCTCGAGCTGTTTTTTCAGGCTGCGCTCGCCGGGGTTCAGGCCGTCGTCCAGTTCCACCTCGGTGCTGTCGCTGGTGTCGCCGTCAATGACGTCGTGACGCGCATTGAAAGCTTTCTGCACGGCCGCAAAATGCTCACGTTGGGCCTCGCGCTCGGCGTAGTTGAGCGACACCTTGGTACGCGCGCGGTTCTTGCGATACACCGCCAGCTCGTCGAGCATCAGCTGCCACGCCGGCGACTTGGCCGCGCGCTGCTTGTGCTTTTTCTCGAGGATGGGAATCAGTGACGAAAGATTGCCCACGGGCTTGAAGCTGGTTGACGGAATGTGTGTCCACGGCAAGGCATTGTCATAGGTCTCCTCGCCGAAGTCCTTGGCGTCGCCGTTCTTGGGAAACTCGATGTCCGGCGTAACGCCGCGCAACTGCGTGGAGCCGCCGGTGATGCGGAAGAACTTGGCGATGGTCATTTTCAGCTCGCCATAGGTCGGCTTGGTACCGGGGTGGCTGCCGAAACGGTCCAGATTGACCAGGTTCTGCACCGTCCCCTTGCCGAAGGTCGGCTCGCCGATGATGATGCCGCGTCCGTAATCCTTGATTGCGGCGGCAAAGATCTCCGACGCCGACGCCGTGCCGCGGTTGACCAGCACCGCCAGCGGTCCGGCCCAGACCATGCCGGCATTGGTATCGGCATTGACCTCGACGCTGCCGTCGCTCTTGCGCACCTGCACCACCGGGCCCTTGTTGATGAACAGACCGGTCAGGCTGACCGCTTCGCTGAGCGAGCCGCCGCCGTTGTTGCGCAGGTCGACGATGATGCCTTCGACACCGGCCTTTTTCAGCTGCTTGAGCAGCTTGGCCACGTCGCGCGTGGCGCTCTTGTAATCCGGATTGCCGCTGGAACGCGCCGCGAAGTCCTCGTAGAACGACGGCAGATCGATCACGCCGATCAGATGCGTCTTGCCATCGTCCTTGACCTTGATGATCTTCTTCTTGGCCGCCTGCTGCTTGATGGTCACCTTGTCGCGCGTCAGCGTGACGACCTTGTGCTTGCCGTCCAGGCCGGCCTTGGCCGGAATCACTTCCAGGCGCACCACGGTGCCTTTCTTGCCGCGGATCTTCTGCACCACGTCATCCAGACGCCAGCCGACCACGCTCAGCATCTTGCCATCCTTGCCCTGGGCCACACCGACAATGCGATCGCCGACGCTCAGCTCGCCGGATTCCTTGGCCGGGCCACCGGTCACGAGGCGGCGGATCATGGTGTAGTCGTTGTCTTCCTGCAGGACCGCGCCGATGCCCTCAAGCGACAGCTTCATGGCGATGGCGAAATTTTCCGCGCGCCGCGGACCGAAATAATCGGTATGCGGGTCGGTGGTCCGCGCAACGGTGTCCATGAAGGTCTGGAACACGTCCTGGCCATCGAGCTGCTGCATGCGATGCAGGTAGCCCTGGTAACGGTCCTTCAGCAATTTGCGGATCTCGTCGGGCTTTTTGCCGGCCAGTTTCAGGCGCAGCCAATCGTTCTTGACGCGCTTGTTCCACAGCTCGTCCAGCGCCTGCATGTCCTTCGGCCACGGTGCCTCGCTGCGATCAAGCTCGAAGCTCTGGTCACCGGTGAAGGTGAAGTCCTTGTCGAGCAGATCCTGCGCGTACTGGAACCGCCCGATGGCACGCTTGAGGTACAGGTTGAACATCGCGAAGGGACCGGCCAGATCGCGATTCCAGATCGCATCGTCCAGCTTGGTCTTGAGCGGCGCAAAGCGCTTGATGTCGGCCTGGGTGAAGAACATGTGGTTGCCGTCCAGGGCCTTCAGATAGGCCTTGAAGATCTTGCGCGACATGGCGTCGTCAAGCGGCTGCGCGTGGTAGTGGAAACGCGTCAGGAAGCGCGCGGACAGTTGCGCGGCCTCGGCTTCGACCGCGGTCGGCTTGAGCTTGACCGGCGCGACCTCGGTGGTCGTCGATGCGGCGCTGGCCGGCGATGCTGTCGCCGCGGGGGCCGGGGTCGTGCCCGCTTGCGCGGCAAAAGCGACCAGGGCCAGCAAGACGGCGGGAACAAAGTGCAATTTCATTCAGTCGACCTCGACCATGCCTGGGCGGAAACCGTGTGGAGATGCGGTTCGGAAAATTCGGCTCATGTTGCGGTATCCTGCGCCGCGTCGGCGTCGGCGACGGGAATTTGGGGAATGACGGGAGCGGCCACCCGTGCGACAAAATCGAACTGGCGACAGAACTGCTCGACCAGCACGTCCGCGACCTCGGGCAGCCCGGCGGGACCGCCCGAGTCTACCACCTGAGTAACCTTGAGCCCTGCATAGCCGCACGGGTTGATGCGGTTGAACGGTTCCAGGTCCATGGCCACATTGAAGGCCAGCCCGTGGAACGTGCAACCACGCCGCACGCGCAGACCCAACGCGCCGATCTTGGC
>DASSKC010000152.1:0-16534 GCA_035690885.1 Oleiagrimonas sp. | reverse complement strand
TCCTTGAAATCGCCGCCGAACTTCTCGGCGCCCACCTTCGTCAGCGCCGCCGTCAGCGTCGTCTTGCCGTGATCGACGTGGCCGATGGTGCCCACGTTCACGTGCGGCTTGGTGCGCTCGAATTTCTCTTTAGCCATGACTGCGAAACCCTGGATGGAATCGGAAACGATTGAATGGAAACAAGATGCATCGCCGTCACACGGCATGCGTGGTACATGGTGCTCATGACAGGAATCGAACCTGTGACCTCTTCCTTACCAAGGAAGTGCTCTACCGACTGAGCTACATGAGCAAAACTCTGACCATCATCCGTGATGGCAGCGACCTTGACCGGCAACCATGCCGATCGTTCAAACAAAAAATTGCCCCCGACGCACGCCACGCCGGATCAGACGTGGCAACGGGAACGGATCAATGGAGCGGGAGACGGGAATCGAACCCGCACAGTCAGCTTGGAAGGCTGAAGTTCTACCATTGAACTACTCCCGCCCTGCGGGGAACAATTCTTTGTTGGCCACCCCTGAAAAGAGGATGGTGGAGGGAGGTGGATTCGAACCACCGAAGGCATAAGCCAGCAGATTTACAGTCTGCCCCCGTTGGCCGCTTGGGTATCCCTCCAACAAAGAACGACCATTTTCGCCAGAGCCGAACGAACTGTCAATAGTTGTGTGCGGTTCAATCATCTGAATGCGGGATGTCGGGGCGCACTCGGCGCCACACGGTCCCCTGGCGGCCGCCGCAACACTTTGACAACACGGCATACACGACTTTTGAAGGTTGAAGTCGTTGCTGTGGGTGCATGACTGTCCCCACATCCGCCCCGCGTCGGCGCGACCCCTGGCTCGACACCGCACGTTTCGTCCTGATTGCCCTGGTGGTTTTCGGGCACGTGCTGGAGCCGCTGGCCGATGCCCATCCCTGGCTGCATACCTGCTACCGCTTCGTCTACGCGTTCCACATGCCGGCGTTTGCGTTCCTTTCCGGCGCCGTCGCCCATGACAGCATCGACACCAACGCGCTGCGCGGCATCGTGTTCCGCCTGCTGTGGCCGTACCTGGTGTTCCAGGGGCTGTATGCGCTGGCGGCGCAACTTCCGCTGTGGCCCGACGCCGGCCCGGGCAGCGTGACCACGCCGTACTGGCTGCTGTGGTATCTGCTCAGCCTGGCCTGCTGGCGATTTCTGCTGCCCTTGTTCGCGCACCTGCGCGGGCGGCTGCTGATCGCGGTGCTGGTGGCCGTCGGTGCTGGTTGCCTGGGCAGCATAGGCTATTACCTCTCGCTGTCGCGCACGTTGGTGTTTTTCCCGTTGTTCCTGATGGGCTGGTTGTGGGCGCCGCGCTGGCGCGAGCTGAGCAAACCGGCATACATGCGGGTGCTGGCGGCGTGCACCCTGGGCGCGATGTTCGTCGCTGCCTGGTTGATCCCGATCGACCCGCGCTGGCTGTACGGCAGCTACGGGTATGCCGCACTCGGCTCGGGTCCGCTGGTCGGCGCGCTGCAACGCCTGCTGCTGCTGGGAATCGCGGTTGCCGGGACGCTCGCCGTACTGGCCCTGGTGCCGCGTCGGCACACCCCGTTCAGTGCCCCCGGCGCACGCAGTCTGGGCGCCTACGTGCTGCAGGGGTTCGTCATCAAGATCGCGGTTGGCGCCGGTTTTTTTGCCGTGCTGACACGACTGCCCGGCGCATGGTTGCTGCCAGTGCTTCTGGTTCTGGCCGCGGTGACCGCATGGGTGCTGGCATCGCGCTCATTGCAACGCCTGCTGGACCCGATCACCACGCCGCGCTGGCTGGAGAAGCGCATCTGGCGCCCCTCGATTCCCGCCGCGCACGGTCAATCGGTCAAACGTTGAACAGGAAATGCAGCACGTCGCCTTCCTGGACGATGTAGGTCTTGCCTTCGGTGCGCAGGCGCCCGGCCTCGCGCGCGCCGGCCTCACCCTTGTACTTGACGAAATCGTCGTAGCTGACGGTTTCGGCGCGGATGAAACCTTTCTCGAAATCGGTGTGGATGACACCGGCCGCCTGCGGCGCGGTGGAGCCCTTCCTGACCGTCCAGGCACGCACTTCCTGCACACCGGCGGTGAAATACGTTTCCAGGCCCAGCAGGCTGTATGCCGCGCGAATGACGCGATCCAGTCCCGGCTCCTCAAGGCCGAGATCGGCCAGGAAGATCTGGCGGTCTTCCTCATCAAGCTCGATCAGCTCTTCCTCGATCGAGGCGCATACGGCGACCACCTCGGCGCCCTCGGCGCGGGCGCGCTCGCGCACGGCATCGAGATGCGGATTGTTGTCGAAGCCGTCATCGCGCACGTTGGCGATGTACATCAGCGGTTTGATGGTCAGCAGGAACAGCTCGCGCAGCAGCGCACGCTCCTCGTCATCCAGATCCACGCTGCGCGCGGCATGCCCCTCGCCCAGCGCCGACGCCAACTTTTCCAGCACCGGCTTGCGTGCGATGGCGTCCTTGTCCTGTCCCTTGGCCGCGCGATCGTTGCGTGCGATGGCCTTTTCGACGCTTTCCAGATCGGCCAGCGCCAGCTCGGTGTCGATGGTGCCGATGTCGGCAACCGGATCGACCTTGCCGGCCACATGCACGACATCGCCGTCTTCGAAACACCGCACGACATGCGCCACGGCATCCACTTCGCGGATATGGGCGAGAAACTTGTTGCCCAGACCTTCGCCCTTGGATGCCCCCGCGACCAGGCCGGCAATATCGACGAATTCGACCGCCGTCGGCACCAGCTTTTCCGGACTCACGATGGCCGCCAGTTCATTCAAGCGCGCGTCGGGTACCGGCACCACGCCGACATTCGGCTCGATGGTGCAAAACGGGAAATTGGCCGCCGCGATACCCGCGCGGGTCAACGCATTGAACAGGGTGGACTTGCCGACATTGGGCAAGCCGACGATGCCGCATTTGATACCCATGGCTTTGGTTCCGGGAATGGGGAGTCGGGAATACAGGGTCGCGTGCGGCCCTACGCGGTGTGCAGACGCTTCATGGCTTCGTTGAGGTCGCCAGCCACGGCCAGTGGCAGCACATTCAATGCCCGGGTGATGGCATCGAGCATGGCGTCTTCATCGGATGCCGACGGTCGCCCGAGCACCCAGGACAACACGCCATCGCGGCGGCCCGGATGACCGATGCCGATGCGCAGACGGTGAAAGCGGCCGTGGCCGACATGCCGGAGGATGTCGCGCATGCCGTTTTGTCCGCCGTGCCCACCGTCGAATTTGAGCCGCGCCGTACCCGGCGGCAGGTCGAGGTCGTCATGCACGACCAGACACTCGTCGGCGGCAATCTTGTAGTAATCGAGTGCCGCGGCGACGGCAAGGCCGCTTTTGTTCATGAAGGTCGACGGCTTCAGCAATCGAACCGTCGAGCCGCCGAGCTGTACCTGGCAGGCTTGCCCGTGCAGTTTGCCGTTGCTGCGCCACGTCGCGCCCTCGCCCTGCGCGAGCGCGTCGACAAACCAGAACCCGGCATTGTGCCGGGTTCGGAGATAGTCGGCCCCGGGGTTGCCAAGGCCGACGATGAGACGAAGTCCTGTCATGACGATGACATGCCGGCAACGCCAGGCCCGGGCGGACCCGGGCGTGACGATTACTTGTCGTCGTCCTTGGACGCCTCGTCGGCCTCGGCGTCCGAGCCCGCCGCCGGCACCTCGTCAGCGGCAACCTCGGCCTCGTCCGCAGCCGGCTCGGCCTCGACCTTGACCGCATGCGCGCTGACCACGGCCTGGTCGTACTCGTCACCCTGACGCAGGGCCACCAGCTCGACGCCCTCGGGCAGCTTGAGGTCGGACAGATGGATCAGCTGGCCTTCCTCGAGCGTCGCCAGATCCACGTCGATGTACTCGGGCAGATCCTTGGACAGGCACGCCACTTCGACGTCGGTCAGGTTGTGGCTGATGACCACGCCGGAGGCCTTCCCGGCCGGCGAATCTTCCTGGTTGGAGAAGTGCAACGGCACGTTGACGCGAATCTCCGCCTTTTCGTCGATGCGGAAAAAGTCCAGATGCAGCATCTGCTGCTTGTACGGATGCACCTGCCAGTCACGCACCAGCACGCGCTGCAGCTCGCCTTCGATGTCCAGATCCAGGACCGAGGAGAAGAACCACTCGTTCTTGGCCGACAGGAGGATGTCCTCGTGGTCGAGCTGGATGTTCAACGGCGCGATGTTGTTGCCGTACAGAATGGCCGGCACCTGGCCCGCACGACGCAGGCGGCGGCTCGCACCTTTCCCTTCGTCGGTACGGCGGGTGGCCGTGATCTTGTGGGTTGAAGCCATGGGTTGTTGCCTCACGGTTGTGGAAATGCCGCCTCACGGCGACCAGAGACTTTCCCGCGACCAGGAAAGCCGAAAAATCAGTCACATGCGACACCCACCAGAGCGAGCGTCGGCAAACAGCCGGTTATTTTAGCACGATTGGCGGCGCATCAAGGCGCGCCGCCATGTCAGTCAGTCGACGTACAACGAACTGACCGACTCGCCGAAGGCGATGCGGCGGATGGTCTCGGCCAGCAACTCGGCCACGGTCAACTGGCGGATCTTGTCGCAGGCCCGCAACTCGGCGGACAACGGCAAGGTGTCGGAGACGACCAGCTCGTCCAGTCGCGAGGCGTTGATGTTGTCGATCGCCTTGCCCGAAAGCACCGGATGCACGCAGTAGGCCTCGACCCGGCGCGCGCCCTTGTCCTTGAGCGCGGCCGCGGCGGCGCACAGGGTGCCGGCGGTATCGACGATATCGTCGACCAGCACGCAATCCTTGCCCTCGACGTCACCGATGATGTTCATCACCGTGGCCACGTTGGCCTTCGGCCGCCGCTTGTCGATGATGGCCAGATCGGCGTCGTCCAGACGCTTGGCGATGGCACGTGCGCGCACCACGCCGCCCACATCCGGGCTGACCACGATCAATTCGTCCATGGAGTGTCGGCGCCAGATATCGGCCAGCAGCACCGGCGAGGCGTAGACGTTGTCCACGGGGATGTCGAAAAAGCCCTGGATCTGGTCGGCATGCAGATCGACCGTCAGCACGCGATCGACTCCGGCGGCGCTGATCATGCTTGCGGCCAGCTTGGCCGTGATCGGCACGCGCGAGGAACGCGGGCGGCGATCCTGGCGGGCATAGCCGAAATACGGCATCACCGCCGTCACCGACGTGACCGAAGCACGCTTGAGCGCATCGGTGATGACCAGCAGCTCCATCAGGTTTTCCGCACTCGGCGCACCCGTGGGCTGGATCACGAACACTTCCTGTCGGCGGACGTTTTCCTCGATCTCGACCTGGGTTTCGCCGTCGCTGAAACGCCCCACCAGGATTTTGCCCAACGGCACGCCAAGCCGGTGCGCCACGTCTTCGGCCAGCCGGTGGTGGGCATTGCCCGCAAACAGCATCAAGCCTGCCGTGTCCACGTCTAGTCCCCTGGAATCAGTCGCCGCACTCATCTCATCGCACCCGGTTGAGCAAAGCTGCAGGAAATGCCCTGCACAAGGCAGAGCTGGCTGGGGCGGCAGGAGTCGAACCTGCGAATGCGGGGATCAAAACCCCGTGCCTTAACCACTTGGCGACGCCCCAACAGAAAAACTTGCCGGCCACTTCGTCGGCACCGGCCGGGGCATTATCCCGGCTGACGCCGAATTTCGCTACCGCGACGGCAGGAAGCCGCGCATTTTGGTGGGCCGCGGACAAGGTGTCAATTGATGGCACTCATTGCAGCGTCCAGCGGCGGATCGAAAGACGCACATGGTAGTCGCCATGCGCGGCATACACCTTGCGCGGCAATGCCGGACTGGTGTTGGTGTACCAACCGCGATATTCGATGGTCCAGCCATCCTGCTTGAGCACCGATGGCAGGCCGTTGCCGCCGAAACGCAACACGGCGTCGGCATCGGCGCCGCCGGCACGCACACCACGCACCCAGTCATGCAGCGGCTTGACCGGCACACGCCAGCCCAGCACCTGTGCCAGCAGGGTCTGCGCATCGGGTCCACGCACGGTGCCGCGATCCAGACCCTCCAGCTTGGCTCCATCGGGACCACCGGTCAGACGGAAGCTGCGCCCGGTGATCGGCGCACGCACGGTGAAACTGAAGCGCTCACCATCCTGCTCCCAGATCAGCGTGCCGCTGCCGCCGTGCTCGCCATCGGACACACCCAGATGCGCGCGCAGCTTCCAATGGTCGCGACCGGCCAGCACCTTTTCACGCGCCGCCTGCGCGGCGATCATCCCGGAGTTGCCCATCATCTGCACCGGCGCACAAGCGGCCAGCAGCGCGACCAGCGCAAGGGCCGGAACGACACGCAGACACGACCTCATGGAACGAACTTCTTGGCCAGGGCCTGCAAGTCGGCATTGTGCGGCGCCAGCTTGCGTGCCGCAGCCAATACGCGGCGCGCCTTGTCCCGGTCACCGCGCTGCCACAACACCTCGGCCAGATGCGCACCGACTTCCGGGTCCTGGCGCGCCTTCCAGGCCTCGCTCAAGGCCTTGCAGGCCGCATCCAGATGGCCCAGGCGATATTGCACCCAGCCCCAGGAATCGGTAATGGCCGGATCGTCCGGACGCGCCTTGCGTGCCTGCGCGATCAGGCTTTCGGCCTCGTCCAGGTTGCGGCCGGCATCGGCCAGCGTGAAGCCGAGCGCGTTCAGCGCGTTGACGTCGTTCGGCTTGATCTTCAACACGTGACGCAAATCCGCGACGGCGGCGTCGATGTTGCCCGATTCGGCATACGCCAGTCCGCGTCCATACAGCAGACCGGGGTCGTTCGGCGCCACCTTGAGTGCACGGCTGTAACTGTCGACCGCCTTGGCAAACTTGCCCTCGCCCATGTACAGGCCGGCATCGAGCTCGATGGCCTTGCGCAGTTGCTTGGGGTGGTCGGCGTAGTCCATCGCCATGCGCGTGGCCATCGCGTGCGCCTTGTCGTCGTTGCCGCGCTGATGCCACAACACGGCGCTGCGCCAGTCGGCATCGAAGCGGTGTTTGCTGCCGCGCGGCACCTTGTCGAACCAGTCCAGCGCCGCGTCGGGTTTGTCGAGGATGCCGGCCAACTGGCCCAGCAAGTAATAGCTCTGGCTGCGAATCGATTCGGGCGCCTGACGCAAATCGCCGTAGATGCGCTTGAGTTCATCCATGTCCTTGGCACGGGCGGCAAACGCCACACGGGCCTGATAGGTCGCCGCGTCCTGCGACCCCTTGGCGAGGATGCGGGCCGCTTTGGCATTGTTGCCCATTTTGGCCAGCAAGGCCGCATAACCCAGACGCAGACGGGTGCTTTCCGGCGCCTTGCGCACCGCTTCGGCATACAACGCACGCGCGGCCTTTTCGTGACCCGCCTTGAGCTTCAGTTGCGCCGACCAGGCATAGCAATCGGCACAATGAAAACGCTCGACCGCGGCATCGGCCATCTTGCGTGCATAGGCATGCTGACCAAGTTTGAGCCCCATCTCGCTCATTGCCAGCCACGCGGCCGGATCCGATGGAAGCTGTTGCGGCGTGGCAATCGTGCTCAGCAGCTGACCGGCCTGGGCCGGGTCGCGCGCCCCCATCAGCAGCTGACCGAACCGGCGCCAGACATTCTGGTCGCCACTGGTGACCAGCGCCTGCAAGTGCTTGCGTGCTCCGGCGGTATCGCCGGTCGCCAACGCCAGCTTGGCACGGATACCGGCCAGCTCGACATCGCTCGCACCCAGTTCGGCCCAACGCCGGATGGCCTGATGCGCGCCGGCCTCGTCGTGTGTGGCTATCGCCAGCTCGGCGGCACGCTCGGCCACGGCCGGATCCTCGGACAACGCCGCCGCCCTGGCATAGGACTTGGCTGCCGACGCCAGATCGTTGTGGTCAATCGCGAACTGCGCGTCCAGCAGTTGCGCCAGCACATCGTGATCGGTCGTGGGCGTGGCCACGGTCAGGCGATCCGGAGGGCCGGCCTGCGCCTGTTTGCCGGAACCGGTGGTCATGGTGGCGCAACCGGACAACGCCGCCAGCGCCAACCCGACGCTGCTGACAGCCGCCACAAAATGCCACAGTTGCTTGAATTTTAAGCGTCTGCTGCGCACAATTTACCTTTGGTTGTCGACTGGGCGCGGCCAATCCGCCACCCACCTGCGTCGCCTGCGGCGACCTTTCGTAGACTAATCCATCGTCGTCCCGCACGCTGCCTTACATTTCCCATGCCGCTGATCGCCCTCGGGCTCAACCATCTCACCGCGCCCATCGGGCTGCGCGAGCAGGTGGCTTTCGACCCGGAAGCCACCCCCGCCGCCGTGGATGAACTGGCGCGCGAGCCGGGTGTGCACGAGGCACTGATCCTGTCCACCTGCAACCGCACCGAGTTGTATTGCGGCGTGGCCGAGGGTGCCGAGGCCGCGCCACGTCAATGGCTGCATCGACACCACGGTTTGACCACGCAACGGCTGGATGCGTTCCTTTACCGGCACGACGAGGATGACGCCGTGCGCCACATGTATCGCGTGGCCACCGGGCTCGACTCGATGGTACTGGGCGAGCCGCAAATCCTCGGCCAAGTCAAGGACGCCTGGCAAATGGCGCGCCAGGCCCACGCCCTCCACACGCCGATGGATCGCTTGATGGAAAGCACGTTCTCGGTCGCCAAACGCGTGCGCACCGACACCCGCATCGGCGCGCACTCGGTCTCGGTGGCGTTCACCGCCGTGCGCCTGGCCGAGCAGGTGTTCGCCGACCTCAAGCAAGCGTGCGTGCTGCTGATCGGTGCCGGCGACACCATCGAACTGGTCGCGCGCCATTTGGCCCACAAGCAGGTGCGTCGCCTGATCGTGGCCAACCGCTCGCCGGAGAACGCGCAGGAACTGGCCACCCGCCATGGCGGCTATGCGGTGCCATTGGCCGACCTGCCGCAACACCTGGCCGACGCGGATATCGTCATCTCCTCGACCGCCGCACGCGAGCCCATACTCACACGCGACATGGTCGAGGCGGCATCGGCGACGCGACGTCGCAAGCCGGTATTCATGGTCGACATCGCCGTGCCGCGCGACATCGACCCGGCAGTCGGCGAGCTGAAGGACGTGTTTCTGTACGGCATCGACGACCTGCGCGCGGTCATCGACGGCAACCTGCGCTCGCGCCAGGCCGCCGCACGCGAGGCCGAAGCCATCATCGACCTGCAGGTGGACCGCTACATGGCGTGGCGCCAGGCGCTGACCCTGGACAACCCGATCCAGTCGCTGCGCGGCCATGCCGAAGACCAGCGCGACCAGGTGCTGGCCAAGGCCCAGGCCATGCTCGACCATGGCAAATCGGCAGACGAGGCCCTGGCCTTCCTCGCCCACACCCTGACCAACAAGTTGCTGCATGCACCCAGCGCCAATCTGCGCCAGGCCACGCTGGCCGGTGACGTGGACCTGCTGCATGCCGCCGAACGCCTGTACGGACTGGATGACGAGGCATCGATGCCGAAGGACAAGTAGACAATGCGGCTGACTGCCGCATTCGTTATTTTGACCTCGCCCCGAAAGCATCCATCCTTGAGCCCATGACTCCATCCATCCGCCGCAAACTCGAAGCCCTCGCCGAACGCCACGAGGAGGTCGGCCTGCTGCTGACGCAACCGGACGTGGCCGCCGATGCCGCACGCTTTCGCAAGCTGTCGCGTGAGTACGCCCAGCTGGAGCCGGTGGTGACCGTGCTGCGCAAGTATCAATCGGCGCAGCTGGAGCTGGATGAGGCGCGCTTCATGCTCAAGGATCCGGAACTGAGCGACATGGCCGCCGACGATGTTGCGCGCCTGGAAAACGACCTCACCGAACTGGACCAGCAGCTCAAGCTGCGCCTGATCCCGCGCGACCCGCGCGACGAGGCCAACCTGTACCTGGAGATCCGTGCCGGCACCGGCGGCGACGAGGCCGCGCTGTTTGCCGGCGACCTGTTCCGCATGTACACGCGCTTTGCCGAACATCGTCGCTGGCGGGTGGAAATCCTGTCCGCCAACCCCGGCGAACACGGCGGTTACAAGGAACTGGTGGCGCGCGTGGAAGGCATGAATGCCTACTCGTGGCTGAAGTTCGAATCCGGCACCCATCGCGTGCAGCGCGTGCCCGAGACCGAGTCCGGCGGACGCATCCACACCTCGGCGGCGACCGTGGCCATCCTGCCGGAAATGGACGAAATCGAGGACATCGACATCAACCCGGCGGACATCCGCACCGACACCTTCCGCGCCTCCGGTGCCGGTGGCCAGCACGTCAACAAGACCGACTCGGCGATCCGCCTCACGCACCTGCCCTCGGGCACCGTGGTCGAGTGCCAGGACGAGCGCAGCCAACACAAGAACCGCGCCCGCGCCATGAGCCTGCTGAAGGCTCGCCTGCTTGACGAGGCACAGTCCAGACAGGCGGCCGAACAGGCTGCATCGCGGCGTTTGCAGGTCGGGTCCGGCGACCGCAGCCAGCGCATCCGCACCTACAACTTCCCGCAGGGCCGGGTCACCGACCACCGCATCAACCTCACCCTGTACCGCCTGGACGAGTTCCTCCAGGGCGACCTGGACGAGCTGCTCAACGCACTGGCGCGCGAACAACAGGCTGACGCCCTGCAAGCGCTGGAATGACAGGCAGCTGACGTGCCGTCAGGCAACTTGTTCAGCGCCGCCTGCACCGGCATGTCCTATTCTGGGAAGTCCGCTCGCACATCGAAGGCAAATCCATGTCACGCCTGATCGTGGTCTCCAACCGTGTCGCCATTCCAAACGAAGGGCGCGCCGGGGGACTGACCGCGGCCTTGCACTCGGCATTGCGCGAGCGTGGTGGCATCTGGTTTGGCTGGAGCGGCAAACAAGCACGGCGCAGCGCCGCCACGGTGCACGACACCCATGACGGCCGCATCACCTGCGCCACCATCGACCTCAGCAGCAGCGACTACAACGACTACTACAAGGGTTTCGCCAACCGCTCGCTGTGGCCGTTGTTCCACTACCGTCCCGACCTGGTCGATTACCAGCGCGCCAATTACGAGGGCTACATCCGCGTCAATCGCCTGTTTGCCGAGCACCTCGCCAAGTTGATCGAACCCGATGACACGGTGTGGATCCACGACTACCACCTCATCCCGCTGGCCGCGCTGTTGCGCGAGCGCGGCATCGACAATCGCATCGGTTTTTTTCTGCATACACCGCTGGCAGCGGCCGAGCTGCTGGCCACGCTGCCGCATCACCGGCAACTGTTTGAAACGCTGTCCGCCTGTGACCTGGTCGGCCTGCAAACCGAACAGGACCTGCATGCGCTGCGCGACTACTTCGAGCACCAGATCGGCGCCGACATTCGCGCCGACAACATCATTGCGCTGCCGGACGAGCGCTGCTTTCGCGCCGACAGCTTTCCCATCAGCATCGACACCGCGCTGGCCGCCGACACCGCGCGCAAGGCCGCCACCAGTGCCGCCACCAAACGCCTGCGCGACAGCTTCGGCAACCGCGCGCTGGTCATCGGCGTCGATCGCCTGGACTACTCCAAGGGTCTGCCACAGCGCTTTGACGCCTTTGCCCGCCTGCTGCACGACAACGAACGCTGGCGCAGCCAGGTGTGCCTGCTGCAGATCGCGCCGCCCTCACGCAGCGACGTGCCCGAGTACCGGCAGATTCGCCAGGAACTGGAACGTCGCGCCGGCCACATCAACGGCGCACTGGCCGAGCCCGACTGGGTGCCCATCCACTACGTCAACCAGACCGTGCCGCACGCCAAACTGGCCGGCTACTACCGGCTGGCGCGTGTGGGTCTGGTAACGCCGTTGCGCGACGGCATGAACCTGGTGGCCAAGGAGTACGTGGCCAGCCAGGACCCGGAGGACCCCGGCGTGCTGGTGCTGTCACGCTTTGCCGGTGCGGCCGAGGCACTGGATTCGGCATTGCTGGTCAACCCGCACGACGAGGACGACATGGCCGAGGCTCTGGCGCGGGCGCTGGCGATGCCGCTGGATGAACGCTGCCAGCGCTGGCGCTCCATGATGGACGTGCTAGAGCCACACGACGTGGCCGAATGGCGGCAGCGCTTCCTGGACACGCTCGACGCCTGACGGACAAGCTCTGCCGCATGGAAAACGTCAGCGCCGCGCAGGACGCGCGAGCCAGATCAGGCTGGCGAAACGGCCGCTGCGTGCGCCATCACGGCGGTAGGAATACAGCCGCGTGTCGGAAAACGTGTCGAAACCGCCCCCTCCGATCCGCTCCACGCCGGCAGCGCGCAAACGTTGCCGCGCCAGTTGTGCCAGATCGGCGTGCCAGTGCCCGCGGCGTGTCGCCACGAACGCGCTTGCCGCTTGCTTATCCGTGTCCACGAATGCCTGACGCACTTGTTCGCCGACCTCGTAGGACGCTGCGCCGATGCACGGCCCCAGCCACGCCAGCAGATGGCTTGGCGATGTGGCCATCGCGGCCACCGTCGCCTCCAGCACGCCGCCTGCCAGACCGCGCCAGCCCGCATGCGCCGCGCCGATCTCGCGACCATCGTCGGCGCAAAACAGCACCGGCAGACAATCGGCGGTCATGATTGCAAGCACGGTCCCGGGAATGCGCGAGACCGCGGCATCGGCCTCGGGGGCCTGCTCGTTCGGCAGCGGCCCCAGCTCGGCCACACGGACCCCGTGCACTTGTTGCAGCCAGCGCGGGGCCGACGGCAAGGCCAGAGCATGGCGCACGGCCTGACGATTGCTGTGCACCGCCTCGGCGTCATCGCCGGTATGCAGCCCCAGGTTGAGCCGGTCGTAGGGCGCCGCCGACACGCCCGGCCCCAGCCGCGTGGTGACCGCGGCATGGACCGATGCCGGTACCGGCCAGTCGGGAAACAGCCAGGGTTCGGACATGGCGAAATCAGGTTGGCGAACGGGTCGGTCAGCCTACCCCATCAACGTCGGCTGTGTCGGCGCGCAATGTGGCGACCAGCGCATCCATGTCCGCGGGACGATCGGCAGCAAACGCCATGGCTTCGCCGCTCACCGGATGCGTGAATGCCAGCCGCTCGGCATGCAATGCCTGACGCTGGAAACCGCGCAGCGCGACAGCCAGCTCGGGACTGGCGGCGCGCGGCAGCTTCAAGCCGCCGCCGTACAGCGGGTCGCCGACCAGTCCGTGGCCCGCGTGCGCCATGTGCACCCGGATCTGATGGGTGCGGCCGGTTTCCAGATTGCACTGGATCAGGCTGTGCGCGCGAAAACGCTCGCGCAGCCGATAGTGGGTGACCGCATGCTTGCCGCCACCGCCTTCGCGTACCGCCTGCCGAATGCGATCGCGCGGATGCCGGCCTAACGGGGCATTCACCGTGTCGCCGGCGATCAGGGCGCCCTTGACCACGGCCTCGTACTGCCGCGCCACATCGTGTCGCGAGAGCATGGCCACCAATGCCGTATGCGCGGCCAGCGAGCGCGCCACCACCATCAGCCCCGAGGTGTCCTTGTCGAGGCGATGCACGATGCCCGCGCGTGGCAGATTGACCAGCTCCGCATCATGGGCCAGCAAGCCGTTCAGCAAAGTACCGTCGGGATTGCCTGCGCCGGGATGCACGACCAGACCGGCCGGCTTGACCAACACCAGCAGATCGTCATCCTCGTAGCGGATGTCCAGATCCATGGCCTGCGGCCGCAACGCCACCTCCGGTTCCAGCTCGGCCTTGAGGTCGATGATTTCGCCACCGTGCACGCTCTGGCGCGGCACCGCGGCGGCACCATCAACGTGCACGCGGCCGGTCTTGATCCACGTCGACAGCCGCGAACGCGAGTAATCGGGGAACATTTGCGCCAATACCCGATCCAAGCGTTGTCCAGCCAGCGCCACGGGTACCTTGGCCTCGTGCCGGACACCACTCATGTCCGACCCCATGTCCGGCGGCCGGTTTCGGCTATCATGCCCGTTCGCCCAATCAGCATGCCTACTCTTCCTATGCGCGTTATCAAACTGTTTTGCATCGCCGCCGTGGTCTTTGCCCTGGCGTCATGCTCTGTCTTCAAGGGCAGGCCCAACCTCAACAAGCTGCCAGTCGAGAAGCTGTACAACGTCGCCCACACCGACCTGCAAAACGGCTCCTACATGGCCGCAGCCAAGGCTTACAAACGGCTGATCGCGCGCTTTCCGTTCGGAAAATACAACCAGGAGGCGCAGATCGAGCTGGCCTACGCGCAGTACAAGGACGGCAAGCCCGACGACGCCTACTCGACCATCAACCGCTTCATCAAGACCTATCCGGCGCACAAGCATATTGCCTATGCGTACTATTTGCGCGGTCTGATCAATTTCGGCCGCTCCGGGCACTTTGCGCAGGAGATCTTCGGGCGCGACGCGCGCTCGCGCCACGACCAGGGCTACCGGCTGGAATCGTTCGACGATTTCAGCAAGCTCACGCGCCGCTTTCCGGACAGCAAGTACGCGGCCGACGCCCGCCAGCGCATGATCTACCTGCGCAACGGCCTGGCCCAGTTCGAGATCAACGTGGCCGAGTACTACCTGCGCACGCGTGCCTACATCGCCGCCGCGCACCGCGCCAAGTACGTGATCCAGCATTATCAGCAGGCACCGCAGACCGGTGATGCGCTGGCCATCCTGGCGCAATGCTACAAGTTGCTGAAAATGCCGAAGCTGGCCAAGCAGTCGCTGGCGGTGCTCAAACTCAACTACCCCGATCACCCGTACCTGAGCGACCCGGACTGGCCGCATTCGGCCTCGACGCTGCGGCGCATGATTCCGTTCTCGGGGCATCACTGAGGCACACGGTCGTCTGGCTGCAGGCATCGGGGCCGTATCGCGCCGAACCACGTCGGGTTGATGAAGCCAACCCGACCTGCGCGCTCCTGCATTGTCTTCCGCACAAGTCGGTTTTCAGCGCCAGCCGGAGCTGATCGGGTAGCGGCGCTCGCGGCCGAACGCGCGGCGGGTCACCTTGGGGCCGGGCGCGGCCTGGCGGCGCTTGAACTCGTTGAGCAGGACCAGGCGCACGATGCGATGCACCGTCTCGGCATCATGGCCGTCGGCGATGATGTCGGCCTGGGATTTTTCGTCCTCGATGAAGGCTTCGAGGATCACATCGAGCTCGTCGTAAGGTGGCAGTGAATCCTGGTCGGTCTGGTCGGCGCGCAGCTCGGCCGACGGCGGACGCTCGATCACCGCCTGCGGAATGGCCTCGGCGTCACGGCTCCCCATTCCCGGCCCGGTGCGCCACCGCGCCAACCCGTACACGCGCGTCTTGTACACATCCTTGAGTGGCGCGTAGGCCCCGCACATGTCGCCATACAGCGTGGCGTAACCGACCGCCATCTCGCTCTTGTTGCCGGTGGCCAGCAGCAATTTGCCGTGCTTGTTGCTGAGTGCCATCAGCATGGCGCCGCGGATGCGTGCCTGCAGGTTTTCCTCGGTGGTGTCAGGATTCTTGCCGGCAAAGGCTGGCGTCAACGTACCCAGCATGGCCTCGAACGTGTCCTCGATGGCGAGCACGTGGTAGTCCACGCCCAGCGCCTCGGCCTGCTCGCGCGCGCCATCGAGCGAGATCTCGGAGGTGTAGCGCGACGGCAGCATCACGGCCGTGACGTGTTCGGCACCCAGCGCATCGACCGCCAGCGCCAAGGTCAACGCCGAGTCAATGCCGCCGGAAAGCCCCAGCAGCACGTCACGAAAACCATTCTTGCCGACATAATCGGTGATGCCGCGGGTCAGCGCGGCATACAGCACCGCTTCGGGTGCCGCATCCGGCAATGGTGGCCAGCCGTCGGCACGCAGGGTGCGCGTGGCTGCATCGAACTCGCACATCAACATGGCATCGGTGAATGCCGGCGCGCGTGCCACGACGCTGCCGTCGGGATTGACCAGCATGGAGCTGCCGTCAAACAGCAAATCGTCCTGACCACCGACCAGATTGACATAGGCGATGGCACAACCGCTTGCGCGCGCATGCCGCGTCAGCAAGGCCTCGCGCTGGGCCTGTTTGGTGACATCCCACGGCGAGGCGTTGATGACCAGAATCAGCTCGGCACCGTCGCGTGCGGCCTGCGCCACCGGCGCGTCATCCCAAATGTCCTCGCACACCAGGACCGCCAGACGCACACCCTTGGCATCGACCACGCAGGTGTCTTCTGCGGCTTCGAAATAGCGCTTTTCGTCGAACACCGCATAATTGGGCAGCACCTGTTTGTGTGCCCACGCGTCCACGCGCCCGCCGAGCAACAACGCGGCGCTGTTGCGCAGCGTGCCATCGGCATGCCGATGCGGAACGCCCAGCACGGCCGCCTGACCGTCCGTATCGGCGGCCAGAGCAGCCAGCTCGTGCTCGCACGCATCCAGAAAGCTGGGGCGCAGCAGCAGGTCTTCGGGCGGGTAGCCACTGAGGGTCAACTCGGGAAAGGCGACCACACTCGCGCCCGCCGCACCGGCTTCGCGCATCCGCGCGCGCACCTTGTCGGCATTGGCGGCAACGGCGCCCACGGGGAAGTCATCCTGGACCAGGGCAAAACGAAAAGACTCGGCCATGTGCAAGGTCAACGGTGAACAGACCGCCCATGATACCGGCG
>DASSKC010000151.1:0-2927 GCA_035690885.1 Oleiagrimonas sp. | reverse complement strand
CTGGTCCGTCGATGCCGCGTCTTCGGCGGCAATGGCATTGCTGCCGACCTGGCCACGTGGCGGCGCGGTACCCGGGCGTTGACCCGGAACCTCGTGACGCAGCCGTGGCAGCACGCCGGCCTGCGCCAGCGCCGTGTTCAGGGTGTCGTACAAGGTGTCCAGCCCCGCCATCACGTAGCGGTCGAACAACTTGTAGATGATCAGCTTGACGCGCGTTTCCACGTCAAGTTCGCGCATGGCCGTGCGGAAGGCGCTGCACAGCATGCCCGGACCGATCGGGTTGCCGGCATCGGTGATCTTGTTGCCGCCGCAGATCACCGACAGGCGTTGGTTGACCGCGTACAAGGGACGCGCAAGCCGCCCCTGGGCCTTGCTGGTCATGCTGGCAATGGCCAGTGACTCTTCCAGTTCGCTGTCGCCGACCAGTGACAACTCGCCATGCGCCGCTGCCGCAGGCGTCATGTCCGCTTGCGGTGGCTGGCGGCCGGTGGCCATGTCGGAAAGGTTTTGACGGATGCATTCGAGGAAGCGGCGTTCGACCAGCGCACGCTTTTTGCGCACTTCGCGCATGCCGTCGAAATACTGGGTCTGCACGGCGTTGTTCTCGGCCTTCTCGGCCAGGTCGAACAAGGCATCGTCGACGCGCTCGAACATGCCGTTGCCGAGCGTCTTCAGCTGCTCGCTGGCGGTGTCGCACACGCGTTCCAGCAGGTTGCCCACGCGTTCGTTGCGGGGGTCCTGGTGCGAGCCGAAATCGACGATGTTGGTGGGGTCGTTCGCGGTGCTCATGACCGGTCCTCGGCAGACGGCGGCGGAAGTGGGCGCCAAGCCCTATTGTCGCGCCGTACGGATGGCAAAACGTGACCGCAATCACGTCGTGCGCGTGTCACGCCTGCGCGGTCGGGAATTCGTTCAGCTGCGTGGTGCCGATGCCGTCCTCGGGAAGCAGCACCGGGATATCGTCCTCGATTCGGTAGATCACCCTGGCGTCGGTGGTGATCAGACCGGCGTCCAGCGCCTCGGACACGCGCTCGCCGGCGACCGTGTCCACGCCACCATCGGCAATGGCCTGGTTGAGTTGCTTGAGTTCGTCGCGCCGCAGCAGTCGCAACGGGGTCTTGTTGACGGGGCAGCACAGGATGTCGAGCAGGCGTTTGTCCATCGGCTTACAATAGCCCTTTTTTGCCGGAACGGCCATGAATTCGAGCAAGGAAAAGCCGCGTGTCGGCGTCGTGATGGGGTCGCGCTCTGACTGGGACACCATGCAGCATGCGGCGGACACGCTGAAACGCCTCGGCGTCGCCCACGAGGTGCGCGTGGTATCGGCGCATCGCACGCCCGACGTGCTTTTCGAGTACGCCGAACAGGCGGTCGAGCGCGGCATCAACGTCATTGTCGCCGGTGCCGGTGGCGCGGCACATCTGCCGGGCATGCTGGCAGCCAAGACGCGGGTGCCGGTATTGGGCGTGCCGGTGCAATCGAAGGCGCTCAACGGCATGGACTCGCTGCTTTCCATCGCCCAGATGCCTGCCGGCATCCCGGTCGGCACGTTGGCGATTGGCCGGTCCGGCGCCATCAATGCCGCGCTGTTCGCCGCCTCGATCCTGGGGATTGGCGATCCGGCCGTGGCCAGCGCGCTGGAGGCGTTTCGCGCCGAACAGACGCAGAATGTTCTTGATCACGATGACCCGAGGGAGCCGGCATGAGTCGCAAGCAATCGGTTGTGGGAGTTCTTGGTGGCGGTCAGCTGGCACGCATGCTGGCGGTGGCCGGTGTGCCGCTGGGAGTCAATTTTCACGTGGTCGACGGCAAGGCCGATGTATGCGCCGCGCAGGCCGCCCCGGTTACCGCTTGCAGCTGGGATGACCACGACAAGCTTGGCGCGTTTGCCGACCAGGTCGACGTGGCCACGTTCGACTTCGAGAACGTGCCGGCGGACACCGCGCGCTGGCTGAGCGCGCGTACGCGCGTGGCGCCCAACCCGGATGCCCTGGCCGTGGCCCAGGACCGCATGGCCGAAAAGACCACATTCAACGCCATCGGCCTGCCGACCGCGGATTTCATGCAAGTGGATACGCGTGAGGATCTTGAGCGCGCGCTGGCCGAGATCGGCGCGCCGGCGATCCTCAAGACCCGGCGCATGGGCTACGACGGCAAGGGCCAGTTCCGCCTGAAAAGCGAGGCTGATGCGGATGCGGCGTGGGACGCCCTGGGCGAGCCGGCGGCGCAGTATGGTCTGATCCTGGAGTCATTCGTGCCGTTCGAGCGCGAGGTGTCGGTGGTCGCCGTGCGTGGTCGTGACGGCGAGTTCCGTGCCTGGCCGTTGACGCAGAACTGGCATGTCGACGGTATCCTGTCGATGAGCCTGGCGCCGGCGCCGGGCGCGCAGGCGCTTGAGGGCAAGGCTTTCGAGCATGCGCGGCATCTGGCCGAAAAACTTGATTACGTGGGCGTGTTCGCGCTGGAATTGTTCGTCGTCGATGGCGACCTCAAAGGCAACGAGATGGCGCCACGCATGCACAATTCCGGTCACTGGACCATTGACGGTGCGGTCACCAGCCAGTTCGAGAACCACGTCCGCGCGGTGCTCGGTCTGCCGCTGGGTGATACCCGGGCACGGTGTCCCAGCGTGATGTTCAACTGGATCGGCGAGCTGCCCGACGTGCGGGCATTCCTGGGTGTCGACGACGCGCATTGGCACGATTACGGCAAGGATCCGCGTGCCGGGCGCAAGGTCGGACATGCCACCGTGTGCGGCAGCGATCATGCGATCTTGCGTGAACGCGTCGCCGCCGTGGCGGCCGCGCTGGGCCGCGACGATCAAGCGGCGCCCGTGCTCGAAGCGCTGGCCAAGGCCTGATCGGACCGCGGACATCCTGTCCGCATGCGGGCGGAACGCCCGCGGTCCACGGCGCGCGCGTTGCATG
>DASSKC010000150.1:0-31153 GCA_035690885.1 Oleiagrimonas sp. | reverse complement strand
CCCACGTCGTGGTGAAGTCCTCCATCAGGCGACCCCGGGGCCGAAACGTGAAGAAACCGTCGCTGCTGCTGAAGGTCGGACCGGCGGCACCATACTTGCCCCACTCGACTGATCCGGTGGTCTCGGCATGCGCACTCAGTTGTGCCGTTCGCAGCGCCTCGAGGCTCGCCGCGCTTCGGCCGTCCGTGTTTGGCGCAGCGACTTTGTTCGTCGCCACGACATCAGAGCGAGTACTCGTTTCGTGACGGCGTGTTTCCAGCGCGGACACGCGCTGCTTGAGTTGCTGGATTTGTGCCGCCTGCTGCTTGATCAACTCCAGCAGCTTCTGGTCGGCAACCTGGTCGCCGGCCAGCGACGGTGTCGACACGCCCATGAGTGCCGCCAGCACGGCAACAGAAAGAATGCGTTTCGCTCGATTCATGATGTTTTCCCCGGATGCGGGACAGGCACTGCCCGTCCCGCCCACTCAGTTGGCCGCGGACTGCGCGGATGATGTCGAAGCCGATTTCGCGGACGTCAGCCAGCCATGCTTGGCCAGCCAATCGGCGAACAACAGCGGCCACTGGCCCACCGCCGTTCCCGGCATGCCGAGTCCCCAGCCATGCCCGCCGTGTGGAAACACATGCAACTGGGCCGGCACATCGTGTTCGCGCAACACCTTGTACAGAAGGCGACTGGCTTGCACCGCAACAATCGGGTCATCGGCGGCATGCGCAATGAAGGTCGGCGGCGTCCGGCTCGTCACATGGTCTTGCACCGTGTACGCCGTTTCCGCATTGTCCTGTGGCAACAGCTCGCGTCGCGTCCGCGTGGTGTCGAAGGGCGGCTTCAGCGACGACACGGGATACAACAGGGCGGCAAAATCAGGCCGTGACGACTGGCTGTCGGCAGCGTCCACCGGCGCATAGAAATCATGCTTGAAACGCGTCTCGACAATGCCCGCCAGATTGCCGCCGGCCGAAAAGCCAAGCACGCCGATGCGCTGCGGATTGATGCCCAGCTCATCGGCCCTGGCCCGCAACAGGCGCACGGCGCGCTGCCCATCCTGGAACGGTGCCACCGGCGCCCAGCCATCCGCCGGCAGACGGTAGTACAGGATCACGGGTGTCACGCCCAGCGACAGCAGCCACTTGGCAGTCGGCACGGACTCGTGTCCGATGCCAATGCGGAAGTAACCACCGCCGCCCATGATCACGATCGCGGTGCCGTTGGGGTCGTCCGGACGGAACACCACCATTCGCGGTGTGCTGATGTTGGACACCGCGCCGACACCGGAACCGGTCCGCCAGACACGCTCGCGCCCGGCGGGCGCCTGCCCGCTGCCGGCCGGCGGCGCTCCCGGCCACAGGTCGATGGTCTGCCCCTTGGCCATGAAGTTGGCGTTTTGCGCCTGGGCCGCGAAGGTGAGCACCATCGCCACCAGTGCAAACCACGTACAAACGTGCTTTTTCATCGAATGTCCCCCGTGCTGTCGTTTGCGTAAATCGGGTCACTTGCAGTCCCGTCAGTCAGAACCACGGCCTTTGTTGATTTCGGCACGCCGGTGGAAAGCGTCGTGCGCAACCGATCGCGATCAAGCTGACCTTCCCAGCGCGACACCACTACTGTCGCCACCGCATTGCCGACAAAGTTGGTGATCGAACGGCATTCGCTCATGAAGCGATCGACGCCGAGAATGAGCGCCAGGCCAGCCACCGGCACGGTCGGCACCACCGTCAACGTGGCCGCCAGCGTCACGAATCCCGCGCCGGTAACGCCTGCCGCGCCCTTGGAACTGATCATCGCCACCAGCAGCAACGCCAGCTCTTCGCCGAGCGAAAGATCGACGTTGGTGGCCTGCGCGATGAACAGCGCCGCCAGCGTCATGTAGATGTTGGTGCCATCGAGGTTGAACGAGTAACCGGCCGGCACGACCAGACCCACGACCGATTTGCCGCAACCGGCCTTCTCCATCTTTTCCATCAACGAAGGCAGCGCCGCCTCCGACGAGGAAGTTCCCACCACCAGCAGCAGCTCGGCTTTCAGATAGCGCAACAGCGACAGGATCGAAAAGCCGTTGAACCATGACACCAGGCCCAGCACCACCACGATGAACAAGGCAGCGGTCAGATAGAACGTGCCCACCAGCCACGCAAGGCTGGCCAGCGTGTCGACGCCGTAGCGTCCGATGGTGAAAGCGATCGCACCAAGCGCACCAATCGGCGCCATGCGCATCAACATGTTCACCAGATGGAAAACCGGCCGCGTCAACGCATCGAAAAATTGCGTAACCGGGCGTGCCGGTTCGCCCACGGCCGCCAGCGAAATGCCGAACAGCACCGCCACGAACAGGACCTGCAGGATGTTTCCGGAAACAAACGCATCCAACAGAGTGGCCGGGATGATATCCATGAGGAACCCGGACACGGTCATGGCGTGCGCTTGGCCCGCATACTGCCCGACGGCACCGGCATCGAGCGTGGCGGGGTCGATATTCAATCCGGCACCCGGCTCGACCAGGTGCGCGATCGCCAGGCCGATGCACAACGCCAGCGTGGACAAGGTCAAAAAGTAGGCCATCGCCTTGATCATCACGCGCCCGACCGAGCGCATGCTGGACATGCCGGCAATGCCGTTGACCACGGTCAGGAAAATGACCGGCGCGATGATCATCTTGACCAGCTTGATGAATGCATCGCCAAGCGGCTTGAGCGACTGCGCAAAGCCTGGCCAGAAGTAGCCAAGCACCACACCGATCACGATCGCGGCCAGCACCTGGAAGTACAGCTGCCGGTACAGCGGTTTGCGCGTGCGAAAGGATGCGGTCTGCGGCAATGGTGTTTGCATGAAACTGGCCGAACGTGGACGAAGGGAATGCGCGGTTCGCGCAAGTATGTCGCCTTCATTTCTATCCAAACCGGCACGGACTGTGAATAGTACGTTCGGGTTAGCCAACGCAAACACGTGTTTGCACACCCCCGCAACATCGCCAAGGAGCAAACAAAAAGCGGGCGGCTCAAGGCCGCCCGCTTGCATTCACGATGACATCACACGCTGTTTACTTGCCGAGCAGGTCTTCCACGGCGGCACGCTCTTCACCCAGCTCCTGGCGGGTGGCATCCATGCGCTCGCGCGAGAAGTCGCTGATGTCCAGGCCCTGCACGATCTCGTACTTGCCGTCCTTGCAGGTCACCGGGTAGCCGTAGATGACGCCCGGCTCGATGTCGTAGCTGCCATCGGCGGGAATGCCCATCGAGGTCCACTCGCCCTCGGGCGTGCCCAGCACCCAGGAGTGCATGTGGTCGATGGCGGCCGCGGCGGCCGAGGCGGCGCTGGAGGCACCGCGCGCCTTGATGATGGCCGCGCCGCGCTTTTGCACGGTGGGGATGTACTCGCCTTCGTACCAGGCCTGGTCGACCAGATCCAGCGCCTTCTTGCCGTCGACCGTGGTGTGGTGCAGGTCCGGATACTGGGTCGAACTGTGGTTGCCCCAGATGATCATGTTCTTGATGTCGGTGTTGTGCTTGCCGGTCTTTTCGGCCAGCTGGCTCACGCCGCGGTTGTGGTCCAGGCGCACCATGGCGGTGAAGTTCTTCGGATCCAGATCCGGCGCGTTGGCCTGCGCGATCAGGGCATTGGTGTTGGCCGGATTGCCGACCACCAGCACCTTGACGTCACGGCTCGAATGCGCATTCATGGCCTTGCCCAGCGGGCCGAAAATGGCACCGTTGGCCGACAGCAGGTCCTTGCGCTCCATGCCCGGACCACGCGGGCGTGCGCCGACCAGCAGCGCGTAATCGGTGTCCTTGAAGGCGACATTGGCATCGTCGGTGGCGACCACGTCGGCCAGCAGCGGGAAGGCGCAGTCGTTGAGTTCCATCACCACGCCCTTCAGGGCATCCAGCGCGGGGGTGATTTCCAGCAACTGCAGGATGACCGGCTGGTCCTTGCCGAGCATGTCGCCGGCGGCGATGCGAAACAGCAACGCGTAACCGATATTGCCGGCTGCGCCGGTCACTGCAACTCGAACTGGTGCTTTCATGGGATTTGCTCCGTGGAAATGGATGGATGGACATCGCCCGCGCCAAAGGCGCCCGGCACGTCCGGTTTTCAGGTCAACTCGGCGAAGAATGCCTGGATACGTGCCAGCCCCGGTTCCAGCTGGTCGGCCGGGCAGGTGTAGCTGATGCGCAGGCTGTGCGGCTCGCCAAAGGCCGAACCGGGAACGCAGGCCACGTCCTTGATGTCGAGCAACGCCTTGCACAGCTCGACGTCGTCGGCAATGACGCGGTCACCGTGGCGCTTGCCGAAAGCGCACGACACATCGGGAAATGCATAGAACGCACCCTGCGGCAGCGGACAGGTCACGCCGTCGATGGCGTTGAGCGCAGCCACCACCTGATCACGGCGCGCGGCGAACTCCTTGCAACGCGCCTCGGGCACATCCTGCGGGCCGGACAACGCCGCCACCGCTGCCGCGGTGATCACTTCGGGCACATTGGTGATGTGGTTGGAGTTGAGCGTGACCACGGCGTTGGCCACCACCTCCGGTGCCGCCGCCAGACCCACACGCCAACCCGGCATGCCGTAGGTCTTGGACAGCGAATCGACGAAAATCAGACGCTCGCGCAATTCCGGGCGCGCGTGCAGGAAATTGTGGTAACCGACACAGTCGAACACCATGCGATTGTAGATGTCGTCGGTGATGATCCAGGTGTCCGGATGCTTCACCAGCACGTCGGCCAGCGCGGCGATTTCGTCCCTGGTGTAGACCATGCCGGTCGGGTTGGACGGGTTGTTGAACAGGAACACCTTCGGCTTGCTGGCCAGCGCCCGGTCCAGTTGCGGCGGTGTCAGCTTGTAATGCTGCTCCGGCGGACACGGCAAGGTGGTGGCGCGGGCACCGACAATCCGCGCGATATCCATGTAGGTGGTCCAGTACGGCGTCGGAAAGACGATCTCGTCGCCCTCGTCGAGCAGGGCTTCGGCCAGCGTGTAGAGCGTCTGTTTGGCGCCGATGCCCGCCACGCAGTTGGCACGCGTGTAGCCGGCAAGGCCGATGCCTTCGATATGCCGGAGAAACGCATCCAGCAAGGCATCGGCACCGCGATTGGAGCCATACTGCCCCGAATCATGGTCGAGCGCGGTGCGCACCGCGTCGTAAACATGCGGGCCCGGCAGGAAATTGGGCACGCCAATGGAAAAGCTGATGATGTCGCGACCCTCGGCCTTCAGGCGCCGGGCAAGGGTGGCGATGGCCATGATGGTACTGGGCTTGGCGCGACCCATGCGCTGGGCGAGCTCGGGCATGACACTCTCGCTGGTGTGGGAATGAGGGATACCAGCCGGTAATTTTACCACACGCAATGTGGGCGCCATCATGCATATGCAGTAGCCAAACGCATGGCGACCGGCGCATGATGGAGCCGTTCGCCCGATGCGGACAAAGGGGGAACCGCTTGGAGGTACGCATGTTGCACTGGCTCTGGGTTTTCATCATCGGTCTTGTCATCGGCATCATTGCCAAATGGATCATGCCCGGCAAGGATCCCGGCGGTTTCATCGTCACCGCCATCATCGGCATCATCGGCTCGTTCATCGGCGGCTTCATCGCCAAAGCCGTCTTCGGCGTGGGCGTCGGCGCCACGGCTGCAGGCGCTGGCGTGGGCGGTTTCTGGGGGCTGATCTTCGGCATCATCGGCGCCATCATCCTGTTGTGGATTTACCGATTGATCTTCAAGCCGAAGGCTGGCGCCTGATGCATGAAGTGCTGGTGACGGGAGCGGGTATTGCCCGCTCTCGTCGCCGCATGCTCAACGCATGAGGCGTCGGCGCGGTTTGAACGGAAACTTGCCGCGCCAGTATTCGATCAGCAGGAAACCACCCAGCATGCCGCCCAGATGCGCGAAATGCGCGACGTTGGATTCGGCTCCCATCAGGCCCAGCACCAGCTCCAGCACGCCGTACCCGGTCACGAACACCCAGGCCGGCATCGGAATCGGCGGAATGATGAGCATGATGCGCTCGTGCGGAAACATCATGCCGAAGGCCAGCAGCAAGCCGAACACGCCGCCGGATGCGCCAATCGTGTAGGCCGTGCCATGGGTGAAAAACTGCACCACCAACTCGTGGCAAAGGCCGGCCACGATCACGCACGTGAAGTAATAAATCAGGAACTCGCGCTGCCCGAACAGGCGCTCGATGGGGCCGCCGAACATCCACAGCGCAAACATGTTGAAGGCAATGTGGGTGATGCTGCCATGCATGAACCCGTAAGTGACCAGCTGCCAGACATGAAAGCCGACTTCGACCGTGCCGTGCGGCGTGGCACCGATGCCCGCCGTCCCCCATGGCCACAAAGCGAACAGGGCCGTGATCACCAGCGGGAACAACTGCTGCAACAAGTAGACCGCCACATTGGCGATCAGCAGTGCACGCGTAACGGGGGGCAAGTTGAAGGGCATGGCAATGACTGTCGCGGAGAACGGATGCCAGCGTAACCGACGACGCCAACGGGTTCAGGTTGGATGCGTCCGACCGCGACAAGTTTCAAGGCGCGACGATCAGCCCTTGACGATGTCGCTGAAGCGCCGCGCCCCGACGTAATGACGCGACCAGTACGGATTGTCGAGACTGTCCACCTGAACCACCTCGCCCGAGCTTGGCGCATCCAGGAAACGGCCGTTGTCCAGGTAAATGCCGACGTGCGACACGTGACTGCCCTCGGTGCGGAAAAACACCAGATCGCCCGGCTTGAGATCGTCACGCGCCACGTTCTCGCCCATCTGGTATTGCAAACGCGCGCGATGCGGCAAGTCCAGACCCAGCGCATGCCGGTACACGTAACGCACCAGGCCACTGCAGTCGAAACCGGTGCTGGGCGCATGTCCACCCCATTTGTAGGGAATGTCGCGCATGGTCCAGGCCATGGTCAGCAACATGTCGACGGCGGCCGCGCGGCTCATCTTCGGTGCCGCCGCGGCCTTGGTGGCCGTCAGCGCCATGCGGCCCGACGACATCAACGCCGGAGTCGGCGAAGGCATGGCGGTTGGTGCCGGTACCGCGGCCAGCGCGGTCGTTGCGAACAGGCAGGTTGCGGCGGCAATGGCCGCACTTGTCAGTCGTCTCGGTACCATGCGAGGCAATCCGTCGGGCGTGATGAAAAAGGGTCGCCCGGCGCTGCGACGACCGTGATATTGCGCCACCATAACAAGCGGTCGCGGCGCGTGAGTTGGAATTAGGTTAAATCGTCGTGCGCTCGCCAAAGATGGCCCGGCCGATGCGCACCTCGGTGGCGCCCTCGGCGATGGCCAGCGCGAAGTCGCCACTCATGCCCATCGACAGGCGCGGCAAGTCGAACCCGTCATCACGGGCGTGGTCACGCAACTCGCGCAAGTGGCGAAAACAGGCGCGGACGGCCTGCGGGTCGGACGAATGCACCGCCATGGTCATCAAACCACGCACGCGCAAGGTGTCCATGCCGCGCAGCTGACGCAGGAATGCCGGCAACGCTTCGGGTATCAACCCGTGCTTGGCCGCCTCCGGCGAGGTCTTGACCTCGACCAGCACGTCGATGGCGCGTCCGGTGCGTTGCAAACGCCGATCCAGCGCTTCGGCCAGAGCCGGCCGGTCCAGCGATTGCACTTCGCCGGCCAGTCGCACCACATCCTTGGCCTTGTTGGTCTGCAGATGGCCGATGATCACCCAGTCGAGGCCGGCATCGGCCAGCTCGGCCTGTTTCTGGCGCAACTCCTGCACCCGGTTTTCACCGAAACGGGTCAGGCCGAGCGCCATCGCCTCGCGGATCACATCGACGCCGAACGTCTTGCTGACCGGCAGGATATCCACGTCCGACGGATCACGGCCCGCCTCGCGACAGGCCGTGTCCACGCGCTCGCGTACCGATTGCCAGCGCTCGGCAAGCGAGAAGGTCGTCATCACGCTTGCGCACGCTCGCCATGCTTGGCCAGCACTTCGGCCACCACCATGGTCACGCGTTTGCCGGTCGGGATGTGCAGGAACTCGTTGGGCCCATGCGCATTGGAGTGCGGCCCGAGCACGCCGGTGATGAGGAACTGGGCTTCGGGGAATTTCTGCCCCAGCATGCCCATGAACGGAATCGAGCCGCCCTCACCCATGTACGCCGCCGGCTTGCCGTAGTAGTGCTCGGAGGCGTTGGACACCGCGTCGGCCAGCCACTGGGACAATGCCGGTGCATTCCAGCCGCTACCGCTTTTTTCCAGGTTGACCTCGACCTTGCAGCCATACGGCGGATCGGCGGCCAGCGTCTTTTTGACGAACTCGACCGCGGCCTTGTTGTCCAGCGTCGGCGGCAGGCGCAGGCTGATCTTGCAGGCCGTACCGGGACGCAGCACGTTGCCGGCATTGTCCAGCGGCGGCAGGCCATCGATGCCGGTGATCGCCAGTTGCGCGCGCCAGGTGCGGTTGAGGATCAGCTCGACCGTGTCGTCGCTGACCGGGCTCATGCCCTCGGGCCACGGAAATTTGCTGTAGACCTCGTCGCCGAGGATCTCGGCGCATTGCTTGGCCTGCTCGACACGCTCGGCCGGAACCTCGACCTTGAGCTCCTTGGGCAGGACCTCGCCGGTGTTTTCGTCTTCCAGCCGCGACAGCAGCTGGCGCAGGATGCGGAAGCTGTCCGGTACGACGCCGGAGGCATCACCCGAATGCACGCCTTCGGTCAGCACGTCGACCTTGAGATCGCCACCGAGCTGGCCTCGCAGGGACGTGGTCAACCACAGCTGCTCGTAGTTGGCGCAACCCGAATCCAGGCACACCACCAGCGACGGATTGCCGATGCGCTCGGCCAGGTGGTCGACGTAATGCGGCAAATCGTAGCTTCCGGACTCCTCGCAGGCCTCGATCATGACCACGCAGCGCGCGTGCGGCACGCCCTGCTCGTGCAAGGCCAGCAGCGACGTCACCGAACCGAAAATGGCATAACCGTCATCGGCGCCGCCGCGACCATACAGCCGGTCGCCCTTGATGACCGGCTTCCACGGGCCAAGATCGTCATCCCAGCCGGTCATTTCCGGCTGCTTGTCCAGATGCCCGTACAACACCACCGTGTCGTCGACCTGCCCCGGCACTTCGATGAAGATCAACGGCGTGCGTCCTTCCAGACGCACCACTTCAAGCGTGGCACCCGGAATGTTCTCCAGCTTGGGCCGCGCCCAGTTGCACATCAGCTCGACCGCCTGCTCCATGTAGCCGTGCTCGACCCATTTGGCGTCGTACAACGGCGACTTGTTCGGGATCTTGATGTACTCGACCAGCTGCGAAACGATTTCCTCGTCCCACACGCCCTCGACAAAGGACTGGATACGGGCATGGTCCATGGGGAGCCTCGGCTTGCAATGGAAAGGACCCATTCTAGCAGGCCATATGCGTTTCCTTCGGAAGGCACCCACATGCGCGTCGGATTTGTCGCACGTCTCGCACGTGGTCATGCGTACATCCCGCGATGGGTTTGCCCTGCTGTCATGGCGCTTGCACCTGCCGACACTGGCAATGCGGCGCACCGGAGCCAGTCGAACTCCCGGCGTCGCACCACCATCCATCAGGGAGACATCACATGATCCGCAAACTCACTGCACTGGCGCTCGGCCTTGCCTTCTGCCTTCCGGTACTGGCCGCCACGCCCGTCAACATCAACCGGGCCAGCGCCACCACCATCGCCAAGTCACTGGACGGCGTCGGCATGACCAAGGCCAAGGCCATCGTTGCCTATCGCAAGGCGCACGGCCCGTTCAAAAGCGTCAAGGCGCTGAGTCACGTCAAGGGCATTGGGCCGACCACGCTGGCGCACAATCATGACGCCATCCGCTTGTCGGGGCATCCGGGCAAGTCCGCCAAACATGACGACGGCAAGTAGAGCGCTCAAGGCATCCCTCCCTCTGCGGCAGGCATCCTGCCCGCCGCAGCGGTACGAATGTCGCGTGCTGTCGGCGTCCGTGAACCCCGAATCAGCTGGTTGATTGGCCTATACCACGCGCGCGGCGACGAGGCCAGGGTTTAACGTCGGGCCCGGCAGTGGGAAAATGGGGCTGCAAACAACAGCCCAATCTGCCGCCCGGCTTGCCCGGGCGGCGTTTTCACGTCATGTCCGAAATACCCCAGATCGAAACCCGCCGCCTGCGCCTGACCGCCTTGTCCGAACGGCACTTTGACCGCTACGCCCTGATGCTGGCCGACCCCGCCTGCACCCGCTGGGTTGGCGACGGGCATGCACTCGACCGCATGAACGCCTGGCGCTCCATGGCCATGTTGCTGGGGCACTGGCAACTGCGCGGCTTCGGCATGTGGGCGGTGGAAAGCCGTCTGGACCGGAGCTTCGTCGGACGTGTCGGTCTGATGCGCCCGGAAGGCTGGCCGGATGTCGAGCTGGGCTGGATGCTGAGTCCGGACCAGCGCCACCACGGCTACGCCACCGAAGCCGGCGCGGCGGCACTGCGCTTTGCCTGGCAAAACCTGCACCTGCCGCGCGTGGTCAGCATGATCCGCCATGGCAACGACATTTCCTGCCGCGTGGCCGAACGCCTGGGTGGAAAATGCATCAGCGACACCGAGTTTCTCGGCTCCACCTGCCATGTGTACGCCTACTATCCTCCGGTGCACTGACGCGCATGACCGTGGCGTTCCGCCCTCACGGCAAACTCCCTCATGCGCATGATTGAACGCATCCCCGCAGACAGCTTCCGATCACAGGCCTGGGCCAACGGAGATGGTCGCACCCGCGAGTTGGCGGCCGGACCCGATCGCGAGCACTGGCGTTGGCGCATCAGCATCGCCGACGTGGAGCGCGACGCGGCGTTCTCCGTCCTTCCGGGCGTGCACCGGCAACTGGCACCTCTGGATGGCGCGATCGACCTTCACTTTGATGACAACGATCGCCTGAGCGCTCAACGTCTTGAGGTACTGCATTTCGACGGCGCGCGAGAGTGCCGTTGCCACCTGCCCGACGGGCCCGGTCGCGCCATCAACCTCATGCTGCGTGAGCACACCGAAGGCGCACTGATGCTGCGACCACTGCTTGACTCCATGATCCTGCTGCCGAGCCAGGGCCACGTCTGGTTCATCGTCGTGGTGGCCGGTTCATGCCGTTTGACCGCGGATACCGAGCAACTGGAACTGGCAACCGGGGACGCGGCCTGGATACGCATTCGCGCACAGTCGCGAGCCCTGATCGAAGGCGGCGGCGAACTGGCTTTGATTCGTCTTCAACGGTAGACGCGCACCTTGGCAGAGGACTCAGTCGAAGCGGTTGTCGCGCGTCCACACGTGGCCGTCTTCGACCTTGACCGGAAAGCTCGCAATCGGCTCGACCGCCGGCGGTGCCGTCACCGCTCCGGTACGCACATCGAAGCGCGCGCCATGTCGGGGACACTCGACCTCGAAGCCGAACACCTCGCCCCCGGCCAAGTCACCACCGTCATGGGTGCAGGTGTCTTCGATGGCGTAGAAATCCCCGTCGATGTTGTACACGGCGATCGGTGTGTCCTCGTCCCAGACCACCTTGAACTCGCCGGGCAGGAACTCCCCGTCCGTACCCACGTCGATCCACTCGCTCATGCGGCCACCTCCGGCCTGATGTCTTTTTCCAGCCACTCGAAACGCAGGTCGTCGCGGCGCGGAATGCCAAAGCGCGGATCGCCGTATGGAAATGGCCGGTACGTCCCCGTGCGCCTAAAGCCGTGACGCTCATACCAGGCAATCAACTCATCGCGCACGTCGATCACCGACATGCGCATGCGCGAGCATTGCCATTGATCACGCACGACGCGCTCGCCCTCGGCCAGCATCGCCTTGCCCAGGCCAGCGCCCTGCAAGGCCGGTCGCACGGCGAACATGCCGAAATAGCCGTCGTCGCCCTGCTTCTCGACGTGCGCGCAAGCGAGCAAATCACCGCTGCGCTCGGCCAGCAACACACGACTGTCGGCACGCGCGATGTCGGCGGCGACGCCATCGGCATCGATGCGCTGGCCATCCAGCAGATCGGCCTCGGTGGTCCAACCCACGCGGCTGGCATCCCCGCGATACGCCGATTGCACCAGCGCAACCAGCGCCGGAATGTCCGCGGCCGTGGCCGCACGAAAGCTGAAGGGATTCATGCTCGCCTGCTCCCGAAAACCATGCAGCCGGCACTTTCACCGGCACCGAACGTTCACGCCAACAGCTTGCGTACCTTGCCGATGGCTTCGACAAAGCGATCCACTTCCGCGCGCGTGTTGTAGAACGCCAACGATGCACGCACCGTGGCCGGCACGCCGTAGAACTGCATCAACGGATGCGCACAATGATGGCCGGAGCGCACCGCCACGCCTTCCAGATCCAGCATGGTGGCCAGATCATGCGCATGAATGCCGTCGATCAGAAACGAGAACACCGGCGCCTTGCCTTCGGCCTGGCCATAGACGCGCAGCCCCGGGACCTGCGCCAGTGCGTCGGCCGCGTAGGCACCCAGCGCCTGTTCGGTCGCGGCAATGCGGTCCATGCCCAGACCATTCAAATAGTCGATCGCGGCACCCAGGCCGACGAAGCCGGCGATATTCGGGGTCCCAGCCTCGAACTTGTGCGGCGGATCGGCAAACGTGGTGCCGGTGAATGTCACCTCGCGAATCATCTCGCCGCCACCGAAAAACGGCGGCATGGACTGCAGGTGTTCGCGCCGGGCCCACAGCGCACCGGTGCCGGTCGGGCCACACATCTTGTGACCGGTCAGGGCATAGAAATCGCAGCCGAGCGACTTCACGTCCAGCGGCACGTGCGGCGCCGCCTGCGACCCATCGACCAGCAGCGGGATACCGCGCTTGCGGCATTCGCGCGCCAGTTGCTTGATCGGGTTGACGGTGCCCAGCACGTTGGACACATGCGCCACGCAAGCGAGCTTCACGTCCGGCGTCAGCAACTCGACGAACCGATCGACCAGCAACTCGCCCGATTCGCTGATCGGCGCCACCTTGAGGCTGGCGCCGGTGCGCTCGCACACCAGCTGCCACGGCACGATGTTGGCGTGATGCTCCATCTGCGTGGTCAGGATGGTGTCGTCGGGCTTGAGCCGCGGCAACGCGTAACTGTAGGCGACCAGGTTGGTCGCTTGCGTGGTGCCGGAGGTGAACACGATCTCGTCGCGCGAGTTGGCGCCGATGAAAGCCGCCAGCTTGTCGCGTGTTGCTTCGTACGCCGTGGTCGCCTCGTCGCCCAACTGATGCACGGCACGCGCCACATTGGCGTTGGAGTGCTCGAAGAAGCGACTGACCGTGTCGATGACTGCCTGCGGTTTTTGCGAGGTGTTGGCACTGTCGAAATAAACCAGCGGCTTGTCATGAACCTGACGCGACAGGATCGGGAAATCGGCCCGCACCTCGTGCGAATCCAGTGGCACCGTGGTCTGCGGCTTCGGATTCATGCCGCCTCCCCGCCTACCGGCAAGTGCGCTTCGAGCAGGGTATTGAAATGCGCGAGCAGTGCCTGGTTGGGCACGTCTTCCAGCGCCGCGCGGCAGAACGCCACGGTCAACAAACGCCGCGCCTGTTCCAGCGGTATGCCGCGCGAGCGCAGGTAGAACAACGCATTGGTTTCCAGTTGGCCCACCGTCGCGCCATGTGACGCCATGACCTCGTCGGCATAGATTTCCAGCACCGGCTGGGTGTCGATTTCTGCATGCGGCGACAGCAGCAGGTTCTTGTTGCTGAGCGCGGCGTCGGTACCGTCCGCGCCCGGATCGACGATGATCTGACCGTGGAACACGCCGCGACCGCGTTGGTCGGCCACGCCCCGCCACAATGCATGGCTGGCGGTGTTGCAGGCGGCGTGACGGATGTCCAGATGCGTATCCAGATGCTGGCGCTTGCGTGGCAAAAACACGCCGCGCGTTTGCAGATTGGCGCCTTCGCCGCGCAGCTCGACATCCAGTTCGTGGCGTACCAGCTTTCCACCCAACTCCACGGCATGCAGCTTGACGTTCGCGTTCGCATCCATGCGCACGGCGTGGCGACGCATCAACACGGCATCGGCCGCCGCGTCCTGCAATTGCATCCAGTCCAGTTCCGCGCCGGCGCGTACCACGACATCGGCCATCAGCGTACCCAGGTGCGCCTGGTCCCCGCTCGCGGCATGGTGCTCGACCAGGCTCAGCGATGCGCCTTCGCCCAACTCGATGATGTTGCGCGCATGCCAGGCCAACGTGTCATCGGCCGGCGCCCCCACGTACACGACATGCACGGGGGTCTCGACACGGCATCCCGCGTCCAGCCGAATGACCACGCCATCGGCGGCCAGCGCCGCATTGAGGCGGGCAAATGCATCGCTGTCACTGCCGCCGCGATCACGCGCCAGGAAAAACCGCAACGGTTCGGCATCGTTCTCGAGTGCCTGCGACAACGGTTGCAGTCGCATACCCGAAGGCAGGTCATCGAGCATCGACAAATCGGCACGGAATACGCCGTTGACGAACACCAGCCGCGCACCGTCGACACCCGGCAGCACCACGTCATCGGCGACCACTTGCCGCTGCCCGGCTTGCGCATCGCCGAGTGCGTACTCGCGGCGCGCCAGTGCGCGCAGGGCCGTGTACTTCCAGGCCTCGACCCGCGCACCCGGCAAGCCGTCGCGGACAAACGCCTGCAATTGGTCACGGCGCGCCCGATCCAGCCACGACAACCCGGAACCGGGTAGCGTCGACAGCAGGTCCGGTGCGCGATCAGCGATGGCCTGGACAAACGGTGCGCTGCTCATCAGGCGGCTCCCGTCCCGGCGGCCGCTTCGCGCTCATTGACCCACGCGTAGCCCTGCTCTTCGAGCTTCAGGGCCAGCGACTTGTCGCCGCTTTCGACAATCCGGCCATCGGCCAGCACGTGCACGAAATCCGGTTCGATGTAATCGAGCAGGCGCTGGTAATGCGTGATCACCAAAAACGCACGATCGGGTGAACGCAATGCATTGACGCCTTCGGCGACCTGCTTGAGTGCGTCGATATCCAGACCCGAATCGGTTTCGTCCAGAATCGCGAGCCTGGGTTCCAGCAAGGCCATCTGGAAAATCTCGTTGCGCTTTTTCTCGCCACCCGAGAAACCCTCGTTGACGGCGCGGTTCAACAGCTCCGGCGACAAGTCCATCACTTTGAGCTTTTCGCGCACCAGCTTGAGGAACTGCATGGAGTCGAGTTCTTCCTCGCCGCGCGCCTTGCGCTGCGCATTGAGCGCCGCGCGCAGAAAATACGTGTTGTTGACGCCGGGAATCTCGACGGGGTACTGGAAAGCCAGGAACACACCCGCGGCAGCACGCTCTTCCGGCGCCAGCTCCAACAGGTCGCTGCCGTTGAAGGTGACGGTGCCGTCGCCAACCTCGTAGCCGTCACGCCCGGTCAACACATTGCCCAACGTGGACTTGCCGGCGCCGTTCGGCCCCATGATGGCGTGCACCTCGCCGGGCTTCACTTCGAGTGAAAGTCCCTTGAGGATTTCCTTGCCCTCGACACGGGCGTGCAGGTTTTCGATATTCAACATGTTCAAGTTTTCCGCGGGATGAGTTTCGCCCATCCACATTATCCAAATGTTACGGATGAACCTGGATCCGCCCTGCTGACGAAGGCGACTCCAATCAATTCACAGAACTCGGCAATAACTCGCCAACTCAAGAGCTCGCGCTTTCAACAGCTCGACTTCTTTTTTCAATTCCACCGTGGGCCAGATCGTTCCTTGACGCGGTCCATACAATTCACCAAGTGCATCGCTTTGCGCATCATGAAATGCTTCCCACTGCTGCTGTGCTTTTTTCAAAGACTGTTTGGCCGCATCGCTGACATTCATGCCCTTCATGGCCATGAACCTGCGATACCAAAGTTTCATCTCGGCACCCCAGCGAGATTGTTGCTGGACGTAACAGGACTCGGTGTCGCGTGTGGTTTTTGCGCGCTTGAAGCAGGCTTCGGCCAACAGATCAATGGGCTGATGCTTGATTCCACCCACCACCGCATCCCACTTGCCACTGTCCGGATCAACCAGGACCGTGCCCGTCTTGCCCGAGTACGCGAGCAGAAGTTGCTTGCCTTTGGGCCATGCATTCAATTCATCCCACGGGATGGCGCCAAAAATCACCTCGATATTCTTGTCCTTCGTTCCATCGAGCCAGACCCGATGAGGGTCATGGTTGCCCACGTAGCGGACCTCTTGCGACCAGTCCCAATGCCCTTTTGCAGCAGCATTTGCCGAAAATCCCAGGGCCAGACTGAGCAAAAGCGCGCCGGATGCGTATTGTCCGGCCGTCAGAACCCTCATCCGACGGCCCCTTCAAGCGACACCTCCAGCAGTTTCTTGGCTTCGACGGCAAATTCCATCGGCAGCTCGCGGAACACTTCCTTGCAGAAGCCGTCGACGATCAGGGATACGGCGTCTTCCTCGCCGATGCCGCGCGAGCGGCAGTAGAACATCTGGTCGTCGGAAATCTTGGACGTGGTCGCCTCGTGCTCGACGATGGCGCCGGGATTTTTCACTTCCATGTACGGGAACGTGTGTGCACCGCAGGTCTTGCCGATCAACAGGCTGTCGCACTGCGTGTAGTTGCGCGCGCCGCTGGCACCCTTCTCGACCTTGACCAGACCGCGATAGCTGTTGGAACTCTTGCCGGCGCTGATGCCCTTGGAAATGATGCGCGACTTGGTGTCCTTGCCGACGTGGATCATCTTGGTGCCAGTGTCGGCCTGCTGGTAGTGATGCGTCAAGGCCACCGAATGAAACTCACCTGTCGAGCGATCGCCATTGAGCACACAGCTGGGGTATTTCCAGGTGATCGCCGAGCCGGTCTCGACCTGGGTCCAGGTGATCTTGGAGTCGTCGCCGCGGCAATCACCACGCTTGGTGACGAAGTTGTAGATGCCGCCCACGCCGTTCTCGTCACCGGGATACCAGTTCTGCACCGTGGAGTACTTGATCTGTGCCTTCTCGAGCGCGACCAACTCCACCACGGCGGCGTGCAGCTGGTTTTCGTCACGCATCGGCGCGGTGCAACCTTCCAGGTAGGAAACGTGGCTGCCCTCTTCGGCAATGATCAGCGTGCGCTCGAACTGGCCGGTGTGACCGGCGTTGATGCGGAAGTACGTGGACAACTCCATCGGGCAGCGCACGCCCTTGGGGATGAACACGAAACTGCCGTCGGAAAACACGGCCGAGTTGAGCGCGGCGAAAAAGTTGTCGCCCTTGGGCACGACCGAGCCGATGTATTGGCGCACCAATTCCGGATGCGACTTGATCGCCTCGCTCATGGAGCAGAAGATCACGCCGGCCTCCTCCAGCTGCTCATGCGCGGTATTGGCCACCGACACCGAGTCGAACACGGCATCGACGGCGACGCCGGCCAGCTTGGCACGCTCATGCAGAGGCACACCCAGCTTGTCGTAGGTTTCCAGCAGCTTCGGGTCGACCTCGTCCAGCGATTTGGGCTTGTTTTTCGGTGCCGAGTAGTAGCTGATGGCCTTGAAGTCGATCGGGGCCAGCTTGACCTTGGCCCAGTCGGGCATCGGCATGGTCAACCAGTGTCGGTAGGCCTCGAGACGCCACTCGGTCATCCACTCGGGTTCTTCCTTGATCGCGGACAAGGCGCGAATGATGTCCTCGTCGAGGCCGGGCGGCAGGCTGTCGCTCTCGATATCGGTGACGAAGCCGGCGTCGTAACGACGTGACAAGGCGTCGGCGACATCGGCGTTGTCGCGCAACACGGTGCTGTCGGCAATGGATTCAGGGGTCATCTCGTTCATGGCTAAGCGTTATCCGTGCATGATCGGGCGGGGCTTGTGCTCGTTCGCCGGCTGCAACATGTCGGCCAGGCTGACGGCATGCAGTGCACCGCTGACGGCACGATTGATACGCCGCCAGTTGCCGCGCACGCTGCAATGCGCCTCGTGGTCACATTGTCCCGGAGCGATGCTGCACTCGGTCATGCCCAAGGGTCCCTCAAGCGCCTCGACGATCTCGGCAAGGGAAATGTCCCGCGCCTTTCGTGCCAGCCGGTAGCCGCCGTTGACGCCACGGAAGGAGGTCACCAGATCGGCTCGCGCAAGCTGTTTGAGCAACTTGCTGACCGTGGGCAACTCCAGATGCGTGCACTCGGCAATCTGCGCCGTGCTGAGCACTTCGTCCGGACTGGTCGCCAGACAGGTCATGACGACCGTGGCGTAATCGGTGAGTCGGCTGATGCGCAGCATGAGGGGGGGGGAGGACGTCGGGTCGTTAATGTGTACCGGAATGGTACTCTTTCCCGCATGGTGAGGTCAAACGCCAAAACCGCCAGCACGCCGGGGGCCGGAGGGCCGGGGCACGCCAGCACGCCAGGGAACCGGGTTCACTTATGGGTGGCTTGTTATCATGCCCTTGCGGGTTCCCGGCGCCCATAAGTGAACCCGGTTCCCCCGCAAGTTGCGGGTTACCCGCAAGTACGGAGCCCCCGCAAGGATCAGGCAGTGACCCGCCCGCCGGATTTGCGCACGATCAGCATCGCCAGCTCCAGCGACTGCTCGTAGTTCAGTCGCGGATCGACCTGGGTCTTGTAGGCGCGCTGCAGGTCGGCTTCGGCCAAGCCGCGAGCACCACCCAGACATTCGGTAACGTCTTCACCGGTCAGCTCCAGGTGCACGCCACCGAGATGCGTGCCGACCGCCGCGTGCAGATCGAACGCCTGCTCCAGCTCGCTGTGGATATTGGCGAACTTGCGCGTCTTGTAACCGTTGGAGGTGTTTTCGGTATTGCCATGCATCGGATCGCAGACCCAGAGCACGCGGCGGCCCGAGGCCTTGACCGTTTTCAGCAGCGGCTCAAGCTCGGTACCGATGCGGCCGGCACCCATGCGATGCACGAGCGTCAGACGACCGGGCTCATCGTACGGGTTGAGCGTTTCGATCAGACGCATCAATTCGTCCGGTTTGGAACCGGGGCCGACCTTCACGGCGATCGGATTGCGGATGCCGCGGCAGTACTCGACGTGTGCGCCGTCGAGCTCCGACGTGCGCTTGCCGATCCACGGAAAATGCGTGGCCAGATTGAACCAGCCCCACTGGCGCGGCACGCGACGGGTCTGTGCCTGTTCGTAATGCAGCAGCAGCGCTTCGTGCGAAGTGAAAAAGTCCACACGCGACAAGCTGGCCAGCGGTTCGTCGGTCAAGGTTTCCATGAAGCGCAAGGCATCACCGATATCCCCGACGCGCCGGCGGTATTCGTCGGCCAGCGGCGAATGCTCCACCCAGCCGAGGTTCCAGTACTCGGGATGACGCAGGTCGGCAAAACCGTCATCGATCAGCGCGCGCACGAAATTCATCGTCATCGCCGAACGTGCATGCGCTTGCACCATGCGTGCGGGATCGGGGCGACGTGCGGTCTCCGTGAAGGCGGAATTGTTGACGATGTCGCCGCGATAGCTCGGCAGCGTGACGTCGCCGCGCGTCTCGGTATCGGCGGAACGCGGCTTGGCATACTGGCCGGCGAAACGTCCGACTCGCACCACCGGCACCTTGAGGCCATGCACCAGGACCAGGCTCATTTGCAGCAAGACCTTGAGCCGGTTGGTGATGACCGTATTGGTGCAATCGGCAAAGCTTTCCGCGCAATCGCCACCCTGAAGCAGGAAGTGGCGACCCTCCTGGGCATCGGCCAGACGCTGTTTGAGCGTCAACACTTCCCACGACGTCACCAGAGGCGGCAATTGGCCGAGCTGTGCAAGCGCATGCTCAAGCTCGTCGCGATCGGGGTACGTGGGTTGCTGCGCCGCGTGATGCGTATGCCAGGACTCGGGAGTCCAGTTTTGCGGTTCGTGCACAGCTTCGAGGCTGGTATCGGGGTTTGCCATGGCATTTACAGCGTATTTCATCAAGTCATGCTACGGATTATCGCGCGCCGCGAGAAATGCCGCAGGGGCATGACGCGGCCGGGTGGCAGTGGGCGTCACCCACGGGTCATGCCTTGACGCGTGGCCCGCGCGCATTCCACAGCGCCCACGCACCAAGCAGGACGTACCAGACCAGCGCCCAACCCGGCATGGTCAAGCCCAGGAAACGCCAGTGCACGGTCGCGCACTCACCGGAACCGGCGAACACGATTTTCAGCGCCTTGGTCCAGCTGAACGCGTCGAACAGATAACCGAGCCCCGGGCCGCAGCTGGGCACCAATTCCGGCGGCAGGCTTTGCAACCACAACTGACGTGAGGCGACGGCGATTCCCCAGATGCATCCGGCCACGATCAACCCGGTGTAGGCCCAACGCCAACGACTCGCGGGCGCGTGCAGTCCACCAAGCAGGAAGAAGATGCCCATGATGATGAATGCGATCCGCTGGAACACGCACAGCGGGCATGGCACCAGTCCGAGAACGATCTCGGCGTACAACGCGAATGCAAGCAGGCCGGCGCAAACGAGAAAGCCGAGCAGGTAGGCGGGACGGTATGGCCAGCGCAACGGGTTCATGGGCATCATGCAGTAACGGGCAGAATGCGCAACTTAGCGACAACGGCCACTGCAGGCAAGCGCAATCGGGCACGGAGCTTGGATACGACAAGGCCCCGGCGCTTGCGCTGCCGGGGCCTTGTGAATGTCGTTCGCAGTCGCGGGTCAGTCGGCGTCGACTGCCGCCTCCGGGCGATCGACCAGCTCGACGTACGCCATCGGAGCATTGTCGCCGACGCGGTTGCCGCACTTGAGGATGCGCAGGTAGCCACCCGGACGCTGGCTATAACGCGTACCCAGGTCGGTGAACAGCTTGCCTACGGCTTCCTTGTCGCGCAGGCGCGCAAAGGCAAGGCGGCGGTTGGCGACGCTGTCGGTCTTGGCGAGCGTGATCAGCGGCTCGGCGACGCGGCGCAGTTCCTTGGCCTTGGGCAGGGTCGTACGGATCAGCTCGTGCTTGAACAGCGAGGACGCCATGTTCTTGAACATGGCCTCGCGGTGGCTGCTGGTCCGGTTGAATTTGCGACCGGATTTCATGTGACGCATGATGAGTTCTCTCTGTTTTATCGTTATGGAAGACCGGCTCCTGCGTCCGGCATTCCGCGGTTACCCGCTTATTGGTGTTCTTGCTCAGCCCAGCTGCATGCCGTGCGCCAAACCTGCCGGCGGCCAGTTTTCCAGCTTGGTGCCCAAGGTCAGACCGCGCGAACCGAGAACGTCCTTGATTTCGGTCAGCGACTTCTTGCCCAGGTTCGGGGTCTTCAACAGCTCGACCTCGGTCTTCTGCACCAGGTCGCCGATGTAGTAGATGCTCTCGGCCTTGAGGCAGTTGGCCGAACGCACGGTCAGCTCCAGATCGTCGATCGGGCGCAGCAGCAGCGGATCGAAGCCGTTCTGCTCGGTCGTCTCGGCCACGTCCTCGCGACGGGAGAAATCGCCGAACACGGTCAGCTGGTCGTTCAGGATCTCGGCGGCCTTGCGCACGGCGTCTTCGGCGCTGATGGCACCGTTGGTGTCGATATCCAGCACCAGCTTGTCGAGGTTGGTGCGCTGTTCGACACGCGCCGCTTCGACCTCGTAGGAGACCCGCCGCACGGGCGCAAAGGATGCATCCAGCTGCAGGCGACCGATAGGGTGTGCCTCGTCGTCCGGATGCTGGCGCGCGGTGACCGGCTGGTAGCCGATGCCGCGTGCCACCTTCAAGCGCATGTTGAGCGTGATGTCCTTGGTCAAATGGCACAGGACATGCTCGGGATTGACGATCTCGACCGTGTGGTCGACAGTGATATCACCGGCCGTGACCACGCCCTTGCCCTTCTTGGACAACGTCAGCATGACCTCGTCGCCGCTGTGCTGGCGAATGGCCACGTCCTTGAGGTTCAAAAGCACCTCGATGACGTCTTCCTGCAGGCCTTCCAGCGTGGTGTACTCGTGCAGCACACCGTCGATCTCCACTTCGACGATCGCCGAACCGGGAATGGAAGACAGCAACACGCGACGCAGCGCGTTGCCGAGCGTATGGCCAAAACCACGCTCCAGCGGCTCGACCACGACCCGGGCATGATTGGGGCCGAGCTGGTCGACGCTGAGACCGCGCGGCTGCAGCACACTTGTAGAAGAAACTGCCATGGGTGGCTCCGGTATCTTTTCGAATAGTCCGCCACAAGTGACGGTCTTGATCTTCGCCGTCGGCGAGGACGGCTGGATTCTTGCGTGGCCGCCACGGATGGCGGTTTTGTTCTTCGTCGTCGGTCAGGACGACTCGACGACTGGATCTGAAACGTCCCGCCACGGGTGGCGGGTTGATCCGTCGTCGTCAGTGAAAGCCGTGATTACTTCGAGTAGAGCTCGATGATCAGGTTCTCGTTGATGTCCGGCGGCAGGTCGCCACGATCGGGGACGGCCTTGAACACGCCGGAAAACTTGGCGGTGTCCACTTCGACCCACATCGGGCGCAAGTCCATGCTGTCGGCCAACTCGCTGGCTTCCTTGACGCGCAACTGCTTGGCCGCGCTTTCGGTCAGGCTGACTTCGTCGCCGGGCTTGACCTGATAGGAAGGCACATTGACCTTCTTGCCGTTGACGAGCACGGCCTTGTGCGAAACCATTTGCCGCGCCTGGGCGCGCGTGACCGCGAAGCCCATGCGATAAACGACATTGTCCAGACGACCTTCCAACAGGCGCAGCAGGTTTTCGCCCGTGTTGCCCTTGGTTGCATTGGCGTGCTTGTAGTAATTGCGGAACTGGCGTTCCAGCACACCGTACATGCGGCGCACCTTCTGCTTTTCGCGCAACTGCACGGCGTAGTCGGACAGGCGGATACGGCGATTGGCGCCGTGCTGGCCCGGACGGGTTTCCAGCTTGCACTTGGAATCAAGCGCGCGCGCCGGGCTCTTCAGACCCAGGTCGGCCTGCTCGCGGCGGGCGAGCTTGCAGGTAGCTCCACGATAACGTGCCATGGTATTTGCTCCTCAGACTCGACGCTTTTTGGGGGGACGGCAGCCGTTGTGCGGAATCGGCGTCACGTCGATGATGTTGAGCACCTTGTAGCCGAGCGCATTCAACGAACGCACCGTCGACTCGCGGCCCGGACCGGGACCCTTGATGCGCACCTCGACGGTCTTGACACCGTACTCCAGCGCGGCACGACCGGCGCGTTCGGCAGCCACCTGCGCCGCGTACGGCGTGGACTTGCGCGAACCACGAAAACCCGCACCACCGGCAGTCGCCCAGGACAAGGCATTGCCCTGGCGATCGGTGATGGTGACGATGGTGTTGTTGAAGGACGCCTGCACGTGAGCCACCGCATCGGTGACCACGCGCCGGTTCTTCTTCTTGCTCTTGACTGGCTTTGCCATATCCTGAAGATTCCGTATTTATCGCTTGATGGGCCGGCGCGGGCCCTTGCGGGTGCGCGCATTGGTCTTGGTGCGCTGGCCGTGGACCGGCAGACCGCGGCGGTGACGCAGGCCGCGATAGCAGCCCAGATCCATCAAACGCTTGATGGACATGCCGACTTCGCGGCGCAAATCGCCCTCGACCGTGAATTTGCCGATTTCGTTGCGCAACTTCTCGACTTCGCCCTCGCTCAACGACTTGATGGGCGTGGTCGGCTCGACTCCAGCTTCTGCACAAACCTTCATGGCACGAGTGTGACCAATGCCATAAATGCTCTGCAGGCCGATCCAGACATGTTTGTGGACCGGCAGATTGACACCCGCAATGCGCGCCATGATCTCTTGTCTCCGAATGCGTTTCGTGCGCGGTAAACGCGCAATTCTAACCTTTTTTTCAGCAAACAGAAAGCCCGGGGCATTACAAGCCCCCGCAAGCCTTCCAGCGAATGCCGGCGAAAAACACGCTCACCGCGCCCATCTCACCAGATTTACAGCCGCGCTGGCGCGACCTGGCCGCATGCCCGCTCCTCAGGAACGCCGCAAATTGGCCTTTTTCAACAAACTATCGTACTGATGGCTGACCAGGTGAGCCTGGATCTGAGCCACGAAATCCATCACGACCACGACCACGATCAGCAGCGAGGTTCCACCGAAGTAGAACGGCACATGCCAATACGACTGCATCAACGACGGCACCAGACACACCAGCACCAGGTAAACCGCACCCACCGTCGTCAGACGCGTCAACACGCCGTCGATGTATTGCCCCGTCGCGCGTCCCGGACGAATGCCCGGAATGAGTGCACCGGAGCGCTTGAGGTTGTCCGCCGTTTCCTGCGAATTGAACACGATCGCCGTGTAGAAGTAGGCGAATATGACGATCAGGATGGCGTTGATCACGTTGTACATCATCTGGCCGGGAGCCAGTTCCGTGGTCACCATCTGCAGGAAGCGCGACTCGTTGCCCTGACCGAACCAGCGTATCGCGGTTGCCGGGAACATCAGCAAGCTGGTCGAGAAAATCGGCGGGATCACGCCCGACATGTTGATCTTCAACGGCAGGTGCGATGTCTGGTTCTTGTAACCCTGACGGCCACCGCCCCGGTTGGCGTAATTGACCGTGATGCGGCGCTGCGCACGCTCCACCCAGACCACGAACGCCGTCACCAACAGCACAATGATGATCACCATCAATGCCGGAAGCACCTGCAACTGACCGGAGCTGGTCATCTTCGCCGTCTGCATGACCGCACCGGGCAGTCCCGCGACAATGCCGGCGAAAATCAGCAGCGAGATGCCGTTGCCGATGCCGCGCTCGGTCATCTGCTCACCGAGCCACATCAGGAACATCGACCCGGCCGTCAGCCCGACCACGGCTGAAAACACGAAGCTGGGCCCGGCCATGTACACCACTGAAGCGCCCGCCACGCTCTGACCCTGCAGCGCCACGGCAATGCCGAACGATTGCACCAGACACAAGCCGACCGTACCGATGCGGGTATACATGGTCAGCTTGCGTTGCCCGGACTCGCCCTCTTTCTTCAGGGCCTGCCAGCTGGGCAATACCGATCCCATCATCTGCACCACGATCGATGCGGAAATGTACGGGATCACGCCCAGGGCAAAAATCGAAAAACGCGACAGCGCACCGCCGGAGAACATGTTGAACATGTTCAACAGGCCACCGCCCTGCTGGACGAAATGCGTCATCGCAGTCGGGTTCACGCCAGGCACGGGAATGAACGAACCGAGGCGATAAACCACCAACGCACCAATGACGAAAAAGATGCGCTGACGCAACTCGGTCATCTTGCCGATCGAACCGAGCATGTTGCCCTTTGGTGCTGCCACGTCAGCGCCCCCTTACTCGACGCTGCCGCCAGCGGCCTCGATGGCCGCCTTGGCACCGGCCGTAGCCAGCACGCCGGACAGCTTCACGGCACGATTGATTTCGCCCTTGGCCACGATCTTGACCTTGCGCGCACGCGTGTTGACCAGACCGGCCTCACGCAATGCAGGCAAGTCGATGGAATCGCTCTTGACCGACGCCAGCTGGTACAAGAACACCTGCTGGGTCTGATCCTTCTTGAGCGAGCGGAACCCGACCTTCGGCAAACGCCGATGCAAGGGCATCTGACCGCCCTCGAAACCGGCCTTGTGGCTGCCGCCGGAGCGCGCATGCTGACCTTTGTGGCCGCGGCCCGCGGTTTTGCCCAGACCCGAGCCGATGCCGCGACCGACGCGCGTGCGCGCGGCGCGTGAACCCGAGGCGGGCTTGATGTTGTTCAGACGCATGTTGATTACTCCTCGACCCGGACCAGGTAATGAACCTTGTTGATCAGGCCACGCACTTGCGGGCTGTCTTTGAGCTCGCGCACGTCGTTGATCTTGCGCAGGCCCAAAGCCTTGACGCTCAGGCGATGACGCCCTTGCACGCCGCGCAGGCCCTTGACCAGGCGCACGCGCACGGTGGTTGCGGAATCTTGCTTAGCCATTGCCCTGCACCTCTTCAACGCTCTTGCCGCGCTTGGCGGCGACCTGCGCCGGCGAAGCGACCGCCTGCAAGCCCTTGATCGTCGCACGCACCAGGTTGATGGGGTTGCGCGAACCAACGGCTTTGCACAGCACATTGCGCACACCGACCACTTCCAGCACGGCGCGCATGGCACCGCCGGCAATCACGCCGGTACCTTCGGCGGCAGGCTGCATGTAGACACGCGCGGCGCCGTGGTTTGCCTTGATGGCGTAGAACAGCGTCCCGTTGTCCAGGTTGACCTTGACCATGTTGCGGCGAGCGCGATCCATGGCCTTGGAAATGGCCGAAGGCACTTCGCGCGCCTTGCCGTAACCCAGACCGACGCGACCCTCGCCGTCACCGACAACCGTCAGCGCGGTAAAGGTCATCTGCCGGCCACCCTTGACGGTCTTGGCCACACGATTGACGGATATCAGCTTTTCCAGCAGGCCGTCGGAATTTTCGCGATCGTTGGAAGGCATGTGGTTTCCTGTTTTGCCCGGAACCGGTCCGGGGCTTTTGCTTGCGGCACGTGGGCCGCTTGGAGTTGTGTGTAGCTTTGTTGTAGGAGCGGCGGAAGCCGCGATAGCCGCAATCTTGCGGTCAGCGATCGCGGCTGCCGCCGCTCCTACAGGGCCCAGGCATCAATGAAACATTACCTGGAAACGTATCCCTAGAATTTCAAACCAGCTTCGCGTGCCGCCTCGGCCAGAGCCTTCACGCGACCGTGATAGCGGAAGCCTGAGCGATCGAACGCCACCTGCTCGACACCGGCGGCGACGGCACGCTCGGCGACGGCCTTGCCGACCGCCGTGGCCGCGGCCACGTTGTTGGTGCCGTCCAGGCCTTCGCGCACCGACTTTTGCAGGGTCGAGGCAGCGGCGATGACCTTGTCGCCGGAAGCGGCAAACACCTGAGCATACAAATGCTTGCCCGTGCGATGCACCGACAGGCGCGGCACGGCCAGTTTGCGGATGCGGGCGCGCGTTGACTTGGCGCGACGCAGACGAGCTTGATTCTTGTCTTTCATGTCCAGTCTCCGAAAGCGGATCGACGTATTGAAGAACACCACGAAGTGGGTTCTTACGCCTTCTTGGCTTCCTTCCTGTTGATATGTTCACCGGCGTAACGCACACCCTTGCCCTTGTAGGGTTCGGGCGGACGGAAGCTGCGGATCTCGGCTGCGACCTGACCCACGGCCTGCTTGTCGGCACCCTTGACCAGCACCTCGGAAGCACTCGGCGTTTCGATGGTGATGCCGTCGGGGATGGCATACTCGACCGGATGCGAGAAACCCAGGGTCAGGTTCAGGTTCTTGCCTTGAACCGCGGCGCGAAAGCCGACGCCGACCAGCTCGAGCTTGCGCTCGTAGCCGTCGGTGACGCCCTTGATCATGTTCGCGATCAGCGCGCGCGCCGTACCGGCAAACTTGACTTCACCGCCTTCGGCCAGCTGTACATTCAGCACGCCGTCATCGATGGCAACATCGACGCCGGGCAACTTGTGCAGGGACAACGACGTTTTCGCACCCTTGACGGTGATGCCGTCGACGGTGGATTTGACTTCGACACCCTTGGGCAGGGTGATGGGGGCATTGGCAACTCGTGACATCGTCGTATCTCCTTACGCCACCTGGCCGATGACTTCGCCGCCCACGCCCTTGGCGCGTGCCTGAGCGTCGGTCAGCAAACCAGCCGAGGTGGAAACGATGGAAATACCGAGGCCGCCGATGACCTTGGGCAGCTCGCCCTTGCCACGGTAAACGCGCAGGCCCGAACGGCTGACGCGCTGGATGCGCTCGATGGCCGGACGCCCTTCGAAATATTTCAGCTTGATCTCGAGGCTGGGCTTGGTCGCCTCGGCCTTGTCGACGCTGGCGTCGAGAATGTAGCCCTCGCTCTTGAGCAGCTCGGCGAGCGCCAGCTTGAGCTTGGAGGCCGGCATGCGCACAGTCGGCTTGCCCATCATCTGGGCATTGCGAATGCGCGTGAACATGTCGGCAATGGGATCAGTCATGCTCATGGAATAACCTTTGAGTTTGCACCGATATCCGTTGACCGGAAATCTGGATTGTCTGGCCGCCCGCGAATGGGCAGACCGTCAATGGTAACAGCAACCCGCCCCTGAGGGCGAGGAATTTATTACAGCCGTCCTCCCTGACGGCGAAGATCATCCCGCCATCCATGGCGGACTGCTCACAAAAACCTTACCAGCTGGCCTTGCGCAAACCGGGAACGTCACCGTTCATGGTCGCTTCGCGCAGCTTGTTGCGGCCCAGGCCGAACTTCTGGTACACGGCGCGCGGGCGCCCGGTCAGCGCACAACGCGTACGCTGGCGCACGGGACTGGAATCGCGCGGCAGCTTCTGCAGCTTGGCCTGCGCTTCCATCTTTTCCTCATAGCTCGATTCCGGGCTGAGCACGATCTTCTTCAGCTCGGCACGCTTGGCGGCGTACTTCTTGACAAGTTTGGCCCGCTTGATATCGCGGTTCACCATGCTGCTCTTGGCCATATCTTTACCTGCTATCAGTGGCGGAACGGAAAGCCGAAGGCTTCCAGCAGCGCACGGGACTCTTCGTCGGTCTTGGCGTTGGTGGTGATGGAAATATCCATGCCACGCAGCGCGTCGATCTGGTCGTACTCGATCTCCGGGAAGATGATCTGTTCTTTCACGCCCATGTTGAAGTTGCCACGGCCGTCGAACGACTTTGCCGACACACCGCGGAAATCGCGCACGCGCGGCAACGAGACGTTGATCAAGCGATCGAGGAATTCGTACATGCGGGCACGACGCATCGTGACCTTGCAACCGATCGGCCAGCCGTCGCGAATCTTGAACGACGCCACGGACTTGCGCGCGTAGGTCGTCAACGGCTTCTGGCCGGCAACCTTGGTCATGTCGGCGAGGGCGTTTTCCAACACCTTCTTGTTGCCCACGGCTTCACCCACGCCCATGTTCAGCGTGATCTTGGTGATGCGCGGCACCTGCATCGGGTTCTCGTAACCGAACTTTTCAGTCAGCTTCGGCACGACCTGCTCTTTGTAAAATTGTTCGAGGCGCGTCATGGTTTGCTCCTTACACGTCCAGCACTTCGCCGGAGGACCGGTACGTACGAACCCGGCGCCCGTCTTCGAGCTGCTTGGATCCGACACGTTCGCCCTTGCCCGTGGCGTGGTTGAACGGCATCACGTTGGAAATGTGGATGGACGCCTCGCGCTCGATGATGCCGCCGGGCTGTTCGTCCTGCGGATTCGGCTTGGTGTGGCGCTTGACCAGGTTGACGTTGGACACGAACACGCGGTCGCCCGCGACGCGCAACACGTCGCCGCGCTGCCCCTTGTTCTTGCCGGCGGTCACGATGACCTGATCGCCCTTCTTGATCCGATTCATAATCTTGACTCTCTAATCTTGGCGGGCGCTCAAAGAACTTCAGGCGCGAGCGAGACGATCTTCATGAACTTCTCGCCGCGCAACTCGCGCGTGACGGGCCCGAAAATACGGGTACCGATCGGCTCGAGCTTGGCGTTGAGCAGCACCGCGGCATTGCCGTCGAAGCGGATCAACGAACCGTCCGGACGGCGCACGCCCTTGGCGGTACGCACCACCACGGCGTTGTAGACCTCGCCCTTCTTGACCTTGCCGCGCGGAATGGCTTCCTTGACGGTCACCTTGATGACGTCACCAATGGCCGCATAACGGCGGTGCGAGCCACCCAGCACCTTGATGCACATCAGTTTGCGGGCGCCGCTGTTGTCGGCGGCTGAAAGCGTGCTTTGCATCTGGATCATGATTCAATCCTCCGATTACGCTTCAGCGCGCGTGATGACTTCGACCACGCGATGATGCTTGGTCTTGGACAGCGGCCGGCACTCGGCAATACGCACGAAGTCACCTTCGTTGACGCCAAGGTCGTCCTGCGCGTGCAACTTGGTCGAACGGCGCACGATCTTGCCCAGCAGCGGGTGCTGCGTGTGGCGTTCGATCAGCACTGTGACGGTGTGTTCCATCTTGTTGCTGATGACACGACCTTCCAGGGTGCGTGCATTTTTGTCGTTATCGCTCATCTCGCCGGTCCTTACTTCTTCTCGCCCAGCACGGTTTTCGTGCGGGCGATATCGCGCCTGACGCGGCGCAGCTGGTGCGGCTGGGTCAACTGATCGGAGCCCTTCTGCATGCGCAGGTTGAACTGCTCCTTGCGCAGGTCCAGAAGCTGCTGGCTCAGCTCTTCCGCCGACATCTCGTGAATTGATTTGCTGGCCATTACACCACCGCCCTGGTCACAAACTGGGTCTGCACCGACAATTTGGCAGCGGCAAGACGGAATGCCTCGCGCGCCGTCGGCTCGTCGACGCCTTCGATTTCGTACAGCATGCGGCCCGGCTGGATGGGAGCCACCCAGAACTCGACGTTGCCCTTGCCCGAACCCATACGTACTTCGATGGGCTTTTTGGTGATGGGCTTGTCGGGAAACACGCGGATCCACAACTTGCCGCCACGCTTGACATAACGCGTGATGCAACGACGGCCAGCTTCGATCTGACGCGCCGTGAGACGACCGTGCGTGGTTGCCTTGAGCCCGAACTGGCCGAAGCTGACGAGGTTGGAATTATAGCTCAGACCGTCGTTGCGGCCCTTGTGCATCTTGCGGAATTTGGTTCGTTTCGGTTGCAGCATCTCGATGCTCCTTACTTCGCGGCCCGGTCGCGGCGACCGTCACCGTCGCGGCCACGGCGCGCATCGCGACGGGAATCATTACCGCGGCGGGGCGACTTTTCTTCTTTGGCTGCCTGGGCCTGAGCGGCCTCAAGATCAAAGATTTCGCCTTTGTAAACCCACACCTTGATACCGATGATGCCGTACTGTGTCTTTGCCTGGGCAAAACCGTAGTCGATATCGGCACGCAGCGTATGCAATGGCACGCGGCCTTCGCGGCTCCATTCGGAACGGGCGATTTCCGCACCATTGAGGCGACCGGCAACGTTGACCTTGATGCCTTGTGCACCCAGACGCATGGCATTGCCGACAGCGCGACGCATCGCACGACGGAACATGATGCGGCGCTCCAGCTGCTGAGCAATGGACTCGGCCACCAACTGCGCATCAAGCTCGGGCTTGCGCACTTCGCTGACATTGATGTGGGTGGGTACACCCATCATCTCGGTCACCTGCTTGCGCAGCTTTTCGATGTCTTCGCCCTTTTTGCCGATGACCACGCCCGGACGCGCCGTGTGGATGGTCACGCGCGCGGTCTTGGCCGGACGCTCTATTTTGATACGCGATACACCCGCCTGCTTGAGCTTGTCATGCAGCATCTC
>DASSKC010000149.1:0-4200 GCA_035690885.1 Oleiagrimonas sp. | reverse complement strand
GCGCGTACGCGGCGTTTCGGCGAGATCATGGCCAACAAGCCGAGCCGTTTTCTCGACGAATTGCCGCAGGACGACCTGCATTGGCAAGGCCGGGACGCCGAGGCCGATGCCGAGGTCACCCGCGAGACCGCCGAGGCACATTTGGCGCGATTGTCGGCCTTGCTTTCGGACTGACCTGCATGGTGGTTGCCGGTGGCAGAAGACAACCTCCAACAACCACACACATTGTAGGAGCGGCGGAAGCCGCGATGGCGCGTGCCCGCAAGGTCGTTGCCTTGCCGTATTACCGAATCGCGGCTTCCGCCGCTCCTACCTTGCGGCTTCGAATCCAAATGGTCGCCGGCACATCGCCGCAGCGGTCGTTCGGGAGCGTCAGTTGGCGTCCCACGGCTCCAGTTTTTTCGCGACCGCCTGGTTTTTCAGCTCCACGTATTTGGGCAAACCATCACGTCCGATCGGCGGCGCGGCCTCGCCACGGATGAGTGGTTCCAGATAACGGCGCGCGGCGGCCGTGATGCCGAAGCCGTCACGGCTGATGAAGCTTTTCGGCATCTTCTTTTCGCGGTTGGCGATGCGCTTGAGCGGGGCCGGCTCGATCTTCCAGCGGTACGGGCTGTCGGACGTGCGCTTGATGATCGGCATCACCGCGTTCATGCCCTTGAGTGCGTAGTCCACCGCCGCCTTGCCGACCGCCAGGGCCTGGTCGACATCGGTCTTGGAGGCGGCGTGGCGGGCCGAACGCTGCAGGTAGTCGGGCACGGCCCAATGCACCTTGTAGCCGAGCTTGGCCTGCACGGTCGAGGCCAGCAACGGGGCCACGCCGCCCAGTTGCGCGTGGCCGAAGGCGTCGCGCGTACCGGCATCGGCGAGCAGCTTGCCGCTGGCATCGCACACGCCTTCAGAGGCGACCACGGTGCACCAGCCGACGCGCTCGACGGTGGCCTTGACTTTGGCCAGGAAGGCCTTCTCGTCGAACACGCGCTCGGGGAACGCGATCACGTGCGGCGCGGCATCGGCGTCCTCGCCGGCCAGTCCGGCGGCGGCGGCGATCCAGCCGGCGTGGCGGCCCATCACTTCAAGCACGAACACCTTGGTCGAGGTCTCGCTCATCGAGGCCACGTCGAGGCTGGCCTCACGCGTGGACAGCGCGGTATAGCGCGCCACCGAGCCGAAACCGGGGCAGCAATCGGTCAGGGCGAGGTCGTTGTCGACGGTCTTGGGCACGCCGATGCAGGTCACCTCATGGCCCAGACGTTTGCCGATCTGCGAGATTTTCAGCGCCGTGTCGGCCGAATCGTTGCCGCCGTTGTACAGGAACCAGCGGATGTCGTGCGCACGCAACACCTCGATCAGGCGTTCGTACTCGGCGCGGTTGTCCTCCAGTGATTTGAGTTTGTAGCGGCACGAGCCGAAGGCGCCGCCCGGGGTGTGCGCCAGCGCCGAAATCGCGCTTTTCGATTCCTTCGAGGTATCGATCAGGTCCTCGCGCAGTGCACCGAGGATGCCGTTGCGTGCCGCGTACACTTTCACGCCCTGTGCACGTGCGGTCTGGATGACGCCGGCGGCGGTGGCGTTGATGACGGCGGTGACACCGCCCGATTGCGCGTACAGCAGTTTGCCTGCGGCCATGGGGTTGCTCCGTTGGGGAAACGACAAAATGGAGCGCCAAGGATAATTGCTTGCGCGACAGGCATGTAGCCCTTTTGATGCCGTTTGTGCGTTTGACTGGCGGGCGCCACAGCAGCTACCTTGAACGCCATTTCACGGATACTCGGAGGCGTGTCGCGGGTGCGGCAGGCCCGAGGGATCATGCGGAGCATTTCATGCGACTCGTGCTACTTGGCGCGCCCGGTTCGGGCAAGGGGACCCAGGCCAAGCGCCTGAAAACGGAGTTGGGCGTGCCCCACATTTCAACTGGTGATCTGTTGCGTGCGGCGGTCAAGGCCGGCACCCCGCTGGGCCTCAAGGCCAAGGCGGTGATGGATGCCGGTCATCTGGTGTCCGATGACATCGTGCTCGGCTTGCTGGAAGAGCGGCTCGAGCAGCCGGACGCGTCCAACGGATTCATTCTTGACGGCTATCCGCGCAACCTGGCCCAGGTCGAGGCGCTGGACGGTTTGCTGGCACGCATCGACAAGCCACTCGATGCCGTGGTCAAGCTGGACGTGCCCAACGAGGAAATCGTCGGCCGTTGCGAAATCCGCTTCAAGGCCGAAGGCCGCGCCGATGACAATCCCGATACGGTGCGCAAGCGTCTGGGTGTGTATGCCGAACAGACCGCGCCGGTGGCCGATTGGTATCAGAAGCACGGCAAGCTCAAGAGTGTCGATGGCGTCGGCTCGCTTGACGCGGTGTTTGCGCGCGTGATTGCCGCACTGCCTGGCGATCGCGTGGCTGCCGGCGGCTGAGCCGACTTTTGACGACCTGATCGTGCCGGAATGGTTACACTGACGGCATGGCCCGGGATACCTCGCAACTTTCCGATATTCCGTTGTTTCCGCTGGCGACGGTGCTGTTTCCCGGCGGTCCGCTGGAGTTGCGCATTTTCGAGCCGCGCTACCTGGATCTGGTGCGCGAGTGTACGCGCGCGGAGAGTTGTTTTGGTGTCTGTCTGATTCTGGGCGGCAGCGAAACGGGTGCGCCGGCGGTACCGGCGGCGATCGGCACGCTGGCACGGATCACCGACTTTTTCACCAATGAGGAAGGCATCCTCGGCATCTGCGCCGAAGGCGGCACGCGCTTTCGGGTTGATCAGGCCCGGGTTCGCGATGATGGCCAGCTGCGCGGCGACATCGCGTGCTGGCCGGATGAACCGGTACTGCAGGTGCCGCCGGAGTTCGGCCTGTTGGTCACCATCTTGCGGCGCCTGGTCGAGCAGATGGCGCCGCCGTGGAAAAATGCGGACGAAGCTCGATATGACGATGCCGGCTGGATCGGCTTTCGCATGGCCGAGCTGTTGCCGCTGGACGCCAGCGAGCGACAGCAATTGCTGGAGATGGCCGACCCGCTGGAACGGCTGACCTGGTTGCGCGACGCGTTGCCGCGCTTTCAGCGTGCGTGACATGTGTGCCGGGCGTGCAGGTGTTCGCAGTGTGCCGGGTGTTGGCGGATGTTGTTCAGGGACGAGGGGCTGGGGGCGAGGGGTGAACAGCGCGCAAGTTCCAACCTTGCGACGGTGTCGGGGACCTTTTCTGGCACGAAAAACCGCGTGTCTTGCCACGGCCGCCCACCCGAAACATGTCCCTGACACCCGGCGCGCGCTGGCAAGGTCCCCGCAAGAGTGCGACTTGCGGTGTTCCGCGAGCATTGCCGCACCCTACGCCAGCGTATGGTGAGCTAGACTGTCGTCGTCTCCCCAGACCCGCGGAAAACGACATGAGCTCACTTGCCGGAAAGACCCTGTTCATCACCGGTGCCTCGCGTGGTATCGGCCTGGCCATCGCGCTGCGCGCCGCGCGCGATGGCGCCAACGTGGCCATCGCGGCCAAAAGTGCCAGGCCCAGCCCCAAGCTTCCGGGCACCATCCATACGGCGGCCGCCGACATCGAGGCGGCCGGGGGCAAGGCCTTGCCGCTGAAGGTGGATATTCGCGACGAGGCGCGCGTGGCCGAAGCGGCCGCCGAAACGGCGGAGCGTTTCGGCGGTATCGACATCGTGGTCAACAACGCCAGCGCCATCTGGCTGGCCGGCACCGCCGAGACGCCGATGAAGCGCTTCGACCTGATGCATCAGGTCAATACCCGCGGGACGTATGTCACGGTACAGGCCTGTCTGCCGTACCTGGAAAAGGCATCCAATCCGCACGTGTTGATGATGTCGCCGCCGCCGAACCTGGACCCCAGGTGGTTCAAGGACCACACCGCGTACACCATCGCCAAGTACGGCATGAGCCTGTGCGTGCTGGGCATGAGCGCGGAATTTGCCGACAAGGGCATCGCCGTCAACGCGTTGTGGCCGCGAACCGTGATCGCCACTGCCGCCATTGCCATGCTGGGTGGCAAGGTCAAGCCGGAAAATTGCCGTCAGCCCGAGATCGTGGCCGACGCGGCGCATGCCATCTTGACCAAGCCCGCGCGCGAGTTCAGCGGACACTTCTGCGTCGACGAAGACATGCTGCGCGAAGCCGGTGTGACCGACCTGGACGCTTACGCGGTCGAGCCCGGCCAGCCCTTGGCCCCGGATCTGTTTCTGTAGCGAGGG
>DASSKC010000148.1:0-9680 GCA_035690885.1 Oleiagrimonas sp. | reverse complement strand
CGGGCTCGTCACCCAGATGCGCCAGCGCGGCGCGTGCCTTGTCGCGGGCGACGCGCTCGACGTAACCAAGCGGTGTTTCGCCTGGCTGGCGTTGCTCGGGCACATCAACCTTGAGCACGCGAAAGTCGATGCCGATCTGCTCCAGCAGCTGGCGACGGCGCGGGGATTGGGAGGCAAGATAAAGCATCCCCCAGCATAACGCGCAACGATGCCAACTGTAGGGCGGGCACTGCCCGCCGCCACCCCGTCATGAAGCGTATCGAAGCCGGGCAAGGCTCGGCCTGCGCAGCACCACAGGCCGTCACGCGGGTCAGAACGCGAGGCTGAACCTCGCCGAGGCCACGCTGGCGTGGCCGCGATCCCCGGTCAGGTACTCGTAGCCCAGTTTGAAGCGCGAATTGGCCGATGGTCGGGCATTGAGATCGAGTCCGAACACGGCGCTGCTCTGCGACAGGCCGACACCATTCACCGGCCGCCACTGCCGGAATCCGACAAAGCTGGCGTCAAACACGGTGCCACTGGCCGACAATGTCCGGCGCCATTCGACACGCGCGTCAAAGCCGAGCGAGCGCCCGCCGGCAAACCGCCACGCACTGGCCAGTTTCAGGCCCACGCCGCCGCGCCAGCGGCTGACCACCTGATTGTCGGCGCGCAGTCCGAAACCGCCGGCTCCGTGCTCGACGAAGCCCTGGCGCGCCACGCGGTCGTATTCGAGCGCGGCAAACGGCGTCAAACGCAGCCCGCCACCCGGATCCAGGTGCACACCGGACTCGCCGCGGGCGACGTTGTAATGCCCGTCGTAATTGGTCCACACGCCCTGATAGCGTTGGCCCAACAACAGGGTTCGACTCATGTTCTGGTGATAACTCCCCATGCCGACGCGACCGTGCGCGTACCAGCCCTCCCCGACCCACGCGGCATAGAGCATGCCGGCCACGTTGCGGCTGCGATTGCGGTCCAGGCGCGAGGTCAGCTGCGCCATGCCTCGGCTCTGGCTGAAAGCAAAGCCGGCCAGCGCATGCCGGCTCAGGCGCACGTCATCCCCGACCAGCCAGCCGTTGAGCTGGTAGTCGACACTGGCATAGCCCGCGCGTGCCATGCTGCCGTCCAGATTCAACGCACGCATCCAGACATGATGCCGGCCCGATGACACGGAAAGGTTTTCCAGTCGGTCCGACAAGGCCCGCCCGGTGGCACCGATGGTGCGCAGCGTGATGCCGGCACTGGCCGCATGCAGCTGCCCGGACAGACTTTTCAGCGAGGCCTGCGCGGCACGCAGGCTGGGTGAATGCTGGACAGCGGCGGCGTTGCGCACGAAAGCATCGGGAACGGCATCGAGCGAACCGCTGGCCATGTGGGCATTGAGACCGTCAAACGCGCCCTGGACACGTTGGGCGCCTTCCATCGACGCCAATGTGTAATGCACGCCATGGCCGGCAGCCGCCGTGGTGATGTCGAGCTGACTGACATTCAAATACACATCGTTGCTGCCGTAATGGATCGTCCGGTCAAGGAACACCACACCCTGGTCCAATACCGCATCGCCGACGAATGTGCCTTGGACCTGATCATCGGAATGGATGACCACGGTATGGGCATCGGCCACATACGTTGACTCGGCACCGGTGATTTCCAGCGTGCCGCCGTGCAGCCGCACCGTACCGGCGACGTCCAGCTTGACGCCCAGGCTGACGGCCAGCGTGGCGCCCTTGTACTGCTCGTAATCGCCATCGACGACGGTGTCGTGACCATGCACGCGCACGATGCCGTTGCCGGTCAATGGCCCGGTGCCGGCAACGGGCGCGCCATTGGTCAGGTTGCCCGTCACTTCCGGCACGGCGTCCAGCGTGGCGCCGGCGTGCACACCGACGTCGCCCGGCAGCGCTGCCGTGGCCCGCAAGGTGCCGCCGAAAACATCCGTGCCTCCGGCATAGGTATTGGTACCGGTCAACGCAAGCGTGCCCGAGCCATCCTTGATCAAACCGCCGGCCCCGCTGATGTCGTTGGACCAGGTGGACGTGATGGTGTCGAAATCGGCCGTGACATCGCCCCATGCGAACTGCGCCGGCCCCTTGATCGCCTTGCCGACATCGAGCACGCCCCAGCCGAAGGTACTGTCCACCCCCGGCGCGCCGATATCGGTGGCCGTCGACAGCAGGGTCTGGCGCACCATGTCGTTGTTGAAATACGGAAACGCCTGCCACACCAAGGCGGCCGCGCCGGACACTTCGGGGGCGGCAACCGAGGTGCCGCGCACCGCATACAGGTTCCAGCCCGGATCGCCCTGAAAACCCTGGTACGGCCCCGGCACGATCACGTCGCCGGGTGCCGCAAGGCAATACTCCATGGCGCGGCCGCACTGGTTGGAATAATCCGCCAATTGCGTGGGATGCAAGGTATCGAGCGCGACGGCCACCAGCCAGCCGCGCTCCAGATCCGGCTCCCATTCGGGCAACGAGGCCAGATCCGTCGGGTTCGGAAACGACGAGTTGCCGGCGGCAAACACCACCAGCATGTCCTGAGTGGTGACCAGCGGCCGGTAGGCATCTCCAAAGGCATCGGCCACGGTCTGCCTGTGCGCCGGATCGAAATACAGCCCGCCCCAGGAATTGTTGACGATGTCGACGTTGCGCGAGGCCAGGTACGGGTTGAGATAGTCGCTGAAAAACGCGGCGTCCGAGGCCTCGACCTTGTTGCCGTGCCCGGAGCCGTCATCGGTGGGTTCCTTGTCCTGGATGATGCGCACCGATTCGAGATCCGCATCAGGGGCCACGCCACCGGGCCATCCGTCAAACGGCTTGCCGGCGGCGATTTCCGCCACCATGGTGCCGTGACCGACGACATCCTCCTTGTTGCAATTGTTGATGTTGCAGTCGAGATAGATCTTCGAGTGCAGGACCCGCCCCTTGAGCGCCGGATGTTGGGTATTGATGCCGGTGTCGACCACGCCGATGACCACGCCATCACCGTTGAAACCGGCCTGATGGGCCTGCTTGGCGTGGATCAACGTCAAGTGCGCGTCCGGATCCGGCTGCGGAGCGGGAGCCGGGGCTGGAGCGGGAGGCGGCGCAGGTGCTGGAGGCGGAGATGGCGGGTCGCCCTGTCCCGATCCGGGCGGCGGTGCCGGCTTGACGTTGGAGCCACCACCACAGCCGGACAATCCCAATGCCATGGCGATCGCGATGGCCATGGCGCCGTGTTGCAACATGTTGCGTTTCACGTGCATTTGCCTGTCTCCCTGCAGCCGCTCCTGTCAACGGCGTTTCCATCACCGTACCGATCGTGTTGCCTGCCGCAAATGTCCGGACAAAATACGCCGGAAAGTTTGCGGGCAACCGACCCCCAGCAGCATAATGGAGGGCCATGCTGCGGCCAAGCCGCGCTTGTTTCCCTTCACGGAGCAGTTTCCATGTCCGACATTGTCATCGTCGCCGCCAAACGCACCGCCATCGGTTCCTTTCTCGGCCAGTTCAACGGCGTGGCCACGCCGACCCTGGGGGCTGCTGCCATCCGCGGTGCGATGGCGCAATCGGGCCTGGCCGGCGAGGACGTGTCCGAGGTCATCATGGGCTGCGTACTGCCGGCCAATCTCGGCCAGGCGCCGGCGCGCCAGGCATCGCTGGGCGCCGACCTGCCATTGAGCGCCGGCTGCACCACGATCAACAAGGTGTGCGGTTCGGGCATGAAGGCCCTGATGCTGGGCCACGACATCATCAAGGCCGGCTCGGCCGACGTGGTCGTTGCCGGCGGCATGGAGTCGATGACCAACGCCCCGCACATGATCACGGCGCGCAACGGCGTGCGCTTCGGCAACGCCAAACTGGTCGACCACATGGCCTGGGATGGCTTGACCAATCCCTACGACGGCCAGGCCATGGGCGTGTTCGGCGAACAGTGCGCGGACAAGTACCACTTCACGCGCGAAGACCAGGACGCATTCGCCATCGAGTCGGTCAAACGTGCGCGCGCCGCGCAGGAATCGGGTGCCTTCGACGACGAAATCGTGCCGGTCACGGTGAGCTCGCGCAAGGGCGATGTCGAGCACACGACCGATGAGCAGCCCGGCCGCAGCAAGATCGACAAGATCCCTTCGCTGCGACCTGCCTTTCGCAAGGACAACGGCACGATCACCGCGGCCAGTGCGTCGAGCATTTCCGATGGCGCGGCGGCACTGGTGCTGATGGACGCCGACGCGGCCGCCAAGCGCGGGCTCGCGCCGCTGGCGCGCATCGTCGCCCACGCCACCCATTCGCAGGCACCGGAATGGTTCACCACCGCGCCGGTCGGTGCCATGCAGAAAGTATTGGACAAGGCCGGATGGAGTGTCGACGACGTGGACTTGTTCGAGGTCAACGAAGCCTTCGCCGTGGTCGCGATGGCCGCCATGAAGGAATTGCATATCGAACACGACAAGATCAACGTCAACGGCGGTGCCTGCGCACTGGGCCACCCCATCGGCTGCAGCGGCGCACGCATTACCGTCACGTTGATCAATGCCTTGCGTCGTGCCGGCGCCCGACGCGGCATCGCCTCGCTGTGCATCGGCGGCGGCGAGGCCACGGCCGTGGCCGTCGAGATCATGTGAAATCGTTCACATCCGGGCAACATACTGAAACCTTTCGAGGTTTAACATGTGCTGAAAACAGCGCCCCTGCCGCTGGCATTACGCGGGGAAACCACTAATAATTACGCCCGCCAATACGGCATTCACGGTCTCACGGAGAAATCAACATGAAATTGACGCAGATTCTGATCGTCGGCGCAGCCACTGCCATGCTGGCAGCCTGCAGCAACGGTTCGCAGAACGCCCCGGCCTCCGCCGGCAGCGCCATGGCCCCGGCCGCCAGCAGCGCGCCCGCCATGTCCGACCACAGCGGCTCGAGCATGTCCGAGGCACCCAAGTCCGAGGCACCGATGACCTCCAGCTCCAGCATGACCGCGCCTGCCATGAGCAGTTCCAGCCAGCCGGCCGAAGACAGCTCCAGCGCTGCCGACAAGGCCAAGCAGGCCATGTCCGACATGAAAGCCAAGGCCAAGGAAGCCGGTGACGCCGCCGCGGACAAGGCCAAGGAAGCCGTCGACAAGGCCAAGAATGCCGTCAACGGCCTCTGAGCAAACGCTTACTCCGACTTGAAAAAACCGGTCGCCTCGGCGGCCGGTTTTTTCATTGCCGGCTGGATAATCGGCGACACTCGTAGCACAGTATCGGAGATGGGTGACAACCCACTGCTGGAGGGCCGCTTGATGAAGTACGCATACCTGTTCGCAATCATCACCGCCATGGTGCTATTGGCTGGGTGCAACCAGCCCGACAACGGGGAAATCCCGCCAGCAGGCGAACTGCCGACGCCCTATCCCACGCAAAGTGCGGCACCGCCCGCCAACGCGACGCCGCCGTCTGCAACGTCGAGCGCGTCGCCGGACACCAGCGCGCAAGCGGCCAGCAGCACGCCGACGGCGGCGGCGACCACATCCTTGCACTGAACCTTCGGCTCCGCCGACCGTGGCCCACGCCATCCCGGCGCCTCGACGCCGTTTTGGCGGTCCTCCCCGTGCGCCCGTATCATGGACGCTTGTCCACCCAACGCGGCCCTGCCATGACCCAGATCGTCAGCAAGCTTGATCCCCGCTCCGCCGACTTCAAATCCAACGCCTCGCGCATGCGCTCACTCGTCGAGGATCTGGATGCACAACTGGAACGCGTGGCCTGTGGTGGCGGCGAACGCGCCCGCGAAAAACACCTCAAGCGCGGCAAGCTGCTGCCGCGCGAACGCGTGCAGGCATTGCTTGATCCCGGCTCGCCGTTCCTGGAGTTGTCGGCGCTGGCAGCACACGGCATGTATGACGATGCCGCGCCGGCCGCCGGCGTCATTGCCGGCATCGGCCGTGTCAACGGCATCGAGGTGATGGTGGTGGCCAATGACGCCACCGTCAAAGGCGGTACCTACTTCCCGATGACGGTAAAAAAGCATCTGCGCGCGCAGGAAGTCGCGCTGGAAAACCGCCTGCCCTGCCTCTACCTGGTCGACTCGGGCGGTGCTTTCCTGCCATTGCAGGACGAAGTCTTCCCGGACAAGGAGCACTTCGGCCGCATCTTCTACAACCAGGCGCGCATGAGCGCGCTGAATATTCCGCAGATCGCCGTGGTGATGGGCTCGTGTACCGCCGGCGGCGCGTACGTGCCGGCCATGAGCGACGAAACCATCATCGTCAAGGAGCAAGGCACCATCTTCCTTGGCGGTCCGCCGCTGGTAAAGGCCGCCACCGGGGAAGTGGTCGACGCCGAGGCGCTGGGTGGTGCGGACGTGCATACGTCGATGTCCGGTGTGGCCGACCATTTTGCCGAGAACGACGCCCACGCGCTGGCGCTGGCGCGTGATGCCGTGGCCCGGCTCAACCGGCACAAGTCGATGCCGCTGGAAACCGCCACACCGGTGGATCCGGCCTATGCCGGAGAGGAACTGTACGGCGTCATCCCCGAAGACACGCGCCGGCCATTCGACATCCACGAAGTCATCGCCCGCATCGTCGACGGCTCGGAGTTCCACGAGTTCAAGGCGCGCTACGGCAAGACGCTGGTGACCGGCTTTGCGCGCATCCACGGCTACCCGGTCGGCATCATCGCCAACAACGGCATCCTGTTTTCCGAAAGCGCGCTCAAGGGCACGCATTTCATCGAACTGTGCAACCAGCGCAACATCCCGCTGGTGTTTTTGCAGAACATCACCGGCTTCATGGTCGGCAAGAAGTACGAGCAGGCAGGCATTGCCAAGGACGGTGCCAAGATGGTCACCGCCGTGGCCTGCTCGCACGTGCCCAAGTTCACGGTGGTCATCGGCGGCAGCTTCGGCGCCGGCAACTACGCCATGTGCGGTCGCGCCTACGGCGCGCGCTTCATGTGGATGTGGCCGAATGCACGCATCAGCGTCATGGGCGGCGAGCAAGCCGCGGCCGTGCTGGCGACAGTCAAGCGCGACGGCATCGAGAAGCGTGGTGACGACTGGTCGGCCGAGGATGAAGAAGCGTTCAAGGCACCGCTGCGCGAACAGTACGAACGCCAGGGGCATCCCTATTACTCCAGCGCACGTCTGTGGGATGACGGCATCATCGACCCGGCCGACACCCGCCGCGTGCTGGGTCTGGCCATCTCCGCGTCCATGAACGCACCCATCGAACCCGAGCGCTACGGCGTGTTCCGCATGTAGGCCACGATCTTGAACCTGCCCGTACCCGCCACGCTCGACGACGCCGACCTGACCAGCCTGCGTCAGGCCAAGGCCTTGCTGGAAAAACCCGGCGTCGCGGTCCAGCTTGCCAACTGGGCCGGCGCGCCGATCGAATACGTATTCGACAAGCGTCTGCCCGCGAAGGCGCGCACGATGGTCGACAAGGCCACGCAAAAAGCCATCGATGCCGCTTGCCGTGCGGCGCTGACAACGTTCAGGGAACACGCTCCGGCACACGCACCACGCAACGGACTGCACAAGCTGGGCGTGGCCACGAGCGGCGCCATCGGCGGTTTTTTTGGCTTGGCCGGGCTGCCCGTCGAATTGCCGCTGACCACCACCATCATGCTGCGTTCCATCCTCGACATCGCCCGCAGCGAAGGTGAATCGCTGGACGATCCGGCCACGCGCATTGCCTGCCTCGAAGTGCTTGCGCTGGGCGGCAGCAGCGACTCGGACGATGCCGCCGAGACCGGCTATTTCGCCGTGCGCGCCGCGCTTGCCCAGCAGGTGTCGGCTGCCATCAATCACCTGGCCAGCAAGGGTCTCGCCGACCGTGGCGCACCGGCGGTGATGAACCTGATGAGCCGCATCGCCACCTACTTCGCCATTCCCGTGTCCGAAAAGGCCGTGGCCGAATCACTGCCCGCGGTCGGCGCCATCACCGGCAGCACGCTCAACCTCATTTTCATCCACCACTTTCAGCGCATGGCGCTGGGGCATTTCGTGGTGCGGCGACTGGAGCGAAGCTACGGCCACGACGCCGTGCGGACAGCCTACGAAGCCATCTGACAATCCGGACAGTTGCGCGCATGCATGCAAACGGCAAAACCATCCTGATTACCGGCGCGACCAGCGGCATCGGCAAGGAAGCGGCGGTGATGCTGGCGCGCGAGGGTGCACGCATCGTGATCGTTGGCCGCGACGCGGCCAAGACGGCCGCCGTGCTGGCCGAGATCAAGCAACGTTCGGGCTCCGATGCCGCGACCTCGATGCCGTGCGATTTCGCTTCGCAGGCATCCATCCGTCGTCTTGCCGAAGGTTTCCTGGAAAAACACGAACGGCTGGACGTGTTGATCAACAACGCCGGTGGCGTACACGCGCGACGCGAGCTGACCGAGGACGGCATCGAGGCGACGTTCGCCGTCAATCACCTGGGCTACTTCCTGCTCACGCGGCTGTTGCTCGAGCGGCTCAAGGCCAGTGCGCCAGCGCGCATCGTCAACGTGGCCTCGAGGGCACATTATCGCGGCACACTCGATCTGGACGACATCGGCTTCGAGCACGGTTGGCGCATCATGCCCGCCTACGCGCGCTCCAAGCTGGCCAACGTGCTGTTCACGCGCGCATTGGCGCAGCGATTGTCCGGCTCCGGCGTGACCGTCAACGCCGTGCATCCCGGCGTCGTCGGCACGCACATCTGGGACCACGGTGCGCCGCCTTGGGCGCGCGCGTTGTTCCGCATCGTGTTTGCGCCGGTCAAGCGCTTTTACATGCGCACACCCGAAGATGGTGCAGGCCCCATCGTACGCTTGGCCATCGACGCTGACATGGAAGGCCAAAGCGGCCTGTACTTCAATCGCGAACATGTCGCCGAGCCATCCGAAGCGGCACGTGACGACGCGCTCGCCGAACGCCTGTGGCTCGAAAGCGAACGACTGGTGGCGTTACACCAAGCTTCCAGTCGGTAACCCCGGACTCACGTTCCCGGAAAGTGCACGACCATGCTGTAGTAGAGCTCGCCGACGAAACGGCGTGCGCCCTTGCCCTGCTCCATCCGGTCCCACGTGGCATCGAGTGCGGCGGTCGGGCGCATGGCCTGGATTTCCTGCAGCGACTTGCCGGCGTCGATCAGCTTGCGGATTTTCGCGCTCATGCGCATCAGCATGTCTCGGTAGCGCACCAGTGTTGCCTTGTCGGCCACGGCGCCATGACCCGGAATGACCACGGTGTCGGCATCCATCCACTTGAGCATGCGATTGATGTCGGCAATGACGCCGCCGACGCTGCCGCCGGCATTGACATCGATATACGGATACATGCCGTTGAAAAACAAGTCGCCGGTAGCGATGACGTTGGCGTTCTCGAACACCACCACCGAATCACCATCGGTATGACCGGGCGGCAAGTGCCGTATGTGCACGGTTTCGCCATCAAGGTGCAGGGTCAGATGCTGACCATAGGTGATGTCCGGGTAGTCGGCGACCGGCACCGGCTGACGCCGCTTGCCGTTTGCCACGGGACGTTGCACGCGACTCATCCGGTCACGCACCCTGGCCTGCGCGATGACCGTGGCACCGGCGGCCCGCATGGCGCCGTTTCCGCCGGTATGGTCGCCGTGATAATGCGTGTTGATGACGAAGCGTGGTGCATCGCCGCCGATCGCCTTCAGCTTGGCGATGATTTCCGGCACGAGCGCCTTGAATTCGGCATCGACCAGCAACGTTTCGCCGT
>DASSKC010000147.1:0-6562 GCA_035690885.1 Oleiagrimonas sp. | reverse complement strand
CCCCCGATCCCGAGCGCATCGAGGACGAATTGGGCGACGTGTTGTTCGTGCTGGTCAATCTGGCCCGGCACACCGGCGTCGATTACGCGCGCGCATTGCGCCGCGCCAATGCCAAGTTCGAGCGTCGTTTTCGTGCCATGGAGACGTTTGCCGAAAACGACGGCGCCGCGCTGGAAAAGCTCCCGCTGCAAGCGCAAGAAGCACTGTGGCAGCGAGCCAAGCAGGCCGAATGACGCCACGACGTCGAACCCGCCTGAACCCGACCGCCCGCCTGAACCCGACTGTAGGAGCGGCGGAAGCCGCGATTCGCTCATGCAGCAAGGCAACGACCTTGCGGGCACGCCCCATCGCGGCTTCCGCCGCTCCTACAACAGCATCGCCGCATAAACCGCGCACGCACAGACCAGCAGGAACGGGATCGACACGCGATGGAACTGCGTCATCGTCAGCTCCGTGCGGGCCAGGCGCAGCGCGATCAGATTGGCCAACGAGCCGATGGCCAGGCCGTATCCACCCACGTTGACCGCCACCGCCAGCAGGGTTTCGTGCGTGGTGTACCCCATCAGCAGCACGCTGGCCGGCACGTTGCTGATGATCTGCGAGCCGACGATGCCAGCCACGTACAGCTGCCCGCTCCGTTCCAGGTGCAACGGGTCCAGCAGTGCTGCCAGCGGCGGCCATGCCGACAAATGCCCCAGGGCCACGAAAATCGCGGCAAATGTCACCAGCAGCATCCAGTCCACGCGGCGCAGACTGTGGCGGGCCACCACGGCATAAGTGGCCACCACGATCGCGGCGCCGGCCAGTGCATGGCCCCATTGCATGGCCAGCACCATCCCGGCCAGCGCCAGCAGCGACAGCACGCCCAGCTTGCGATGAGTCGTGCGCGCAGGCATTGATCGGCGCGGAATGCGGGTGCCGGGCAACCACGCCAGCGTCAACAGCACGGTCAAGGCGAGCATGACGCACGCCGCAGGCCACATCGCCTGCACGAAACCGGCAAAACCCAGCCCGCTGTGCTGCCACAGCAGCAGATTCTGCGGATTGCCGATGGGGCTGAGCGTGGATCCGGCATTGACCGCGAATGCCTCGAGCGTGATCAGCCGCCCCAGTGGCAAGCAGCCATCGGCACCCAGCGCCAGCGTCAGCGGCACCATCAGCAGCAGGCTGACGTCGTTGGTCAGCACCATGGCCAGTGCGGCGCTGGCGAGCACCAGTGCCATGCCGACGGCACGGACCGAATGCAGTCGCGCCAGAAGCCTTCCGGCGGCGCGTTCCGCCAAGGCGCTGTCACCGATGCCTTGCACGGCGACCATCAGCCCCGTCAGGCCGGCCAGCGTGGGCCAGTCCAGCCAGTCAAGCCACGCCGAGGGCGCGCGCGGGTCGCATATCGCCAACACCGCGGCTACGAGCAGGAACAGCAACAACAGGCGTTCGTGCCGAAGGCGTGCAAATCCGTGGCGGAGGGAGGGCCAGACTGGAAACCGCAAGAGACAGCTCACGTTATGTGAATATTCGGCAACAAACGGTCAATTACTGTGTTCTTCACGTCGCGGTCACCTTATTTTGGGTTTAATTTCACAGACGTCGAATACAGGGGATGCTTGCAATATGGTTGAACGTGACAGCGGAGGTCTTGTCCTTCTGATCGAAGATGAGCACGATATCGCCGCCATGGTGGGAGAACACCTGGTCAAGCGAGGCTATGCCGTCGACTATGCCGCCGATGGCTCCAGCGGCCTGCGACTGGTGGCTGCCGGCAACTACGACGTGATCGTGCTGGACCTCATCTTGCCCGATATCGACGGCATCGACGTGTGCCGGCGATTGCGCCACGACAACCATCAGGCCACGCCCGTGCTCATGTTGACGGCGCGCGACACGCTCGACGACAAAGTGGCGGGGCTGGATGCCGGTGCCGACGATTATCTCACCAAGCCGTTCGAAATGCGTGAGCTGGTGGCGCGCCTGCGCGCCTTGATTCGCCGCAACCGGCACCAGGTGTCGCGCCACGTGTACCGCGTGGGCGACATGGTGCTCGACACCGGCACCATGTCGCTGACCCGCGATGACGTGCGTCTGAGCGTTCCGCCGATCGGCCTGAAGATTCTCGCCATCCTGATGCGTGAATCGCCGCGGCTGGTCACCCGCAACGACATCGAACGCGAAATCTGGGGTGATCGGCTGCCCGATTCGGACACCTTGCGCTCGCATCTGTACAACCTGCGCAAGATCATCGACAAGCCGTTCGACCAGCCGTTGCTGCACACCATCCATTCGTCCGGCTATCGCCTGGTCGACATGGACGGCATCGCGCGCGCCGACGCTTAATCGGCGCCCGGCGGCCGCTCGCGCACGGGATGCTTGGCCAGTTTGCGCTGCAAGGTGCGTCGATGCATGCCCAGGCGACGTGCCGTTTCGGAAATGTTGCCGTCGCATTCGGTGAGCACGCGCTGGATGTGTTCCCACTCCAGGCGTCGCAACGGCAACGGCGCGTCCGGCGCCGCGGTCGAAGCCTCGCCGTCGCCGCCACTGGTGTCGTCGTCGAGCAGGGCGCGGGCCACGGCATCGGCGTCCACCGGCTTGGACAGGTAATCGTGCGCACCGCGCTTGATGGCCTCCACCGCGGTGGCAATCGAGGCGTAGCCGGTCAGCAGCAGGATGCGCATGTCCGGCACGATGGCCTTGAGGTCGGTGATCAGGCCCAGACCGTTGTGTTCGCCCAGCTTGAGATCGAGCACGCAATAGGCCGGGCGCAGTCGGCGCGCGGTCACGATGGCGCTGTCCGGGTCGTGCGCGATACCCGAGGAAAAGCCCCGCGACGCCAGCGCGCGCGCCAGCACCTGCGAAAACGTCTCGTCATCATCGACGATCAACAACTTGTGGGGTTCCGTGGACATCAGGCACACCTTCGAGCGGGGATTCCAGCCCACCGATTTTACATCACGCAGGCATTTCGGCATTGACGGGCATCATCGCATCGACGCGCGCTGTCACGACCGGGCCGGTCGCGGCCGCATGACCGACAGCGGCAGGCGCAGGTGGATCTGGCCACCGTTCGGCGTGTTGCGCGCCACCAGTTCGCCATCGAGACGGTCGGCCGTGGCTTCGGCCAGGGCCAGCCCCAGCCCCAGGCCCGTGTGTTTGCGCGTATAACCGAGGTCGGCCAGCTCTTCGGTGCCGACAAAACCCGGTCCGTGGTCGCCCACCGTCAGTTCCAGCCAGGCCGCATCCACGCGGGCATCGAGCTGCACTTCGCGCGAATCGTTCTGCGCCGATGCGTCGGCCGCATTGTTGAGCAGATTGAGCAGCGCGTGGCGCAGCCCCGGCTGGATGGCCAGCTCCATGGTGCCGATGTCGTCGGCGACGTGGAAAGCCATTTCCGCTTCCGGACGCAGCAGCTCGAAGCGCTCCAGACACCCGTGCAGGAAAGCCTGCAGCGTGACGTGCTCCGGTTCATGCGAGAGCTGCGCCTTGCCGAATGACACCATCTCGCGCAGGCTGGAACGACAGCGTTCGACCTGCGTTTCCAGCAGCGCCAGATCCTCGTTGAGGCGGGCATCGGTTGCATGCTCGCGGCGCAATTCGGGCAGCAGCGTGCGCATGGTCGACAGTGGCGTGTTCATCTCGTGCGCGGCACCGGCGGCCTGGGTGGCGATGGCGAGGATGCCTTCGTCACGCAGCGCGCGCTCGCGGATGCGCTGCACTTCCGCCTGCTGCGCGCGCAGGGCACTGGCCAGACGCGTGATGAAACCACCCAGCACCACTGCCATGACCACGAAATTGACCGCCATGCCGGCAATGTGCAGCCGGAAATCGTCGACCATGCCCGGATGCAGCAGCGGCAGCGGCTCGAACCACCACAGCAGCGCCAGATAGGCCAGGCCGGACACGGTGGCCACCGCAATCACGCCGCGCAGCGACAGCGCCGCCGCCGACAAGGCAATCGGCACCAGCAACAGCGTGACGAACGGATTGCTGGCGCCGCCGGTCAGGTACAACAGGTAACTCAGTACCAGCGTGTCGACGGCGATGTGGCCGATGGCCTCCCACTCGCCGACCGGCCGCATGCCGTGCAATCGCCACGCCGCGACCACGGCAAACGTGCCCAGCACGCCGATGCCGACGAACAGGTACAGCACCGGTATGGGCAGGTCCAGCGCTTCGGCCACCACCAGCACGGCGGCACTCTGTCCGGCGATGGCGCAAAGGCGCAGCCAGGCCAGCGAGCGGATCAGCGCTCGCGGGCCGGTGCGTGGCAAGGGTTGTTGCGGGGCAGTCATGGGCCCAATGGTCGCCACCGCGGACGGTGGCGACAAGTCCTATTCTTCCGAGCCGATGGTCGGCAGGCCCGAGTCGGTGGCCTTGTTGTGCTCGTAATGCTGCGCATCCAGGCGCTTCATCAGTGGGAGCAGCGCCAAAGCGATCACCGTGCACACGACGCCGGCCACGCCCAGCCAGAAGAACAGCGAGGTGTAGATCGACATGGTCTTGACCGGGTTGGTGATGTCCTCGGGCACGGCGGCAATCGTGGACACCAGCCCACCCAGGTATTGCGATACGCCCGAGGCCACGAAGTAGGCGCCCATCATGAAACCGCCCATGCGTGCCGGCACGTAGCGCGCGATCATCGCCAGGCCCAGGCCCGAGACCAGCAGTTCACCCAGGGCGCCGAAGCCGTAGCCTCCGACCATGATCCATTGCGAGGTCTTGCCTGGCTCGGTGGTGAAGTGACCGGCCGCCGCGTAGATGAAAAAGCCGATCGCCACGGCCACGAAACCCAGCGCGAACTTGGTCGCCACGGACAGATCGCCGCCCCGCTTGCTGGCGTGGGTATACAGGAAGGCCAGGATCGGGCTGAGGATGAAGATCCAGATCGGATTGAGCGCCTGGAACTGGGCGGGTGCCCAGGTGAACAGGTCCATCCCGAAAATGCTGAATGTGGGGTCCACGTTGCGCAGCGCGAACAACGCCAGCGAGGTCGACATTTGCTGGTAGAAGATGAAAAAGAACACCGTCTGGATCACCAGCACCAGCGCGGCGGCAAGCCCCGCGCGCTCGCTGCGTTCGCTGTTGAAAATCAGGTATGCAAAGATGGCCAGCACCGCCGCACCGGCCACATACACGAAGATCCGCGCTACCAACTCGTACTGCAGGATCCAGGCCGACACGAACACCGCCACCACGCAGCAGGCCAGCACCGCCAGCAGCTTGCGCATGTTGACGCGATGGTGGTCCGGCTCCGAGCCGATGTGCTTGAGCGTGTGGCGCATCGCCAGGTAATTGGTCAGGCCCACCAGCAGCCCAACGCAACACACCGCAAAGGCCGCATGCCAGCCAAAACCGTGACCGTAGGTGTCGTTGACGTAGTTCTTGATCCACGGCGTCAGCAGCATCGAGATCATCGAGCCGACATTGACCGCCATGTAGTAGATCGTGAAGGCGCTGTCGATCTTGGAATCATCACCCTCGTAGATCTTGCGCACCAGGTTGCCGGCATTGGCCTTGAACAGGCCGTTGCCGACCACGATCACGCCCAGCGAGCAGAACAGGAACCAGACGCTCCGGCCGGGAATGGCCATCAGCGCGTAGCCCAGCGCAAGCACGATGGCACCGATGAGCATGGTGCGGCGCGTGCCCAGGATCTTGTCGCCGACCCAACCGCCGAAAGCGGGCGAGACGTAGATCAATGCGGCGGCCGCACCCCAGGTCAACGTGGCGCGTTCGTCGGCAAAACCGAGTCGCTGCACCATGTAGTACACGATGAGCGCCTGCATGCCGTAATAGCCGAAGCGCTCCCACATCTCGATCAGGAAGACGGTGGAAAACGAACGCGTCTTCGAAACCGGTCGGGTTGGTGTTGTCATGAATTGTTCCGCGGTTGGTTGAACACACGGTGCCGCCGTCCGTGAACCGCGACACCCCTCCCCGGACAGCGCCAAGCACCGTCCCCAACTTGTTGTGCACTGAGCACGAACCGACCAAGAGTACCTTATGGTCAAACGTTATGGGAGTTGCCCAGGTGCAGGGGAAGGGTATCGCCTGCCCGAACTGTGGCATCATGCGGCGTCCCGCAACCGGTGAAATCCACGCATGGCCAGTACCGAACGCTTCCGCGGTCCCCGCCAGATCTGGGGTGCTTTCATCTGGTCGATGAAGGGCCTGAAGGCCGCGTGGCTTCACGAAGCCTCGTTTCGGCTGGAGGCGGGCCTGGCCGTCGTGGTGATGCCGCTGGGTCTGTGGCTGGGCGACGGTGGCGTCGAGAAGCTGCTTCTGGGCGGAACGCCGCTGCTGATATTGGCGGCCGAATTGCTCAATTCGGCGGTCGAAACCGTCGTCGATCTGGTCAGCCCCGAGTATCACGAACTGGCCGGACGCGCCAAGGATCTGGGCTCGGCCGCCACCTTCATGACGATGTTGCTGCTGGTGCTGGCCTGGGTGCTGATCCTGGGGCCGAGGCTGTTGTAGGAGCCCACCCTGTGGGCGATGGCTTTACGGTTTCAACGCAACGCCGAATGGCACTTGCTCAAGCTCATGCGTGGCCGCTGTCACTGACTTGGCG
>DASSKC010000146.1:0-6023 GCA_035690885.1 Oleiagrimonas sp. | reverse complement strand
GGCATGCGGCGGGCAATGCCCGCCCTACGCGCCTAGACGCTCGAGACGGTAGCTGCCGTCGAGCACCCGCGTGACCCAGTCCTGATGTTCAAGATACCAGTCGACGGTACGGGCCATGCCTGAATCGAAGCTTTCGGTCGGCGCCCAGCCCAGTTCACGCTCGAGCTTGCTGGCGTCGATCGCGTAGCGGCGATCGTGGCCGGGGCGATCAGCGACGAAGGTGATCAGTGATTCGCGCGGCTTGCCATCATCCAGCGGTTGGCGCGCGTCGAGCAGCGCGCACAGCGTCTTGACCACGGTCAGGTTTTCGCGCTCGGCATTGCCGCCGACATTGTAGGTTTCGCCCACACGACCGGCTTCGAGCACGCGGCGAATCGCGGCGCAGTGATCGCCCACGTACAGCCAGTCGCGGATGTTCCTGCCGTCGCCGTACACCGGCAGCGACTCGCCCTTGAGCGCCTTGTGCAGCACCAGCGGGATGAGCTTTTCCGGAAACTGGTACGGACCGTAATTGTTCGAGCAGTTGGTGGTCAGGACCGGCAGGCCGTAGGTGTGGTGGAACGCGCGTACCAGATGGTCGGACGATGCCTTGGAGGCCGAGTAGGGGGAGTTCGGCGCAAATGGCGTGGTTTCGGTGAATTTGCCGGTGTCGCCGAGCGAGCCGTAGACCTCGTCGGTGGATACGTGCAGAAAGCGGAAATCCTCGCGCGCCGCGCCTTCCAGCGATTTCCAGTAGTCGCGCGCGTTTTCCAGCAGCGCCAGCGTGCCGGTGACATTGGTCTCGATGAAGGCAGCCGGGCCGTCGATGGAGCGATCCACGTGCGACTCGGCGGCAAAGTTGACGATGGCATCGGGACGATGCTCGAGCAACAGCCGGTCGAGCAGGGCACGGTCACCGATGTCGCCGTGCACGAACACGTGCCGATCATCGCCTTCAAGGCTTTTCAACGTGTCCGGATTGCCGGCGTAGGTGAGTTTGTCCAGGTTGACGACGGTCAGGCCGTCGGCGACGGCCTGAAGCACGAAATTGCCGCCGATGAAGCCGGCGCCGCCGGTAACGAGCAGGGTTGTCATGTGGGAAAAATACCTGTGACGTGCGGCCAGCGGTAGCGTACATGACAATCATGCGCATGAACGCCGCCGCTCGCGACGGCGTCGTGCACGTGTTCAGGGGTTGTTTGCGCGGCTCGCGAACAGGGTTTCAGGCGCGCGCGTCCAAGGCCACGACCGCCGGCAGGTCCTTGCCTTCGAGAAACTCCAGGAACGCGCCGCCGCCGGTGGAGATGTAGGACACCTTGTCGGCAATGCCGTACTTGTCCACCGCCGCCAGGGTGTCGCCGCCGCCGGCAATGGAGAACGCATCGGCAGCGGCGATGGCCTTGGCCAGCGCCTCGGTACCCGCGCCGAAGGCGTCGAATTCGAACACGCCGACCGGGCCGTTCCAGACCACGGTGCCGGATTGCTCGATAAGCTTGGCGTAACGCGCGGCGGTTTCCGGGCCGATGTCCAGGATCATTTCGCCGTCACCGACCTCGTCGACCGGCTTGACCGTGGCGGTGGCGCTGGCGGAGAACTCCGGTGCGACCACTACGTCGGTCGGGATCGGCACCTCGGCGCCACGGGCCTTGGCCGCGTCCATGATCTTGTGCGCAGCATCGACCAGATCCGGCTCGACCAGCGAGTTGCCGACGTTGTGACCGAGTGCGGCAATAAAGGTGTTGGCGATGCCGCCGCCGACGATCAACTGGTCGACGCGTTCAATCAGCGATTCGAGTACGGTCAGTTTGGTCGATACCTTGGAGCCGGCAACAATGGCGAGCAGCGGGCGTTTCGGGTTTTCCAGAGCTTCGCCCAGTGCATCCAGTTCCGAGGCCAGCAGCGGGCCTGCGACCGCTTCCGGTGCTTGCCGGATGACGCCGTGGGTGGAAGCCTGCGCGCGGTGTGCGGTACCGAAGGCATCCATCACGAACACGTCGCACAAGGCGGCGTATTGCTTCGCCAGGGCTTCATCGTCGGCCTTTTCGCCGGCGTTCATGCGGCAATTTTCCAGCAGCACCACTTCGCCTTCGGCCACGTCGACACCGCCCAGGTAATCGCGCACCAGGCGCACCGGCTTGTCCAGCGCCTTGCCCAGCCATTCGGCTATCGGCGCCAGCGTGGCATCCTCGTCGAAGCGGCCTTCCTTGGGGCGGCCGCGGTGGGCCAGTACCATGACCCGTGCGCCGGCATCGCGCGCGGCCCGGATCGTCGGCAACGCTGCATCCAGTCGCTGGCTGGACGTGATGGTCCCGTCCTTGATGGGCGCGTTGAGGTCTTCGCGGATCAACACGCGCTTGCCGGACAGGTCGAGGTCGCTCATGCGGCGGAACGCCATGGGTGGCTCCTTGGATAGCAGGCGCCGCCACAAGGGCGGCAAGGCGGAGTATTGTCCGCGTGAGCATCGGCGCGTGCAACCATGCGTCATCGGGACGCATGCGGATTTCGGAAGGAGATGGTGGTGAGCCAGGAATTGACGTTGTACAGCTACTGGCGCTCCAGCGCCGCTTACCGGGTGCGCATTGCGCTCAATCTGAAAGGGCTGGCGTACGAGTTGCGCCCGGTGCATCTGGTGCGTGACGGCGGCGAACAGCACGCCGAGGCGTATCGCCGGCTCAACCCGCAGCAGCTGGTGCCGACGCTGATGCACGGTGAGTGCGTGTTGCGCCAGTCGCTGGCGATTGTCGAGTATCTGGACGAGACGTGGCCCGAGGTGCCGTTGCTGCCGGCCGCGCCACGCGAGCGCGCGCGAGCCCGTGCGTTGGCCGCGGTGGTGGCGTGCGACATCCATCCGATCGGCAACCTCAGCGTGCTGCAATACCTGCGCGATGAGTGCGGGATGCCGCAGGTCGAGCGCGAGCAGTGGTCGCGGCACTGGATCGAGCGTGGTTTCGAGGCCCTTGAGGCGCTGCTGAAAGCGGACGCGTCACGTGGCCGTTTCTGCGTGGGCGACACACCGGGACTGGCCGACCTGTGCCTGGTGCCGCAGGTCTACAATGCGCGTCGCTGGGGTGTGGACATGCAGGCGTTTCCGATGATCGCGGCGATTCATGACGCGTGCCAGATGTTGGAAGCGTTCCAGCAGGCGGCGCCGGAAGCGCAGCCGGACGCGCCGTAACCACACCCGATTCCACCTTGATACCTGATTGTGGGCGCCTGCCGGACGCCTTCGTTGCCCATGCCGACCCCAACCACGAACCGCCATCACATCCACTGGCCACGCGCGCGGCGCGAATGGCGCGCCACCTTGCGTCTGGCGCTGCCGCTGATCGGCGCGCAGCTGGCGGCGATGGGGACCAATGTGGTCGATGCCCTGCTGGCCGGTCACATGGGGCCGCATGTGCAGGCGGCCGTCACCACCGGCGCCAGCGTGTGGTCGCTGGCGATCCTGGCCGGTATCGGCACCATGCTGGCGGTGCCGCCCACGGTGGCTCAACTTGATGGCGCCGGTCGGCGCCACGAAATCGGCGCCGTGATCCGCCAGGCATTGTGGATTGCGGCCGTGCTGGGCGTCGTGTTGTGGCTGTTCGTGCGCAACGCCGAGCCGTTGCTGAACATGATCGGCGTGGTGCCAAGCCTGCGCCATGATGTCGGCGCATTCCTCGGCGCGGTGGCCTGGGGCGCGCCGGCACTGGCCGGCTACTTCGCCTTGCGCGGCCTGTCCGAAGGTTTGTCGTTGCCGCGTCCGTCGATGTTCTTCAGTCTGATGGGGCTGGCCATTCTGGCGCCACTCGATTACGTGCTGATGTACGGCCCCGGCGATTTGCCGGCATTGGGCGCGCTCGGCAGCGGCATCGCCACGGCGATCACGCTGTGGTTGGAGTTCATCGGTTTTGCCACTTACATCCTGTTGCATCGCAATTACCGCGGCATCGGTCTGCTGGAGCGTTTCGACTGGCCGCGCTGGAAGGTGATTTCCGAGCTGTTGCATCTGGGCGTGCCGATGGCGGTCAGCGTGATGATGGAAGGCGGCATCTTTGTCGCCGTGGCGCTGGCCATCGCGACCTTGGGCGTGGAGCAAGAGGCGGCGCATCAGGTGGCGCTCAACGTCAGCGCGGTGGCCTTCATGATCCCGCTGGGGCTGGCCATGGCGATCACCATCCGCGTGGGCAACGCGGTCGGACGCGGTGATGCGACCGGGGTGCGCTACGCCGGGTTCTGCGGCATTTCGCTGGCGCTGGTCACGCAACTGGTTTCGGCGTCGTTGATGCTGCTGTTGCCGTATGCGATAGCACGGCTGTACACCGGTGACGACAGCGTGATCGCGCTGGCCGCGCAATTGCTGGTGCTGGCCGGAATCTTCCAGTTTTCCGACGGCATCCAGGTGGCATCCAACGGTGCCTTGCGCGGTCTCAAGGACACCCGGGTGCCGATGTTCATCACCGCGTTCGCGTATTGGGGCGTGGGTATGCCGGTGGGGCTGTGGCTGGCGTTCGAGCACGGGCTTGGCGCGCGCGGCATGTGGATGGGGCTGATTGCCGGCCTCAGTGTGGCTGCGGTGTTGCTGTTCACGCGCTGGTGGCGCAGTGCACGCAGCGAGCGTTGGCGTCGGCAGGTACCGGATGCGCCGTTGCCGGACGCACCGGGCGTGATCACTTAATACTTGTCGCCAACTCACCGGGAACGATGCAGGGTGTGCTCCTGATCACGTCAATGGCGGGCGCGGTGCCATTGCGGACGTCCTCGTCCGCATGATGCTCACGGCCACCGAGTTCATCATGAAAAGCCTTGGGCCATACGACTGTGCTCGCTTGTATGCCAGCCTCGAAAACGCTTGACACCGAACAGAGTGTCTACCGGCTTTGCTGCTCAATGGCTTTTTGCTGGCGCTTGGCCTGGGCGTTGACGATGTTCTGCACGTTTTTGGCCTTGGCGCGCGCCTTGAGCAGCGGGTCCAGCGGTGAGCTGACGTGGCTGCTGGCTGCCACCTGCGGCGCGGGTGGCCGTGCGGGCGGCGGGGCGGGCGCATCGGAGCACGCGGCCAGTGTCAGGCTGGTGGCGAGTGTGCAAAGCGGGAAAACGAGTGATCGGCGCATGTGCAGAGTGTGGACTGGTGCCGTGCCGTCATCCGTGACCGCCGTCACGCGGCCGATCAGCACAGTTGTGCGCTGTACCAGTCACCCGAGCGCCGGACCTCGATCGGCATGTCGAACAATTCGCTCATGCGTGCATCGCCGAGCAGTTCGGCCTTCGCCCCGTCAGCCAGAATGCGACCGCCGCGCAGCATCACCACGCGCTCGATTTCCGGCAGTATTTCCTCGACGTGGTGGGTGACCAGCACCAGCGTGGTGCCTGCTCGCGCCAGCTCTCCCAGGTCGGCCAGGAAGTGCCGGCGCGAGGCCATGTCCAGCCCCATGCACGGCTCGTCCAGCAGCAATACGCGCGGCCGGTAGACCAATGCGCGGGCGATCAGCACGCGGCGTGCTTCGCCGGTGGACAGCGTGCCGACCACGCGTTCGGCCAGATGCGCGGCCTGCATGCGCTCAAGGGCCTGCATGGCTTGTTGTTTCTGGTCGGCGTCCACTTCCTGGTCCAGGCCCAGACCGCGCGAGGCGAAAAAGCCCGAGACCACGGCCTCGTACGCGCTCAGAGTGGCTTCGTCGGCAAAATCGCGTTGCACGTCGGCAGACACCACGCCGATCAGGCGACGCAGTTCGGAAATGTCCCAGCGCTCGCGCCCGAACAGGCGCATGTGCGGACGTTCCGGTCCGTCGGGGTTGCGCGCCAGCGGATACAGGCGGCGCTCGATCAGTTTGACCAGCGTCGATTTCCCCGAGCCGTTGGCACCGAGGATGGCGGTGTGTTCGCCGCGCGCCATGCGCAGGTCGATGGCGTCGAGCAGACGGTTGCCGTCGCGCATCACGGTCGCGGCATGCGCGTCCAACCAGTTGGTGGAGTCGGTGGGGTTGTCCATGGCGACATGATACGTGGTGGCTGTCGCGCGCCGCGGCGGGGGACGATCCGTGCTCATGACTGATCGGCATGAT
>DASSKC010000145.1:0-2195 GCA_035690885.1 Oleiagrimonas sp. | reverse complement strand
AACACCCTTTCGCCGATCACCATCGTCTTGTCGAAACCGACCTGGAGTTCGGCGATGACGTCCCCGTGCTGATGACGGAGAAAGACGTGGTCAAATGCCGTGGCTTCGCCAAACCGTCGTGGTGGGCCGTGCCGGTGTCCGCGAAATTGCCGAACGGCTTTATCGACGATCTGGTCTCGCGTTTGCGCCCGCACGTGCCGGCACACGGTGGCGGGTGATCCGGGTTGCATCGCTCAGTGCGGGATCGGCACGCCGCTGAAGTGGTGTGCATTGAGCCACAGGTGAACGAGGATGCTGGCCACGAAGCCCAGCCCGATCGCCCAGGTCCAGCGCAGGTGCGAGGCAAAGGTATACATGCCGCGCGACGCGCCCATCAATGCCACGCCTGCCGCCGATCCGACCGACAACAGGCTGCCGCCGACCCCTGCGGTCAGGGTGATCAACAACCACTGACCGTGATCCATGGGCGGGTTCATCTTCAGCACCGCGAACATGATCGGGATGTTGTCGACGACCGCCGACAAAATGCCCATCAGCGAATTGGCGAGCGTGAAACCGAGGCCGCCGTACACGTGCACCGAGGCGAGTTGCAGGTAACCCGCCACGGCGAGGCCGCCAACGCAGCCGAACACGCCGTAGAAGAACAACAGCGTGTCCCATTCGGCATTGGCGATGATCTTGAAGATCGAATACGCGTACTCGCGCGGCTCCTTGCCCTGCGCGATCGCATAGCGGCGCTGTTCGTAATCGATGCGCGAGGCCAGCAGATTGAGCAGCGCCAGGCCGGTCAGCATGCCGTAGGCGGCCGGCATGTGCAGCCACTGCTTGCCAATGACGGTGATCACGATGGTGACGGCGAAGGTGATGCAGATGCTGATGCCCCCGCGTTTCATCGAGCCGTAGAATTCCGGCGTGTCGGGGCGCCCTTTGGGCACCGCGAAGAACATCGCGACGGCCGGGATCAGCCAGTTGACCAGCGACGGCAGGAAGAGGGCGAAAAACTCCAGGAAGTCGACCTTGTGCGCCTGCCACACCATCAGGGTGGTGATGTCGCCGAACGCGCTCCAGGCGCCGCCGGCGTTTGCCGCCACCACCAGGTTGATCATGGCAAGGGTGATGAAACGCGCATTGCCGGCGCCCACCGCCAACACCACCGCGGACATCACCAGGGCCGTGGTCAGGTTGTCGATGAAGGGGGACAGCACGAAGGCGAGTACGCCGGTGATCCAGAACAATTGCCGGTAGCTGAAATGGCGTTTCAGCAACTGCGCGCGTAACGCCTCGAACACGCCGCGTTCGCCCATCGCGGTGACGTAGGTCATCGCCACCACCAGGAAGAAGAAGATCTCGGCGTATTCGAGGAACATCGACTCGAACGCGGCGCGCGCGGCGGAGTCGGTCTGTCCCGGCGAATTGGTCCACCACGCCAGCGCACCCCAGATCAGCCCGGCAGCCAGCATCACCGGCTTGGACTTGGCGATCTGGATGCGCTCTTCCATGACCACCGCGACGTAGGCCAGGACGAACAATGCCAGCACCAGCCAACCCACCGGTTCCGCGGTCAGGTGGAAGTTCACGTCGGCGCCTGCGGCCGTTGCCCCGGTCGTGGCGGCTGCGGTCACGACCGGCAGGCTGGACATGGCAAGCATCGGGGACCCCTTGGCGATATCGTCGGCAACCATCAAGCCTAGCAGTGGGCACGGCCGATCAGAAAGCGCCGGATGAACGCAGCCTCAGCCGACCGTCCCGCCCGGATCCACGGTCGCGGTCTCCGGGGGCTCGGACCAGGCCGACGGGCACGTTCACCAGAAAGATCAGCCGCCACGATGCATATTGCGACAGCACGCCACCCAGCAACGGCCCGAGCAGCCCCGGGATGCCGGCCGCACTCATCGCGGCCACGAAGTCCCTGGGCCCGAACGCACGCACCAGCACGTAGCGCACGATCGGCATCAGCAGCGCACCGCCGACTCCCTGCAGCACTCGCGCCGCGACCAGCCAGATCAGCCCACGCATGCGGCGCAGGTTGTCGGGGGACCTTGCTTCGGGCAACAGGAGCGCGGTCGATGGACCGACTGGTCAAAAAAATCGGCCATTCCCAATCCGCTCGGCAACGGAATGCCGGCAATCGGACGACTGTTGTGGAAAGTCAGTCCAGGGAGCTCTTGGCCATGGACGGCGGCGTTGAGCTCTTT
>DASSKC010000144.1:0-50605 GCA_035690885.1 Oleiagrimonas sp. | reverse complement strand
CCGCCGCGCTGCGCGAGGCGAGCAACTGGTTGGCGACCATGTCGGGCATGCGGTTGCCCAGCGCGATGTCGGCCAGCAGTTCTTCGAGCCGGCGCAGCTTGTGCTCTTCCAGGAAGCGTTCCAGCACCGGGCCGGGAATGGCATCCAGATTGGTGCCGCGGGCGTCCAGCGAGCGATCGAGCATGCGATGGCCGAAGTCCACCGCATCCTCGTGCTGCAGGTGCTTGAGGTACTGGCGGATGGCCGTCCGCGCCTTGCCGGTGACGACCCATTTCAACCACACCGGGTTGGGTTGCGCCGACGGCGCGCTGATCACCTCGACACGCTGACCGGAGGCGGGACGCGCCCGCAGCGGCGCAAGCTTGCCGTCGATCCGCGCGGCGACCGCATGATCGCCGACATCGGTGTGCACGGCGTAGGCAAAATCCAGTGCCGAGGCGTTGCGCGGCAACGAGAGAATGTCGCCGCGCGGCGTGAACAGGTAAACCTCGTCGGGAAACAAGTCGATCTTGACGTTTTCCAGGAACTCCATCGACGAGGACGTGCCGGCCTGACGGTCGGCCAGAGCGCTCAGCCATTCGCGCGCACGAGCCTGGGCGCTGTTGGCCGGACCGCTGTCGGTCTTGTAGACCCAATGCGCGGCCACCCCGCGCTCGGCCACCGAATCCATTTCCTCGGTACGGATCTGGATCTCGATCGGCTCGCCGAAAGGCCCCAGCAGCACGCTGTGCAGCGACTGGTAGCCATTGGCCTTGGGAATGGCGATGAAGTCCTTGAAGCGTCCTTCGACCGGCATGTACAAGGCATGGATGGCACCCAGCGCGGAGTAACAGCGCATGAAGGTGTCGGTGATCACGCGGAAGCCGTACACGTCCATGACGTCGGCAAACGTCTTCTGATCGTTGCGCATCTTGACGTAGATGCTGTAGGGCGACTTGATGCGACTGACCACGCGGGCGGGTATTTCCGCGCCGACCAGCTGCGTGGAAAGCGCCTGTTCGATGCGCTCCATGGCGCGCCGGCGGTTGCCGATGGCACTCTTGATGCGCGCGCTGATGACCCGGTGACGATCCGGATACAGGGCGCGAAAACCCAAGTCCTGCAACTCGGCCTTGATCTTGTTCATGCCCAGACGCTGGGCAATGGGCGCGTAGATCTCCAGCGTCTCGCGCGCAATGCGGCGGCGCGAAGCCAGATTCTTCGCACCCAACGTGCGCATGTTGTGCAGGCGGTCGGCCAGCTTGATGAGGATCACGCGCAGGTCACGCGCCATGGCCAGCAGCATCTTGCGGAAGCTCTCGGCCACCGCCTCCTGACGCGAACGGAAGCGCACCGCATCGAGCTTGGTCACGCCATCGACCAGCTCCAGCACCGTGGCACCGAACTGAGCCTGGAGATCATCACGATCGAGCTCGGTGTCTTCGAGCGTGTCGTGCAGGATGGCCGCCATGATGGTCTCGGCATCCATGCGCAGCTCGGCCAGGATGCGTGCCACGGCAACCGGATGGGTGATGTAGGGCTCACCACTTTTGCGCATCTGCCCGGCGTGGGCGCGCGCGCCGACTTGGTAAGCCTTGCGCACGCCAAGCACCTGCTCCTCGGGCAGATACGCACGCAGGCATTGCTCCAGGTCGATCATGTCGTCGGGCAAAGCGGGTGCCCGCGAAGGTTCGGGGTTCATGACGGCCTCCATGACGCCCCGGCAGCGCTCAGGCCGCCGCCCCCTGAGTCGAGGTCACGAGCATTCGCATTCGACAACGACGGATCGACCCGGTCATCTCATTCTTCCCCGGCCTTGGCCAGATCGTCGTCGACTTCCGCGGCGGCCCATTCCAGCGCTTCGCGCTCGGCCTGTTCGCGCTCGGCGCGATCAATGGCGTCGATGGTGGCCTCGTCGATGCTCTTGTCGGCAATCTCGCGCAACGCCAGCACCGTGGGCTTGTCGTTCTCGACCTCGAGCAACGGCTCGGCGCCATTGGCCAGCTGGCGCGCGCGCTTGGTCGCCATCAGCACCAGCTCGAAACGATTGTCGACCACCTGCAGGCAGTCTTCGACGGTAATACGTGCCATGTCACATTCCAGAAATAACGAATAAGGGGCGCATGCCCGAAAATCTCGAGCGCCCGCGCGGCAGGAAAACCGCTTCGGGCGCAAAACGCATACTTTGATGCACGTTCCAAGTGTAGCCGCTGCAATGCTTGGCGTGCAATGCACGGCGAGCTACCATGCTCGGCTGCACAAAGCTCGTGAAACGGGGTGGCGGTCGTGATCGACAATAAGTAAACTATGCGGTACACATTAAACCTTCCCCGACCCATGCCCCCATCCATCCGCCAATTGTTGCAACGCAGCCTCCTGCTCGCCGCCGTGGTGGCGCTCGGCGGCTGCGCCATCGCCCAGCCGCGCACCGATGACCCGTGGGAAAGCTTCAACCGCAAGGCCTATGCCTTCAATCACGCCATCGACAAGATCGCGATCCGCCCGGCCGCCGTGGCCTACCGCGACGTGACCACGCCGCCCGTGCGCAAACACATCAACGACTTTTTCAGCAACATCCGGTTGCCGATCACCATCGCCAACGACCTCCTCCAGGCCCGGCCCAAGCGCGCGCTGATGTCGAGCAGCCGCTTCGTGATCAACCTCACCATCGGCTTCCTGGGCTTTTTCGACCCCGCCACCACGCTGGGCATTCCCGAACACAGCACCGATTTCGGCATCACGCTGGCGCGCTGGGGCGTCCCCGACGGCCCGTATCTGGTCCTGCCACTCATGGGGCCGACCACAACGCGTGACGTCTGGCATTTCGCGGCCGGCTATTACCTCAGCCCGATCTCCGTCTACTCGCGCAACCACGATTACAAGTACGGCCAGCAATACCTGCCGCAGTTGATGTATCTGATCACATTGCGCGCACGTGCGCTCAATGCCGAAAGCTTCCTGCAGTCGGCCTACGACCCGTACGTGTTCCTGCGCGACGCCTACCGTCAGCGACGCTTGTATCAGATCTACTACGGCCACCCCCCGGCAGAGGTCATCGAACGCATGCAGGGCCTTGACCAGCAGGGCTTCGACCCCGACCAGCTGCTCAAGGAGCAGCATGAGTGGGAGAAGAAACACAACGCCAGTCCTTCCGCCGCGGCGAGCATCCCGCAACCGGCTGCGGCATCATCAAGCAACACGTGACACAAACGCGCACGGCACGCACCCGCACAAAAAAACCGCATGGCGACCACCATGCGGTTTTTTTTGCGGAGACAGCTCAGGACGCCTCAGACCAGCAGTGACTCCACCTCGCACACGCGTGCCAGTGCCATCAGATCATCCGGCACATGCGTCACGTGAAGCGAGCCACCGTGACGGCGCGCCGTCGCCATGATGGCCAGCACGCAGGCAAGACCCGCGCTGTCCACGGCGGTCACGCCGTCAAGGCTCAGGGTGTCGTGACGGCCCTTGTCCATGCGCTCGCGAATATGCCGCAAGGCCTCGGAGGCCGTATCGAAGACCAGCGAACCGGCCAGGGCCAGCGTGGCCGGCTCGGGTTCGCTGACACGGATCTCAGGCACCACCACTTTCCTTCTTCATCTCGTCCAGCGCCTTGCCACCTTGTGACTCCAGGTGGCCGATCAGGGCTTCGAGGCCTTCCTTGCGGATGGCGACATCGACCTGGTTGCGATAGTTGGTGATGTAGGAAATGCCCTCGACAATGACGTCGTACACCTTCCATTGACCATCGCTGGTCTGACGGAATGCGTAATCGATCGACACGTCCTTGCCGTTGTCGAGCTGCACGGTCGTGCGCACGACGGTGCGCCGCGGATTGAGCTGGCCGCGCATCGGCAACACCTTGACCGCGCCACGGGTGTAGTCGAGCAGGCCTTCGGCGTACCGATGGGTGATGGAGTTGTAAAAGGCACGCGCAAAACGCTCGCGCTGGGCCGGCGTGGCCTCGCGCGCGTGGCGACCAAGCACCAGGATCGACGCATAGTCGATGTCGAAATGCGGCAACAGGATGCCGTCGATGACCTTGATCAGCTTGTCCTTGTCGGCCTTGAGCTCCTTGCGATGCCCTTCAAGGGCGTCGGCCAGCTCGTTGGCGATGGACTTGACCACTTCGACCGGCGTCTGCACGTTCGCCGACTGTGAGGTTGCCGCCGGTGACGGCGCCGCCGCCATAACCGGCACGGCAGTACCGGCCAGGGTCAGGGCAAGAGCAAAAACCGCGGTACGCAGCATGATGTATCTCCTTGGGAATGGGGAAACCTGTCATCCGACAACAGGCTGAAACGGGGGTGCGTTATTGGCTCTACTTCTTGGCCGGCGAGCCATCGACCAGAAACTTGCCGATCAGGTCTTCCAGTTGCAGCGCCGACTGGACCTGGATGAACTGGCTGCCGTCATGCAGGACCAGCGGCGGTCCGGTCGGGTCGTCCGGGTTGATGCCCGATCCGGGTTTGACGGCAATGTATTGATCGCCCAATAAACCGCTGGTGAACACGGCGGCAGAGGAATCGGCCGGAATGGCGTTGAAACGCTTGCCGATGGCCATCGTCACCTGCGCCAGCAAGCTCTTCTGGTCCAGCGTGATGGCCGTGACCGAGCCGATGCGCACGCCCGCCATCTTGACCGGCGCGCCGACCTTGAGCTGGCCCACGTTCATGAAGTCGGCCGTCACGGTGTAAGTGTCGCCTTGATAATTGTTGGCGACCGACGTGGTCTGCGTGGCCAGGAACACCAGGGCGGCAAAGCCCAAAAGGATGAACAGGCCGGTACCGGCGGCGAAGGAACGTCTGGGATTCACGGCACATGCCTCATGGATGAAGGGTTTGCGAGCGGCTCCATGTCGCTCACGTCAAGAAAGCGGTCAGCATGAAGTCCAGCGCCAGAATGGCGATCGATGATGCGACCACGGTGCGCGTGGTCGCATAGGCCACGCCTTCGCTGGTCGGCGGGGTGGTGTAACCCTGGTGCACCGCGATCAAGGTGACCACGGCGCCGAACGCCAGGCTCTTGTACAGCACGCCGTCGACGATGTCGGTCCACACGTTGACGCTGGCCGTCATGTTCGACCAGAACGTGCCATTGTCGATGCCCAGCCAGGTCACGCCGACCAGATGCCCGCCAAAGATGGCCATGGCGCAGAACACGCAACACAGCAGCGGCATCGAAATCACCCCGGCCAGAAAACGCGGCGTGGCCACGTAGGCAACCGGATCGACCGCCATCAGCTCCATCGCCGACAATTGATCGGTGGCACGCATCAAGCCGATCTCGGCGGTGATCGCGGTACCGGCGCGACCGGCAAACAGCAACGCGGTGACCACCGGGCCGAGTTCGCGATAGACCGCCAACGCGACCACCGTGCCGGTCGCCGCGGTACCGCCGAAGATCGACAGCACGTAGTAAAGCTGCAGCGCCAGCACCATGCCCACGAACAGGCCGCAAACCATGATCAGGGTCAGGCTCATCGCGCCCACGAACCACAACTGACGCACGGTTTCACGAAAATGGCGCAGGCTGCGCGGAATGGCCGCCAGCAAGGTGGGCAGGAACAACCCGGCATCGCCGACCTGTGCCAGGCCATCGAGCAGCCAGTTGCGGCGACCGCTTGCAGCACTCATGAAGGTTCTCCGGCCAGGCCAAGCGCTTCGGCGTAGTCGCCTGCGGGGTAATGGAACGGCACCGGGCCGTCCACTTCGCCGCCAAAAAATTGCCGCGTCCATTCCGAGCCATCGTCGGCGATGGCATGCGGATCGCCCTGTGCCACGACCTTGCCATTGGCAATCAAATAGACATGATCGGCCACCTGCTGGATCGCGGCCAGCTCGTGCGCGACCAGCACGCTGGTAATGCCGAGCGTCGCGTTGAGCGTACGGATCAGCTTCAGCACCTGGGCGAGTGCAATCGGGTCCAGGCCCACGAATGGCTCGTCATACAGGATCAGCATCGGATCGAACACGATCGCGCGTGCCAACGCCACGCGCCGCGCCATGCCGCCGGACAGCTCCGAAGGCATCAACTGGGCCGCACCACGCAGGCCGACGGCCTGCAGCTTGGTCAGCACGATGTCGCGCATGATTTCTTCGGGCAGGCGCGTGTGCTGGCGCAGCGGAAAGGCGACGTTCTCGAACACGCTGTAATCGGTCAGCAGCGCGGAATTCTGGAACAGGTAGCCGATGCGCTCGCGCAGGTCGTACAAGCCTTTGCGCGTCAGCCCCGACACCTCTTGACCGTCCACCTGCAGCGAGCCCGAATCGGCCTTCAGCTGGCCGGTAATGTGCTTGAGCAAGGTGGTCTTGCCGGTACCGCTCGGGCCCATGATGGCCGTCACCTTGCCACGCGGGATGTCCAGGTCCAGGCCGTCGAACACGGCACGGCCACCGAGATGCGCGGTCAAACCGCGCACCCGGACCAGGGGTGGTGCCTGTTGTGACGTGTGGTCGGTCATCATGGGACGCCAAGAATAACTAAACCAGACAGTTTAGTGAACCGCCGGCAGTCATGTGCCATCGCCCAGCAACTCGGCGATCAACGCCTGGTGGCGCGCGCACTGCAGCGGCGCGCGCTGGCGCACGGCGCGCACGATGGTCTGCATGCCGTGCAGTGCCTCGTCGAACACGTCGTTGACGACGATGAAATCGAATTCGCCGGCATGCGCGATTTCGGTGCGCGAGTCGACCAGACGTCGCTCGATCGCCGCGTCGCTGTCGGACGCACGCGAGCGCAGACGATGCTCGAGTTCGGCGCGTGACGGCGGCAGGATGAAGATGCTCTGGCAATCGGGTACCTTCTTGCGCACCTGGCGCGCGCCCTGCCAATCGATTTCAAGCAGCACGTCCTGCCCGTCATCGAGCAGCGGCGCCACCGCCGTCAGCGAGGTGCCCTTCATGTCGCCGTGGACCTCGGCGTACTCGAAAAACTGATCGTCCGCGATCATGCGTTCAAACACGTCGCGCGAGACGAAGTGGTAATGACTGCCTTCGCTTTCGTTCGGCCGCGGTGCCCGCGTGGTATGCGAAATGGACAGCTTGATATCCGGCTCGCGCTCCAGCAATGCATTGACCAGCGTCGACTTGCCGGCGCCGGACGGTGCGGCCACCACGAACAGCGTGCCCCTGGTTTTGTTCCGCGCGTGGCTCATTCGATGTTCTGCACTTGTTCGCGCATCTGCTCGATGAGCACCTTCAGCTCGACCGCGGCATTGGTGCTGCGCGAGTCGACCGATTTGGAGCCCAGCGTATTGGCCTCGCGGTTGAACTCCTGCATCAGGAAATCCAGACGCCGGCCCACCGGTTCGTCCAGTTCCAGAATGCGCCGCGCCTCGGTGATGTGGGCACCCAGACGGTCGAGCTCCTCGTCGACATCGGCGCGCGTGACTTGCAGCACCAGCTCCTGTTCGAGGCGACCCGGATCGGTCGGCTGTTTGAGATCGGCCAGTCGCGACTCCAACCGTTCGCGCAGCGCGGCGCGGATATCCGGCATCCACGCACGCATCTGCTCGATGATGCCGGCAACGCCATCGAGGCGCTCGCGCAACATGGTCGCCAACTTGGCGCCTTCGCGATCGCGCGTGGCGGCCAATGCATCCAGTGCCTGATCGAGCGCTTCGAGCAATGCCGCTTCCAGCGCATCGCCATCCACCGACGGCGGCCGCAGCACACCGGGATAACGCAGCAACTCGGTCGTTTCCACGCGCAAACCGGGGAAACGCGCCTCCAGATCCATGTGCAACTCGGCCAGGCGTCCCAGCAAGGCATGATCGACTTCCAGCGAATCGTGGCGCTCTTCGCCGCGCACGCGAATGGTCACGTCCACCTTGCCGCGCGCCAAGCGCGCGGCGATGCGCTCGCGCACCACCGGTTCGAAACGGCGCAAATCCTCCGCCAGACGCGGACTTTGCTCCAGATAGCGGTGATTGACGCTGCGCAGTTCGCACACCAGCGTGCCCAGGGGGCTCGCGCCTTCCGTCGAGGCAAACGCGGTCATGGAGCGGATCGTGGTCATGTGATCGGCCGGCAAAGAGGCAATGGTAAACTGTCCGGCCCCCTGATCCAAAGCCGACCCCATGTCCGACACCGCCCGCCCCAGTGGCCGCGCCGCCGACCAGCTGCGCAACGTCACCCTCGAACGCCACTACACCCGCCACGCCGAGGGCTCGGTCCTGGTCAGCTTCGGCGACACGCGCGTGCTGTGCACCGCCAGCGTCGAAGACCGCGTACCACCCTGGTTGCGCGGCAAGGGCGAAGGCTGGGTGACGGCCGAGTACGGCATGCTGCCGCGCGCCACCGGCTCGCGCAACGCACGCGAAGCCACGCGCGGCAAGCAAGGCGGCCGCAGCATGGAAATCCAGCGTCTGATCGGCCGCTCGCTGCGTGCCTGCGTGGACCGCCGCGCGCTGGGCGAGCGCGTGATCACGCTCGACTGCGACGTCATCCAGGCCGACGGCGGCACGCGCACCGCCTCCATCACCGGTGCCTACGTCGCCCTGGTCGATGCCGTGGACACGCTGCTCAAACGCAAGGCCATCAAGCGCAGCCCCATCTTCGGTGCCGTGGCCGCGGTCTCGGTCGGTGTCTACAAAGGCATGCCCGTGCTCGATCTTGATTACCCCGAGGATTCGGACTGCGACACCGACATGAACGTGGTCATGAACGACGGTGGCGGCTTCATCGAAATCCAGGGCACCGCCGAAGGCCACGCCTTCCGCCGCGACGAGATGGACGCGATGCTGGGGCTGGCGGAAAAAGGCATCGCCGAGTTGGTCACCGCACAGCGCGCCGCGTTGGCGGAGTAACCAGCATGTCCCGGATCGTGCTGGCCAGCAGCAACCGCGGCAAATTGGCCGAATTCGAGAGACTGTTTGCCGACAGCGACATGACATTCGTTGTCCAGGGCGAGCTGGGCGTGAACGATGCCGAGGAAACCGGCACGACATTCGTCGAAAACGCGCTCATCAAGGCGCGCCACGCCGCGCGCGCAACCGGCCTGCCCGCACTCGCCGACGACTCGGGGCTGTGCGTGGCGGCGCTGAATGGCGCGCCGGGCTTGTACTCGGCGCGCTATGCAGGACGCCATGGCGATACCCCGGCCAACAACGCCAAACTGCTGCACGCATTGGACGGTGTCCGCGACGACGAGCGCGGCGCCTTTTTCATTTGCATACTGGCACTGTTGCGTCATGCCGATGATCCGGCACCGGTGATCGCCGAAGGTCGTTGGCACGGTCGCGTCCTTGCCCGGGCGCAAGGCGAACACGGATTCGGTTACGACCCGCTGTTTTTGCCCGACGGTCACGAGCAAAGCGCCGCCGAGCTCGATGCCACGCTGAAAAATCAGCTCAGCCACCGCGGCCAGGCATTGACCAAGCTGCGCCAGCAACTGACACAACCCATTTGATCCCATGACGGCATCATCCACCATCCCCTTGGCGCTGTACGTGCACATGCCGTGGTGCGTGAAAAAATGCCCGTACTGCGACTTCAATTCGCACGGCGTGCGCGGCGAACCGCCATTCGCGGAATACGTCGACAAACTGCTCGCCGACCTGGACGGCGACATCGCCGATTTCGGCGCCGCACTGCATGCGCGCCCCATCGTCAGCGTGTTCTTCGGCGGCGGCACGCCCAGCCTGTTCGCGCCCGAGCACATCGCGCGTTTTCTTGACGGCGCACGCCAACGGCTACCGTTTGCCGACGACTGCGAGATCACGCTGGAAACCAACCCCGGCACCGTCGAACACGGACGCTTCGACGGCTACCTGGCCGCCGGCGTCAATCGCCTGTCCTTCGGCGTGCAAAGTTTCGACGACGCCAAACTCCGGCGTCTCGGTCGCATCCATTCGGCGGCCGAAGCCGAGCACGCCGTGCACGACGCACGCAAGGCCGGCTACCACAACTTCAACCTGGACTTGATGTACGCCCTGCCGGAGCAAACCATCGACGGTGCGTTGGCCGATGTCGAACGCGCCATCGCGCTGGCACCCGCACACATCTCGCACTACCAGCTGACCCTGGAACCGAACACGGCGTTCCACGCCAATCCGCCGCCGCTGCCCGACGACGACAACGCCTGGGACATGCAGGAAGCCTGCCAGGCGCGACTGGCCGATGCCGGTTACGCGCAATACGAAGTGTCCGCCTACGCCAAACCGGACCAGCGCTGCCGGCACAACCTCAACTACTGGCAATTCGGCGATTACCTCGGCATCGGTGCCGGCGCCCACGGCAAGCTCACCGATACCGACGGCCGCGTGCACCGGCGCTGGAAAAAACGCCACCCGCGTACCTACCTGATGGCCACCGAGCACGCCGCACGCACGGACGGCACGCAGGTCGTCGATGCCACGCAGCTGCCGTTCGAATACATGCTCAATGCGTTGCGCCTGATCGACGGCACGGCCATGGCCGAGTTCACCGCGCGCACCGGGCTCGGCATCGAAGGCATTGCTCCAGCGCTGACGTACGCGCGCGAACACGGCTGGATCGAGCCCGACCCGATCCATCTGCGCACCACGCCGCTCGGCCAGCGCTTCCTGAACGACGTCATCAGCACCTTCATGGCCTGACGCGCTCCGCCCAGCGGCTCCGTCCCTAACATATGTCGCGATTTCCATTTTGCGATAGGATTGGCACTTCGGGGAAGGATGGGCGTGTCATGAAGGCCGAATCATCGCAGCTCCCCGGAGCTGCACATGCGGAAGCATTCCGCTTCGTCCGTGGTCAGTGGCCCACGCGCACATGCCGACTGATGGATCAGCTGCATGGCGTGGCCAGCGACTGGCTGCGCGCGCCGCTGCATCGCACCCTGGATGATTTTGCCGCCCGATTGTTCGAGTTGGGCGAACACGCACGCAGCGGCATCGACCTGCAATCGCACATGGGCAGCCGCGAGAAGCTGCTGCAGGCGCGCCAGCTCATCGACACGCGATTCATGCAAGGGCTCGGCGACACTTTGAACCGGATCGGCAAACGTTGCGGTCACCCGGAGACCGCGACCACGCGTCAGCCCCTCAGTCTGGTGGTGCCCGCCGAGCAGGAAATGTCCGCCGCGCTGGACAAGGTCGCCGCACGCGGTGTCGCATGCGGCGGGTCGGCATTGTTCGAGCTGGACTACCGGCTGGCCGTATTGATCGGCTCGCCGCCGTTGGAAGGCCCCGCCAATCCGCTGGGTCCACACGCACTCGCCACGTCCTTCCATGACGCCATCGCGCCACTGGACCTGACCAACGAGCACAAGCTGCAACTGCTGGCCTGCTTCGACCGGACCCTGTTGCAAAACTGCGCCGCTCTCTACGAACAGATCAACCGCCACCTGCTCGCCGACGGCATCCTGCCGTGCCTGCAGGCCTACTCGATTCCCGCTCAACCGGCACGCGCCGCTAGCGCCGATGCGCCGGCGCACGACCGCGGGCCAACATCCACGTCGCCATCGCTCGAGCGTCCCACCGCCCCCGACGAACCCATCGCCGTACTCGACAACCTGCGCGAGCTGCTCGCACAACGACACCATGGCCAGGCCGGCGACAACCGTATTGGCGGCAGCCAGGTCGTCACGACCGAAGCACTGCAAACGGCATTGGGAGCGCTGCAACAACACTTCACGCAGATCACCGAGCATGCCAGCCGCGAGCTGCGCAGTGCGCAACGCCTGCGCAAGGAATTGCTGTCCCAGCTTGATGCCGACCAGGCTCCCGACATGCCGCCGGCCCAGCTCAGCCGTGAGCAGGACGACACCATCGAACTGGTTGCCATGCTGTTCGAGCAATTGGCCGGACAAGTCCGGGGAAGCAGCAGCGCTCACACCATGCTCGGTCAAATGCAAATCCCGATGTTGCGCATGGCCATTGCCGATCACGATTTTTTCGAACAGCGCGAGCATCCCGCGCGACGCGTCCTGGATACCGTCGCCGAGGTGGCCAACGACTGGCTCGATACGGCCACCGGCGAACCCGATCGCGGCCTGGAAACCCGGCTCGAACAGCTGATAGAGCGCGCCAACCGCGAGCCACCCAGCGCCGGTTTGTACACCAGCCTGCTGGCCGACATCGAGCAGAACCTCAACGCACTGAAACTGCGTGCCGACGCCGCCGAGCGCCGCCACGTCGAAACGATGCGTGCACGCGAACGCCTCGACCGGGCACGCGCGCGCGCCACGGAGCTGATGAACGAACGTTTTGCGCGCTCCGACTCCGAGCCACACGGGCTGTTGCGCGCGCTCCTCGATCGCGCCTGGACCGACGTGCTGTCACTCACCCTGCTGCGTCATGAAGAGCACGACCCGGAGCACAAGGCCTGCCTGGCGATCACCGACCAGCTGCTGGGGCTGGCACCGGTCAGCGACCGCGAGCAGCTGCAACAAGACGTACAGGCGGGACTGCACCAGATCGGCATGGCCGACGCGGAAGCGTCCCAGGTCGCACAGCGTCTGGTGATGCCCGAGAGCAAACGTGCACACGACGGCGACGCCCCCAGCACGACCGAACTCCTGATCCGTCTCAAGGCGCATCAGCGGCTGGGTGGGCAACGTCCGGCCGGTGTCGACAGGCTGGGACTGCAACCGGTGCCGGCAGCCAATGACGCCCCGGACACCACTGCAAACCAGCCGACGCGCTCGAACAAGGACCACGAAACATCGGTACCGCCTGCCACGGCGCCCCCTGTGCGTGCTGCGTCGCCGCCGGTGCACAAAACGTCTGCACCAAAGCCGCATGCCAGCAAGCCTGGTCGCTCGCGACCGGCATCGACGAAGTCCAAGGCCGATCCCGCGGCTGATGATCCGCGCGCGGCATCACTTCGCCGACACCTTCGCGCCCTGCCGTTCGGCACCTGGTTCGAGTTCACCAACCCTGCCAGCGGTCGCGTCACCCGACACAAACTGGCCTGGTATTCCCCCATGTCAGGGCAAGCCCTGTTCGTGACGCGTCGCGGCCAGCGCGGCGGTGAACTGAGTCTCGATGAACTGGCCGCCCACATCGCCAAAGGCCAGGTCCGCGAGGTACCGGTCGCGCAGGAAAGCCTGCTTGACCGTGCCTGGCGCAACTTGACCAGCAACCTGCACCGGAGCGACAAACCCCCGTTCAGGCGAGGCATGCAGACATGATGCGGACCACGCCTGCCGAGCAACGCCGCGCACACCGCAAGCGTGTCGGCACCAGCCAGGAAGTCACCGACGTCATCACTTGCCGACCCATCGGTCGGCTGGGTGATTTGTCCCGCGGCGGCCTGATGCTGATCACGCCGCATGCACCCGGCAACGGCGCCATCTACCAGCTGCGCATGGAGCTGTCGGCCCGCGACATGGCCTCTCGTACCATCGAAGTGGGTGTGCAGGCACTGTGGCACAAGCGCGTGACAAGCTCCGATCAGGTCTGGGCCGGCTATCGCATCATCGCCATCAGCGACGCCGATGCCGACTTCCTCGACACCTGGCTGGCTTGAGGTCGCTTAACCGCACGGGTTGGCAGCCATTGGCGTTGCGCGCATCATGGGCAACGCGCCTCGCACCGGCGCCGTGTCGCACGCGCCTGGTGTCTCCCCTCTCCGATCCGCCCATGTGCCGGAAATTTTGCGCACGCCCGCAGCGGCACCCGGCATCGGCAAACAACGCAAGGCATACGGCATGAACTCGCTCCCCGACACGCTTTACACCGAGCACCTGGCCGCCGTGCGGCTCCATTGCGACGCCGCGCTTGAAGCGGCCGGGCGCGACACCCTCGCCATCGCCGCGGGTCGCCCCGTGCCCAAGTTTCAGGACGACCAGAGCCTGCCCTACATCGTGCACCCGTACTTCAAGTACTGGGTCCCGATCACCGACGCGCCCGGCAGCTGGGTCATCTACACGCCGGGCAAGAAGCCGCGACTGATCTTCATGCAACCGCACGATTTCTGGCATGCCGAGCCGCAGCCGCCGGGCGGCTACTGGGCCGACCATTTCGACATCGTGGTGGTGCATGACACCGAACACCTGGCCGCCGAGCTTCCTTCGGATGCCGCGCGTTGCGCCATCATCGGCCAGGCGCAAGACGCCGTGAACGACTTCGTGCCGGACAATCCCGCCGCCGCCTTGCAGCATCTCGATTACCAGCGCGCCTGGAAGACACCCTACGAGGTCGCATTGATGCGCGAGGCCAACCGCATCGGTGCACGCGCGCACCGCGCCGCCGAAGCCGCATTCCGTGCCGGCGAAAGCGAGTTCGGCATCCACATGGCTTATCTGCACAGCGCGCAGCAGACCGATGCCGAACTGCCGTATCACAACATCATCGCCCTCAACGCGCACGGCGCCATCCAGCACTATTTCAACTGCGACCGCCAGCCGCCGGCCGAAAGCCTGACCCTGCTGATCGATGCCGGCGCCACGCACGCCGGTTACGCCAGCGACATCACGCGCACCCATGCCACGCCCGAGGCCGGCGAATTCCAGGCCCTGATCGACGGCATGGAAGCCAACCAGAAAGCACTGCGCGAACGCGTGGTCGACGGCCAGGACTATCGCGAACTGCACCTGCACGCGCATCATCTGGCCGCCACCTTGCTCAAGGAACACGACTTCCTGCGCATGTCGCCGGAAGCGGCCGTGGCCAGCCATGTCAGCAACGTGTTCTTCCCGCATGGCCTGGGTCACCTGATCGGCACCACCGTGCACGACGCCGGCGGCTTCCAGCAAAGCGCCGAAGGCGGTCGCATCGAGCAGCCGGAGGGACATCCCTATCTGCGCCTGACGCGTACGCTGTCAGCCGGCATGGCAGTCACCATCGAGCCGGGACTGTACTTCGTCGACATGCTGCTGGAACCACTCAAGGCCCGCCCCGAGAGCAAGCACGTCAACTGGGACAAGGTGGATGCGTTCGGCAAGTACGGCGGCATCCGCATCGAAGATGACATGGTTTGCACGGACGACGCGCCGGAGAACCTGACGCGGGATGCGTTCGCGGCGCTGGAAGGCTAGCTTTTCACCAATGCCTCGACGGCCGAGGCCTCGCTGGGCATCGCACCGGTCAGTATCTCGTGGCCATCGCGCGTGACCGCGACATCGTCCTCGATGCGGATGCCGATGCCACGCCAGCGCGGCGCGACATCGGTCATGTCCGGCGAAATGTAGATGCCCGGCTCGACCGTGAGAACCATGCCGGCTTCGAGCTGACGCGATTGTTCATCCACGCGATAGTCACCGACATCGTGCACGTCCAGGCCCAGCCAATGCCCGGTCTTGTACGGAAAGAACCGCCGGCAGGCGCCACTGTCGATGGCGGCCTGCGGGCGACCGTCGAGCAATTTCAGTTCGCACAGGCCCTCGGCGATCACGCGCACCGCCTCGTGGTGCGCGGCGTCGAACGACTGGCCGGGACGCACGGCGTCAATGGCGGCCTGCTGGGCGGTCCATACCACCTCGTACAAGGCCCGCTGTGCCGCGCTGAAACGGCCGTTGACCGGAAACGTCCGCGCCAGGTCCGAGGCGTAGCAATCGACTTCCGCGCCGGCATCGACCAGCAGCAAATCGCCATCGACCAGACGCGCCTGATTGGCCTGGTAATGACCGGTGCAGGCATTGGCCCCGGCAGCGACGGTAGGCGGAAACGAGGGCACGACGCCGCGCGCGCGCATGCTCCGCACCAGCTCGGCCTCGATCTCGTATTCGGCCATGCCCGGACGCACCACCTGCATCGCACACAGGTGTGCATCGGTCGCCACTTGCGCCGCCTCGCGCATGCGTCCCAGCTCCGCGCGTGACTTGTACAGGCGCAGGTCATGCAACAAGTGACCCAGCGAGACGAATTCCTTGGGCACGACACCGCCACCACGCAGCGCGCGCAGGCGCCGCATCCACCCCAGCAGCTGCCCGTCGAACTCGGCATCGCGACCGAAGTGGCACAACACGCGCGCACGCCCCTCCAGCATCCCCGGCAGAATGTCATCGACATCGTCGATCGGAAACGCGTCGTCCACGCCGTAGTCGACGACCACGGACTCGGTGCCTGCACGCGGCCCATGCAGACGCTCGGCCGCGGCGTCATGCTCGCGGCAAAACATGATGACCTCGCCGTGCTCGCGCCCCGGCAGCAAGGCCAGCAGTGCATGCGGTTCGCCAAAACCGGTGAGGTAGTGGAAATCCGAATCCTGCCGATACGGCCAGGCCGCATCGGCGTTGCGCATGCGCTCGGGCGCGGCGGCTACCAGCAATGCCGCATCCGGGCCGGCCATGCGCATCAACTGGCGGCGACGACGCGCAAACTCCGCCAACGTGATTCCCGACACCTTGCGCGTCCTGGTCGGCCCCTTGTCATGCATGCGTCAGCTGGCCTGATTGTCGGACGGCTCTGCGGCAGCCACCTCGGTGCGCAACAGCATCGCACCCACTCGCACGAACTCCACCAGTTCCATCAAGGCACTTTCATCCTCCTCGGCGGCCGAATCGGACGACGTGTCCAGCGCCAGCTGCGAGGATGCGATGGACCCAAGATCACGCAACACCTCGCGGCCATCGTCGGTCAACGCATCGGCACGGGCATCGGCCAGGCCAAAACCACCCAGAAAGCCGCGCGTCCATTCGACAACGGCGTCGGCACGCTCGGCCAACGGCCGCGAGTCCGGAGGCAACAAAGCTTCGAAACCCAGTTGCGGGTCATCGAGTTGCTCGCGGTACCGTGGGCCGGCCTGATTCAGCAAATCGACCAGCGGTGCGGCCGCGGCAGCATCGTCGGGTTCAAGTTGCAGCGCGGCGAGCATATGCCGCCCCTCGGCACGACCACCACCGCACATATAGCCCGTCAACAGACCGTGCAACTCGCTGGCGCCGGCACTCAGGCCGGCCTGATCCAGTGCCTCGTCCAAATGCGCATGGGTGAAAGATGCGTCCACGAATCCAATCCATCATCAAATACGCGACCATTTTGACATCGACCCGCCGCATCGGCCATACCATGAACTTCCTGCTTGCACCCCCGCCCCGTCCATGCGACAACTGGCCAAGACATTTCCACCACCTGCTATAGTCGCCCCGATGAGCGCAAACGATCCGCTTGAAGCCGAAATCGCCGCCCTGGAATCCACGGTCGACCGACTGCTGGGGACCTTGCACCGTCTCAACGACGAGAACCGCGGCCTGCGCCACAGCCAACAGCAGCTGAACGGCGAGCGCGCCAACCTGATGGCGCGCAACGAGCAGGCGCGCAGCCGCGTGGAAGCCATGATCCAGCGCCTGAAATCGCTGGAAGACAACAGCTGATCGGAAGGAGCCAAGCCGTGACCGAACCGGTATCCATCAAGTTGGGCGATCGTGAATTCCTGGTCGCCTGCGAACCCGAGGAGCGCGACGGCCTGCTGGAAGCGGCGGCCTTTCTGGACGCACGCATGCGCAAGCTGCGCCACGCCTCCAAGAGCCCCGGATTCGACCGCCTGGCCGTGCTTGCGGCCGTCGACATCGCCCATGAATTGCTGGATTTGCGCCAGCACCAGCAAAACCAGGGCAGTGCCATGGTCGACAGCCTCGCGCGCTTGCGGGTCAAGCTGGAAACCGTGCTCGAGCAGGCACCGACACCGCTGTAGAAAGAATTTCGCATATTGGCACTGGCATCGCTCGCGCATCGGGCTAGAATAGGAGCCAAGGCGTTCCCTGCGGTGTTCGACAGTTCGCTCTTACATTTGCCTTGTTCCTAATCCACGACCCGGGTCGGTAATAGCCGGGGTGTTTGAGCAAGTCCGTCATGAGCGGAAAGCCTGCCCACTCCGTGAGCCCACCCACCTGATCCTAGAGGATCAAGGTCGTTTGGCGGACATCGGCATTGTGGAGAACGCCTCTTCTTCCTCGCGGCCGCCCGGCATTGCCGGACGGCCGCGAATTCTTCCGAGGCCAGCGGAAGCCGTACCATGACCGACATCTCGCCGCGCCGCCAGGATCTGCGTGACCGCCTTGCCGGGCAACGCCGGGCCCTGGGTGCCGCCGAACGCATGCGCGCCGCACAAGGTCTGCGTCGCAGCCTTGAGCAACTACCCGAGTTTCTGGTCGACGAGCGCATCGCCGGCTACTGGGCGCATGCGGGCGAATTGCCGCTGAACCTGGCCATGGCGCCGCTGGCCGAGCGCGGCCAGCAGTTCCACCTGCCGGTGATACGCCCGGAGCGCCGCATGCGTTTTGCCGCGTGGCAAGCCGGCGATGCCGTCGAGCCCAATCGTTACGGCATTCCCGAACCTGTCGCGCAAGACCACCTGCTGCCGGGCAATTTCATGGACCTGGTGCTGGTACCGCTGGTCGGTTTTGACCGCAGCGGCAACCGGCTCGGTTTCGGTGGCGGCTACTACGACACCAACTTTGCCTTCCTCAAGGACGAGGAGCGCCCGGCCTCGCCGTTGCTGGTCGGCATCGGCTACGCTTTCCAGGAGCTTGATGCGCTTGATGCCGAATCCTGGGACATTCCGCTGGACTACATCGCCACCGAGCGCGAGCTGATCGACTGTACGCAACCGGAGCCATCGACCCCATGAACCATTGGCTGATCAAGAGCGAGCCCAACGCCTTCTCCCTGGACGACCTCAAGCGCAACAAGCGCGAACCGTGGGACGGCGTGCGCAACTACCAGGCGCGCAATTTCATGCGCGACTGCATGCGCGTGGGCGACAAGGTGTTCTTCTATCATTCCAACTGCGCCGAACCTGGCATCGTCGGTCTGGCCAAGGTCGCCAGCAAGCCCTACCCCGACCCGACCCAGTTCGACCCGGATGACAGCCACTTCGACCCCAAAAGCAGTCGCGACAATCCGCGCTGGATCCTGGTCGACATGGCCTACGTGCGCACGCTCAAGCGCACCATCAGCCTGCACGAGTTGAAGAACTGTCCGGAGCTGTCCGATTTTGCGCTGGTGCGCAAGGGCAACCGGCTTTCGGTCATGCCGGTCGACAAGGCCGACTGGGATTTCATTCTGAGCCAGGAATAGGACCGCGTGCACGGCATGCGTGCGACGCCCGTGCTAGTGTCGATGCATGCAAAGGACACTGCGGTTGCATCGCGTCACGATTGGCCAGACCCGCGCAGTGCGCGGACCCGATGCCTTGGAAACGACCGTCGTTGGCGCGGTCATCGCCATCGCCATGCTGTTTGCCGTCGACATCGGCATTCGCCAGATGCACGTGGTCGAAGCACTGGAAGCGGCATCGCTCGCCGCAACCGTGAAGCGCAACGAAACCGTCTATCTCGCCACCCATGGGCACTGGCCAACGCCCGGCGATCCGATGATGACCGCCAACGCCCGTCACGGGCAGTATGTCACCGACGTCCAAATCGGCCAGAACGGCAACATGACGATGCGCCTGCGTTTGTCGCGCACGACGGGTCACAGGCGAGAACCCGACACCGGCGTTTTGCTTTTTCGCCCACACCTGCTCGGTGTGCCCGGCTACCAGTCGGTCACGCTGCTGTGCGGTTACGCGCAACCGGTCGAACCACCCCACGCTCGCGCCACACCCAACCCGACGACCCTGGATCGACGGGACCTGCCGCCCTTTTGCCGCTGAAGGAGAACCCATCCGGTGAACAAGGATGACCCGCGCGATTTCGTGACCCGCCAATACGCTGGCCTGATCGCCGCCGGCATGACCGACGATGACGCCCGTGCCCGCCTGACCGAGGTGCTTGGCGCGGCCGCCGCCGCCAGCATCGACGTCACGGCACGCGATGGTACCGATGCACCCAAGCGTGACACCGGCACCAGCGCACGGCTGATGGCAGCAGCCAGTCGCCTGGGCGCAAACGCCGCCCAAACCCATGCCAGCTTTGTCCACGCCCGTGGCGAGGCACGACTGCTGGCGCTGGACTGGTGGCGGCCGATACGCACCTTCCTGCTGTACATCGGCTTTCTGCTGGCACTGGCCACCGTCATCGCCGTCGCCTTTGCGGTACATGTGCTGCCCGCATTCCAGCACCTCAATCAAGCGATGGGCGTCGGCGACAACGCCGCCTCGTGGGCAGACAACCCGGTGCGCCTGTTCGTGCCACTGATCCTCATTGCCATCGTGTTTGCGGCGCTGGCCCTCTTGTGGTGGCGCATGCGCCAACGCATGGCGAAACTGGTTCCGTTTGTCGGTCTTGCCCGCTTTCGATGGCTGTACGGTCGCAGCGGAGCGCACTATCACTCCTTGCTGTGTCTGGAATACGCGGCCGCCCTGCACGCCGGCGGTGCCGCAGACGATGCGGTGATCGAACCAGCCCTGCGTCTGGCCGGTTGGCCTTCGGGGCAGCCGCTTGCCTGCGACCACAATGACATCGGCGAGAAACTGGAGACGGCACGACGCCTGGGCACGTTCAGCGCGGAGCTTGCCTGGCAACGCCGCGAGCACTGGTCCGCCACGCAAGCGCGCCTGGAGCTCGCGCGCGACCGCCTGACCCTGCTCGCACGCGTCATTTTCTACGTATTGATCGGCTACATGGTCATCGAGTTGTACAGCCTGATATTTTCCATTGCCAGCCTGTTCGGAGTACACGCCTGATGTCACGTCAACGCGGTTTCACACTGATCGAGCTGATGATCGTGGTCGCCATCATCGGCATCCTCGCCTCCATCGCCATCCCGGCATACCAGAACTACATCATCCGCGCGCAGACGACCGAAGCCTTCTCGCTGGCCTCGTATGCCAAGCCGAAGGTCGTCGACTACTACCGCCAATTCGGTCATTTTCCCGCCGACAACCACGCCGCCGGCCTGCCGTCGGCCAGCTCGATCATCGGTCATTACGTCGGTGCCGTGCGCATCGACCACGGCTCCATCAACATCCGTTTTCGCAAGCACGACATCACCAAGCCGCTGCAGGGCAAGGTGCTGACCTTGCGTCCGCTGGTCGTCAACGGCAGCCCGGCCAGCCCGATCGCCTGGGCTTGCGGCCATGCCCCGGCTCCGTCTGGCATGAGCGCAGTCGGTGAAGACCACACCAGCTTGAAGGGGATTTTCCTGCCATCTTCGTGCCGCTAGCGGGACCGGGTGTCAGCGGGACCGGGTGTCAGGGACATGTTTCTGGAGCCGGTGTACGCCGACAATCGGACGCCGTAGCGCCAGAAAATGTCCCGCGCCGAGCCGCGAAAACAAGCCATCGTCAGGTGCTTGCGCTATCCTCTGCCGACTTCGTCATCATCGCGCCCCATCATGAGCCAGAACGACCAAAAACGCCTCGCCGCCCAAACCGCCATGCGCTACGTCGAAGACGACATGATCGTCGGCGTCGGCACCGGCTCCACCGTGGCCTTCTTCATCGAAGAACTTGCCGCCATCAAACACCGTATCGACGGCGCGGTGTCCAGTTCCGAAGCCTCCACGAAGCTGCTTGAACAACACGGTATCCGTGTATTCGATCTCAATGCGGTAGGCCCGATTCCACTGTACGTCGATGGGGCCGACGAATGCGACCCGCAGCGCTGCCTGATCAAGGGCGGCGGCGCGGCACTGACCCGCGAAAAGATCGTGGCAGCCGCGTCGAAAAAGTTCGTGTGCATCGTCGACCCGTCCAAGCAGGTCGACGTGCTGGGACGTTTCCCGCTGCCCATCGAGGTCATTCCGATGGCGCGCAGCCATGTCTCGCGCGAAATTTTCAACCGCAACGGCCAACCGGTCTGGCGCGATGGCGTGACCACCGACAACGGCAACTGGATCCTCGACGTGCACGACTGGCGCATCACCGATCCGGCCGCCATGGAAACCGAACTCAACCAGATCACCGGCGTGGTCACCGTGGGCCTGTTCGCGCATCGGCCGGCGGATGTGGTGATTGCCGGTGATCGCATCGTCGATTGATTGCACTGCCGCCACCAACTACACAAACAAAAACACCCGCCGATCGGCGGGTGTTTTCGTTTGCTTGGCAGCCCCGGGAGGATTCGAACCTCCGAATGCCGGAATCAGAATCCGGTGCCTTAGACCACTTGGCTACAGGGCTGCAAACCGTTGCAGCAGCTGAAAATCAGCGCTTGGAGAACTGCGTGGCCTTGCGCGCCTTGTGCAGGCCGACCTTCTTGCGCTCGACCTTGCGCGCATCGCGGGTCATGAAACCGGCCTGGCGCAACGGCGACTTGAGGGCTTCGTCGTAATCGACCAGGGCACGCGAAATGCCCAGACGGATGGCGCCGGCCTGGCCGGTGCTGCCGCCGCCGGCGACGCTGACCTTGATGTCGAACTTGTCGACATTCTCGGTCAACTCGAGCGGCTGACGCACGATCATGCGCGCGGTTTCACGGCCGAAGAAATCGTCCAGCGATTTGCCGTTGACCACGATTGCGCCACTGCCCTTGCGCATGAACACGCGGGCGGAAGAAGACTTGCGGCGGCCAGTGCCGTAGTTTTGCTGAATTGCCATGGGGATCCTCAGATTTCCAGCGGCTGCGGCTGCTGGGCGGTATGCGGGTGCTCGGCGCCTTCGTAGACCTTGAGCTTGCGATACATCGCACGGCCCAGCGGATTCTTCGGCAGCATGCCCTTGACGCCGATCTCGATCACGCGCTCGGGGTGCTTGGCCAGCATCTCGCGCAGCGACATCGTCTTCAGGTTGCCGACGTAGCCGGTAAAGCGGTGGTAAGCCTTGTTGTCCAGCTTGCGGCCGGTGACGGCGACTTTTTCCGCATTGATGACGACGATGTAGTCGCCGGTATCCACGTGCGGGGTGAACTCGGGCTTGTGCTTGCCGCGCAAGCGGAGAGCCACTTCCGTGCACAGGCGGCCAAGCGTCTTGTCCGTGGCATCGACCACGTACCAGTCGCGCTTGACACTTTCAGGCTTGGCGCTGAACGTCTTCATCGTTGAAATACCTGTCTGCCACCCCGACGGGGGCGGAACCAAATGGGTGAACCGAAAGGCGCGAAAGTGTAGTCGACCGGCCCGCAATTGGCAAGTGCGGCCATTCCCGTCGATCACTGCGCTAGAATCGCTCCATTGTCGTTGAATGTCTCCGCCATGTCCACCACAACGCGACACCTGACCCCTCTGGACCGTCTGCTCGACGGCATCGAGTCGGCACTCGGCGCGGTTGCCGGCACACCGACCGCGGCCCGTCCGTCGCCCGCCACGAGCATGGACGAGGTCGAGCTGGACGACACCGAGCGTCGCCACGCGGCCGGCCTGATGCGTGTCAATCATACCGGCGAAGTCTGCGCCCAGGCGCTGTACAAGGGCCAGGCCCTGCTGGCCCGCGACGACGCGACCGCCGCACATCTGGAACAAGCCGCCGCCGAGGAAACCGATCACCTGGCCTGGTGCGCCACGCGTCTGGACGAGCTTGCGTCACGCCCCAGCGTGTTCAACCCGCTGTGGTACGCCGGCAGCTATGCCATCGGCGCGACCGCGGCCATGGTCGGCGACCCGATCAGCCTCGGCTTCGTGGTCGAAACCGAGCGCCAGGTCGAAGTGCATCTGGGCGAGCACATCGAGCGCCTGCCCGAGGCCGATGCCCGCTCGCGCGCCATCCTGGCGCAAATGCGGGCCGACGAGATCCGCCACGCCGACAATGCACGCGCGCGTGGCGGCGTCACATTGCCCAAGCCGATACCGACGGTGATGCGTGCCGCCTCCATGGTGATGAAAACCGTCGCGTATCGCGTGTGATCGGGAAAAGCCGGGGGCTAGGGGCTAGGGGCTGAAAGCGCATCAGGCGCTTCCCGGGATAAAGCGAAATACCCTGTCGCCATGCCGCAAACGATTTCACGCCGGAAACTACGCGCCCCTCGTCACTGACAAACCCGATCACATCAGGTTGCGCCCGTGGAACAACTCCTCGATCTCGCGCCGCAGCAGCGATTCGATGCGGCGGCGGTCGCGAAACGACAGCTCCGACGCGTGCGTCTCGAACAGGTAGGTTTCCAGGTCGAAATCCTTGATGTGCATCTTGGTGTGGAACATGTTTTCCTGATACACGTTGACATCGAACATCGCGTACTTGCGCTTGATGTGGCGCGCCAGGTAGTCCTGCACCGAGTTGATCTTGTGGTCGATGAAATGCTTCTTGCCCTTCACGTCACGGGTAAAGCCACGCACGCGGTAATCGCACACCACGATGTCGGACTCGAAGCTGTCGATCAGGAAATTGAGCGCTTTCAGCGGCGAGATCACGCCGCAGGTGGCCACATCGATGTCCGCCCGGAACGTGGCGATGCCGTTGTGCGGATGGGTTTCCGGATATGTGTGGACGGTGATGTGGCTCTTGTCCATGTGTGCCACCACGGCGCCGGAAATGGTGTCGCGATCCATCTTCGCCAGCACCGGCTCCTCGGAAATGAGGATCGTCACCGACGCGCCCTGCGGATCGTAATCCTGGCGTGCGATGTTGAGGATGTTGGCACCGATGGTGTTGGCCACCTCGGTGAGGATCTGCGTCAGCCGATCGGCGTCGTAGGCTTCATCGATGTACTCGATGTAGCGCTGGCGCTCCTCTTCGGAAACCGCGTAGCAAATGTCATAGATGTTGAAGCTCAGGGCCTTGGTGAGGTTGTTGAACCCCTGCAACCTGAGACGCGGAAGCGGCTTGACCACGGCTACCCTCTCGGTCACTGCGACGACAGACAGCGAAGATACCGGGTACCGGCCTCCGCAGGAAAAACAACGCGGCGCGCGATGCCCGCGACCGTACCCGACAATCGCGCATTGGGTCCGCAACTGCCAAGGGCGGAATTATGCGGCAACCAGACCACAATTTGAACCCGTCGACGGATGCAAATGTCGAGGTTTTGTGTAGTATGGGCGACATAGGGAGGGCCACTTTGCCCGAATCGCATTCCTGTCGCAGGCACAACCGCTTGCGGCACCGTTGTTTGATGCATAGAGATTGACCGTGGCAGAACTCAAATACCTGTTGCAACAAGTTTTCGAACGTCACAAGGCACCCGCCGCACTGGGGCCGGACCCGCAGACCATGGAGCGCTTCCTGGGCCTGTGCCACCGACGACGCTATCCGAGCAAGACCGCCATCATCCGCCCCGGCGATCCGGCCAGCACGCTGTATTACGTGATCGACGGGTCGGTCAGTGTGTGCAGCGAGGACGAGAACGGGCGCGAGCTGATCCTGGCTTACGTCAACCGCGGCCAGTTCATTGGTGAAATGGGCCTGTTTGTCGAGCAATCCCAGCGCGAATCGCTGGTGCGCACGCGCACTCCCTGCGAGCTGGCCGAAATCAGTTACGAGCGCCTGTTCAGCCTGTTCGAGTCCAGCCTGCACGAGGAATGCCGCAAGATCCTGTTTGCGATCGGCTTCCAGCTCACCAACCGCCTGCTGCGCACCTCGCGCCAGGTCAGCCGCATGGCCTTCATGGACGTGACCAACCGCGTTTCACGGACCTTGCTGGACTTGTGCGACGAGCCGGATTCGCTCAGCCACCCCGACGGCACCCAGATCCGCATCTCGCGTCAGGAAGTGAGCCGCATCGTCGGCTGCTCGCGCGAAATGGTCGGACGCGTGCTCAAGCAGCTCGAAGAACAGGGCATGATCGACGTCGCCGGCAAGACCATCGTGATCAAGGGCACCCGCTGAGAGGGGCTGATCTCAGCTCACCCAGAGCAACGCCCCGCGCGGATCCATCGTCACCGCCACGCTGATGATGAACCCGAACACGCCCAGCGCCGCCACGAAGCAAGTGGCGCGCACGACTGGTGTCCGCCCGCGGCGCAATGCGAACACGCCCAACGCGATGTACACCACCAGCAACAGCACCTTGACCGTCAGCCAGGCGTGCACGAACGGGTATTGGTGAATGATGACGGCCAGCGCAATGGCGGCCACCAGCAGCGTGGTGTCGATCAGATACGACAGCCGCTTCACGGCCACATGATTGGCCAGCCCCACGCCGCCCATCACCAGACAGCCACGCATGAAGAACAGGCAACCCGACAGCACCACGCAGGTGATGTGCGTATACAGGATCTGCACGAACCACGGAGCCAGCAGCTGGCTCATCCGGCGCGCCCATCCATGCGCGGCGTGAGATAAATCCAGGCCGAGCGCAACACCCACGGCAGGAACGCCAGCAACCAGCCGGCACCGGCAATCACCAGCCACAAATACATGTCCGGCGCCACTTCGGCCACGATGCGGATAATCGCCACCGCCTGCAGCAAGCCGAAACAAAGCCAGGGCACCGCGCCCATCTGCAGCGGCCGGCCGGAATGCCCGTGGGTCACGCGCGTGACCATGGCCACCAGCATCGAGCCGAAGAAGCCGATGCCCAGCGCATGCAACGGCGCGCGTCCGAGCACGAGTTGACCGCTCCCGGCAAAGACCACGTCCTGCACCGAAAACAGCACGAACGCGACCGGCAGCCAGGCGAACGCCACATGCAGGACCGTCAGCAGGCCCGGACGCCGTGCCAGCCAGGGCTTCCACGCCAGCGCCAGAGTGCCGAACAACAGCGCCAGCGGAATATCGGCCAACCAACGCCACGCCAGCAAACCGCGCCATTCCAGCACCAGATGCGCCAGCAGCAGCACCCAGGCCGCCGGCAATACCCACGCCGGGCGCACCATCGTGTAGCCGCTGCCCACGATGTTGCGCGTGAAGAACGGCAGCATCCGATGGCACACCGTGAAATACATCGGCAGCAGGAACACGTAGGTCCCCGCGTGGATGGCCAGCAGCGCCCAGGTAGCCGACACCGCTCCCAGCAACCAGGCCAGGAACAGCGCCAGTGCCAGCGTCCCGCAACAAAATGCCGCCAGGCACGAATAGCCATGCTTGTTGCGTGCCTGCGAGCGGATCAATACCCCCGCCAGCGTGACCACGCCAATGACATAGCCGGCCAGCATCACCACGAAGCCGGCGACCAACACGTCCGGCAGCCCCAGCAAGCCGACCACGGCCAGCACGTAACCGCCCAGTACGCCGCCGGCGACCGGCAGGTAACGCACTGGCGCGATGACCGGCCCGTCCATCCAACGCGGAAACGTGGTCATCAGGAAGCCGAACATGAACAATGGAAACAGACCGAACTGGATGGTCATGGCGTGGCCCCAGCCCGGCGGCACCGTCGGTTGCGGCCACGCGGCCCAACCGAAACGCATCGACACCAGCTCCAGCGTCCACCACAGCATGGTCAGCAACACCGCCACCGCGCCGGCCAGGAACAGCGGACGATGCGGCGCGGCTGCCAGCAGGCGTGGCAGGTCGGAAAGACTGGAGCGCTCCGAAGCTGATGCGGTATTCATGGCATGGAGATGGTCACGACGGTGCACGCATGATGCGTGCGACGGGCCTGATCCGCGCTGACCCATGTCAGGTGCTCAACGTGCATCATTCACCGGTTCAACACGCAGCGCGCCAGATTTTCCAGACCGTCCACGTCGAGCAGTTGCACGTCTCGACCCTCGATGTGCACCAGCCCCTGGCTGCGGAAACGCCCCAGCACGCGGCTGACGGTTTCGGCGGCCAGGCGCAGGTAATTGGCGATGTCGGCGCGCGACATGCTGAGGTGGAATGCCGTCGGCGAAAAGCCGCGCGTTGCAAAGCGCTCGCCCAGATCAAGCAGGAATGCGGCCATGCGCTCGTCCGCGCTGTGATCACCGGCCAGCAACGAGGCGGTACCCAGCTCCTTGCTGAGCAAGCGGAACAGGTGCTGCTGCACGGTGGGCACGCGCGAGGCCAGCTCACTCATGGCCGGGAACGAGAAGCGGCAGAACTCGGTGGTCTCCAGCGCCACCGCGTCGCACGGATAGTGCTCGGGATAAATCGCATTCAGGCCGACCACCTCGCCCGGCAGGTAGAACCCCAGCACCTGCTCCTGCCCTTCGCTGTCGACCAGCACGGTCTTGACCACGCCCGAGCGCACCGCATAGATGGCGCGGAATGCATCGCCGGTACGAAACACGTACTCGCCGCGCTCGAACGGCCCGACGTGCTCGATCAGGCATTGCAGCTCGACCATGTCGGCCTTGCCATAACCAGCCACCACACAGGCATTGGAGAACGCACACGTGGTGCAGAACGTGTGTTCGTCGCCGTCACTGGCCATTCGTGGCCCGGCGGGCGCGTCATGTTGTTGCGGGGAATGTGTACGGTGCATGATGGGGGCATCGGTACCCGGAAACAGCCAGTGCCCATGGTACGCCATCGGCTCCCGATTGATGAGCCACGGCGAGCCATCGCAACCGCGGTGGTTCGTCTCAGTCGCGCCGATATTCGTGCGCCAGCACCGACATCAACACTTGCGAGGCGTAACCGTCATCGCGCCGCCCGGATTCGCGCATCACCCCTTCTTCGACGAAACCCTCGCTCGAATACAGGTGCCGCGCACGCGCGTTGTCGACGAACACGTCCAGCCACAACCGGTGCGCACCCAGCTCGTCAAAGGCCAGCGCTTTCATCCGCCGCAGCACGACACGGCCGTAGCCCTGCCCCGGTTCGGTGACCACCAATCGTTTCAACTCGATGTTGACCGGGTCGGGTTCCAGCCCGCGCACGATGGCGTAGCCGACCGTGCGCGCGCCATCCATTGTCACGATCCGGAAGTAGGCCGTGTCCGGCGCGGCCAGTGCGCGCCGGTGTCGTGCCTCGCTCCAGCCACTGACAAAGCCCTGCGCTCGCGCCGCCGCCTCGGCCTTCGTGATGAAAGACAAGGCGGTGGCATCGGTTCGCTGCAACGTGATCATGCGTGGTACTCGTGCTTTTCGACAAACAAAGTACCAAGCATACCGATGACGAGCGTCAGCGTTGGTAGCGCGTGATTGCCTGATCGATGGCACCGAAGATGCTCTGGCCATCGGCATCGTTGATCTCGATGCGGACGCGGTCACCAAACTTCAGGAACGGCGTGCTCGGCTCGCCGTCACGCAGCTTCTCCACGGTGCGTTGCTCGGCCAGACATGAAGCGCCCAGCGACGTGTCCTGATTGGCGATGGTGCCCGAGCCGACGATGGCGCCGGCGGCCAGCGGGCGCGTCTTGGCCGCGTGCGCAACCAGCTCGCCAAAGCTGAACTGCATGTCCTCACCGCACTTGGCCTCGCCCAGCCATTTGCCGTTGAGCCAGGTGAGCATCGGCAAGTGCAGCTTCTCGCCTTTCCAGGCATCGCCAAGTTCGTCCGGCGTCACGAATACCGGCGACAGCGCCGAGCGCGGCTTCGATTGCAGAAAGCCGAAACCCTTGGCCAGCTCGGCGGGAATCAGGCCGCGCAGGCTGACATCGTTGATCAGGCCGATCAGCTGGATGTGGCCGGCCGCATCGTCCGGCGTGGCCCCCATCGGCACGTCATCGGTCACCACCACGACTTCGGCTTCCAGGTCGATGCCATAGTCTTCGCTGGCCACCACCACGTCGTCGCGCGGTCCGAGAAAGCCGGCACTGGTGCCCTGATACATCAGCGGATCGGAATAGAACGTCTCCGGCACGGTCGCGCCGCGCGCCTTGCGCACACGCTCGACGTGCGGCAGGTAGGCACTGCCGTCGAGAAATTCGTACGCACGCGGCAGCGGTGCGGCCAACGCGGTCGGGTCGACGTCGAAGGCACCATCGGCCTTGCCTGCATTGAGGTCGGCGTACAGGGCATTGAGACGTGGCGCGACGTTTGACCAGTCTTCCAGCGCCGCCTGCAATGTCGGTGCGATGTTCGCGGCCTCGACCGCGCGGGTGAGGTCACGGCCAACGACGATCAGGGTGCCGTCGCGGCCACCGGTTTTCAGGGAGGCAAGCTTCATGATGCGTCCTCGTTTTTGGAATGAGTGGTAATGAGTTCGGCCACATCGTCATGCAATGCGGCCAGACCGCGGTCCAGGGTGGCCAGGCGGCCATCATGCTTGCGCGCCAGCGCAGCCAGATACGCGTCGGTGACCTGCCGGTGGCCTAGCACGCCATCCCAGCGCACGGCGGCGTAATCCAGATCGTCCGACCAGAATTGATGACGCGGATCGGCGGCCAGTTTGCGCAACTCACGCACCGCCGCCATCGGCCCGCCCGCGCCCTCGATGCGCACGATCCAACGGGTCAGCGCGCCTTCGACGATCGGGCACGTGGCAAAGGCCTGGGCGTGATTCACAAACCATTGGCGCACCGGCCGATGATGGACATGCGAACCGTCAAACAAGGCGATCAAGACACTGGCATCAAGCAAATGGGCCATAACGCTCCAGTTCCTCATCCTCCAGCGCCTTGATGTCTTCCTGCGTCACCGGCTTGCCGGAATGGAAAACGGTCAGACCCGTGTCCGGATCCACCTCGTAGGCAGCCGGCGCATCGGCCACGGCCGGCGCCTTGAGCCCGCGCAGGGCCAGTTCCACCACCAGTTTGCTGAAACTGGTGCGCCTTTCACGCGCCAGCGCGGTAAACAGCGCGTGCTCGCGCTCGGGAATGTCGAGAGTGGTGCGCATGGTTCTCTCCACCATCGGGATCATGAAACAAATGCATCATGATGCGATGATGTAATGATGTCAATCGGGTGAAGTAAAATGCTTCGCAAGATCCTGCCAACTCCGGTCGTAATCGGCCTGCAAGGCAGGCGATTCGATCGCTTGACGCGTGGGCCGGATCACCAGCCGCGTCTCGAACATGAAGGCCATGGTGTCGGTCAGATGCTGCGGTTCGTGCGTGTCGATGCCGGACGCCTTCTCGAATGCCTGCGCATCCGGTCCGTGCCCGCTCATGCAGTTGTGCAGGCTGGCACCGCCGGGCACGAAGCCGCCGGCAGTGGCGCTCTTGGCGTCATACGCACCATGGATCAGGCCCATGAACTCACTGGCCACGTTGCGGTGGTACCACGGCGGCCGGAACGTGTCTTCGGCGACCAACCAGCGCGGTGGGAAAATCGCCAGATCCAGGTTGGCCGTTCCCGGTGTGTCGCTGGGCGAGGTCAAAACCGTGAAGATGGACGGGTCCGGATGGTCGTGACTGATCGAACCAATCGTGTTGAAACGGCGCAAGTCGTAGCGGTACGGCGCGTAGTTGCCGTGCCAGCCGACCACGTCCAGCGGACTGTGATTGATGGGAGCGCGCCAGAGCCGCCCCTGAAACTTGGCCACCAGTTCGAAATCGCCTTCGACGTCCTCGAATGCGGCCTCCGGTGTCTCGAAATCGCGCGCATTGGCCAGGCAGTTGGAGCCGATCGGCCCCAGTTCCGGCAGTGTCAGCAGCTCGCCGAAGTTTTCGCACAGATAACCGGATGCCTTGCCATCGGGCAGGCTCACGCGAAACCGCACGCCGCGCGGAATGACGGCGATCTGCTGCGGCTCTACGGCAATCACGCCCAGCTCGGTATCGATACGCAGGCAACCGGCCTGCGGCACGATCAGCAACTCGCCGTCAGCGTCGTAGAAAAACCGCCCTTGCATGTCGCGGTTGGCACGGTATTGGTGGATGCCGACACCGATGCGCTGCGCGGGACCGCCATTGCCGGCCTGGGTCCAGATACCGTCGACAAAATCGACCGCAGCCGCGGGCTCGGGCAATGGATTCCAACGCAAGCGATTGGGCGACGGCGGCACTTCGTCGAAACGATTGTGGAACGCACCTTCATCAAGCAGTTCGAACGCCCCGTGCACGGCACCCGGTCGGATGCGGTACAACCAGCTGCGCCGGTTGGCATGCCGCGGTGCGGTAAAGGCGGTGCCGGACAGCTGCTCCGCGTACAGACCATGCGCAACGCGCTGCGGGGAGTTGCGCCCCACCGGCAAGGTGCCGGCGATGGCTTCGGTGGCAAATTCGTTGCCGAAACCCGACTGGTAGCCTTTCGCTTGCGTGTCATTCATCACTTGACGCCTTTTTGCCCCCTCTCCCCCCGGGAGAGGGTTGGGGTGAGGGTTCGGCCGCATCAACGGCATGCAGAATCGATTCCAGCACTGATCCCAGCTGCTGCAGGACTTCGTTGTCCCAGAACCGAAGCACGGTCAACCCTTGTCTCTCGAGATATCCGGTCCGACGGGCGTCCGTAACTTCACTGTGTTGTGAACCATCCAGCTCGACCACCAGTTTGTGAGCATTACAGTAAGAATCGACAATATATGGTGGAATCGGGTGCTGCCGGCGGAATTTCAAGCCATGCAGGCGCTTGGCTCGCAACCGGAACCACAACGCCTGCTCCGCATCCGTGGAAGTACCCCGCAACTGTTTTGCATGCCCCAACGTGCGTGTTGGCAGTGGCGGTTTGTGGATTTTCGGCATGCTGCGAACCCTCTCCCCAACCCCTCTCCCGGCGGGAGAGGGGCTTTGCATCGCGCGCTTTTTACAACACGCCGCGCTTGATCTGGTCGCGCTCGATGGACTCGAACAGCGCGGTGAAGTTGCCTTCGCCGAAGCCTTCGTTGCCCTTGCGCTGGATGATCTCGAAGAAGATCGGGCCGATACAGTTCTGGGTAAAGATCTGCAACAGCAGCTGCTTGTGGGTCTCCGAATCGGCGTCGATCAGGATCTTGTTTTCGGCCAGGCGCGGCACGTCCTCGCCATGGTCCGGGATGCGCTGGTCGATCACCTCGAAATAGGTGTCTGGCGTATCCAGGAACGCGACGCCGGCTTCGCGCATTTTCTCCACCGTCGCGTAGATGTCATCGGTGAAGCAGGCAATGTGCTGGATGCCCTCGCCCTGGTAGTCGTCCAGATATTCGTTGATCTGGCTCTTGGGATCGTCCGACTCGTTGAGTGGAATGCGCACGATGCCGTCCGGCGCGGTCATGGCCTTGGACACCAAGCCGGTCTTGGCACCCTTGATGTCGAAATACTTGATCTCGCGGAAATTGAACAGCTTCTCGTAGTATTCCGACCACTTGGCCATGTTGCCGAAGTGCAGGTTGTGCGTCAGATGATCGATGAAGGTCAGCCCGAAGCCTTCCGGATTGGGCTCGGCACCATCGATGAGCGCATAGTCGTCGGCGTAGATGCTGCCGTTGTCGCCATAGCGGTCGACCAGATACAGCATGCAATCGCCGATGCCCTTGATGACCGGCGCGTCGACCGCCTTGGTCTCGACCTTGTCGCTGAACGCCTCGGCACCATTGGCGACCACGGCTTCCAGCACCTCGTCGGCAGGCTTCTTGAAGCGGATCGCGAAACCGCAAGCGCACGGGCCATGCTTGGCCGCGAAGTCGGCGGCAAATGCATCCGGATCCTCGTTGACCAGGAAATTCACCAGATTCTGCCGGTACACGGTGATCGGACGGCTCTTGTGCCGCAGCACGGCGGTGAAACCCATGCGCTGGAACAACGCATGCAGCTCGCTTGCCCGGTCACCCGGCGCGGCAAACTCGACGAACTCGAAGCCGTCAATCCCCATGGGATTGTCGAACGTGGTGACGTGCATGCCGAGATTGGGTTGGGCGCTCATGGAACCACCTCTTCCTGCTAGTGTGTGACAGCGGCGCCCGCTCACGGGGGCCGCGTGAGGTGTCCTTTATAGTTTCATTTGTAACCATTTGCAAGAAACCGTCGACATGCACGATCACGAACCGCTGCAACTGGAACACTTTCTCCCCTATCGACTGTCGATCCTGTCCAACACGATCAGCGGCGACATTGCCCGCGAATACCAGCAACAATTTTTCCTGTCGATGACCGAATGGCGCGCCATGGCGATACTGGCGCGCTTTCCCGACTCGTCCGCACGCGAAGTGGCCGAACGCGGCGCCATGGACAAGGTCGCCGTCAGCCGCGCCGTGTCACGTCTGGTCGGCGCCGGGCGCGTCAGTCGCGACACCCACGACGACGATCGCCGCCGTTCCGTGCTCAACCTGACCCCGGCCGGCTGGAAGATCCACGACGTGGTCGCGCCGCTCGCGCGCCAGCACGAGCGCGACGTGGTCGGCAAGCTGACCGACGAGGAACTGGCCACGTTGATGGGCATTCTGGACAAGCTGTCGCCAGTTTGAGTCCGGGCTTCCGACCCATGAACCGGTGTGGGGCCGGGGTGTCACTTTGCACTCGTGTAGGTCGGGTTGGCTTCATCAACCCGACACCCTGTCGCGCCTATGCCAAGACGGTACGCACTTCCAGCAGCTCGGGGAAAAAGCCTTGGTCCAGCGCCTTGCGCAGAAAGCCGACGCCGGACGAACCGCCGGTGCCGTGGCGGTAGCCGATGATGCGCTCGACCGCCTTCATGTGACGAAAGCGCCACAGCTGGAAGTTTTCCTCGACATCCACCAGCGTTTCGCACAGCGCATATTCCGGCCAGAACTCACCGGGTGACTGGTAAACGCGCTGGTAGACCGGCAGCAAGCCCTCCTCGCGCTGCCAACCCTCGCGCACATCACGCTCCAGCACTGATTGCGGCACGGCATGGCCGCGGCGCGCAAACCAGCGCAGCACGGCGTCGTACAGGGCGGGCGCTTCGAGAACCTCGCGCAAAGCGTCCCGGGCCGGCGGGTCGTGCGCGAACACATCAAGCATGTCGGCATGCTTGTTGCCGAGCAGGAACTCCACCATGCGGTACTGCAGCGACTGGAACCCCGACGCCGGCCCCAAGCGGTCACGGAAGGCCAGATACTCGCCCGGCGTCATCGTTTCCAGCACGGCCCACTGCTCGAACAACTGGTGCTGGATCTTCTTGACGCGCGCCAGGACCTTGAGCGCACGATCGGCGTCATCGGCATCCAGGCTGTTGATGACCGCCTTGAGCTCGTGGATCATCAACTTCAGCCACAGCTCGGCCACATGATGCTGCACGATGAACAGCAGCTCGTCATGGTAGGGCGGATCAGACACCGGTTGCTGCGCGCCGAGCAGCTGCTCGAGTTGCAGATAGCTCGCGTAATTCATGCGTCCGGACAAATCCCGCTGAATGTCCTTTTCCAGATCGCGTCGATGGGTATCGCGGGTATCGTGATCGGACATGGCTGGCGGCATGCGAAGGGAACGACAAGACTAACAGGGAGTCCACGAATGGAGGTTGACGCGTGTCAAACATCCATCCGGAGTGCAGGTGCATAACCGACACCAGCAGCGTGATGTTCGCGCTTCGCACACCGTCATGATCACCGCGCGATCAATCGACGCTGCACCGCAGCATGAAGAATCCCTTGCGTTTTTGCGAGAATGCGCCGCACACGTCGACTGGCTTGGGAACACCGCCCACATTAATCGCAAGTAACTGTTTACAAAAACATTTGCCACAAACCATGCGCAAACATCACGGCATGGGATAATGGCCAACTGGGGCCAGCGCGGCGATGTCGAGGACATCACAGCGCTCCTGCACCCCCCATTCTGGATCTTTCCGGGAGGAATTCGTGTCCATCGCCGCCAAGTTCGAAATCCAATACCTGCAGTATCTCGACCCCGAAGGCAAAGCGGTCCGCAAGGACCTGCCCGAATTTGCCAAGGACCTGGACCACATGGTCGAGTTGTACAAGCTGATGGTGTCCACGCGCGTGTTCGACACCAAGTCGGTCGCGCTGCAGCGCACCGGCAAGCTGGGCACCTACGCCAGCTGCCTGGGCCACGAGGCTTCCCACGTCGGTGTCGGCAGCGCCATGCGTCCCGAAGACGTACTCTCGGTCAGCTACCGCGAGTACGGCGCGCAGCTGTACCGCGGCGTGCAGCCGCGCGACGTCTACACCTACTGGGGTGGTGACGAGCGCGGCAACGATTACCAAAACGAGCCCGCCCGCCACGACTTTGCCTGGGCGGTACCGATCGGCACCCAGTGCCTGCACGCCGCCGGCTCCGCGCTGGCGTTCAAGATGCGCGACGAAAAACGCGTGGCGGTGTGCACGATCGGCGACGGCGGCACCTCCAAGGGCGACTTCATGGGCGCCATCAATCTGGCCGGCGCGCGTCAGCTGCCGATGGTCGCCGTGATCGTCAACAACCAATGGGCGATTTCGGTGCCGCGCGACATCCAGTCCGGCGCCGAAACCCTGGCGCAGAAAGGCATCGCCGCCGGTTTGCCTTCCATCCAGGTGGACGGCAACGACATCATCGCCGTGCGCAAGGCGGTCGGTGATGCGGTCGAACGCGCGCGTGCCGGCGAAGGTGCCAGCGTGATCGAAGCGGTCACCTATCGCCTCGGCGACCACACCACCGCCGACGACGCGCGCCGCTACCGCGGCAAGGAAGAAGTCGAGGATGCGTGGAACAAGGAGCCGATCAAGCGCCTGCGCGCCTGGCTGCAATCGAAGAAAGCCTGGGATGACGACAAGGAAGAAGCCTGGCAGGCCGAGTGCGACGAGTGGATGGACAACGAAGTCAACGCCTACCTGGAAAACGATCCGCAGCCGGTCACCGCCATGTTCGACTACATGTACGCCGAACTGCCTGAAGACCTGCAAAAACAACGTGCATACGTGCAGTCCCTGGAAGCGGAGGAGCACTGATCCATGGCCCAGATCACTCTTATTGAAGCCGTCACCCAGGCGCTCGCCTACGAGATGGAGCACGACGAATCGGTGATGATTCTCGGCGAGGACGTCGGCGTGAACGGCGGCGTGTTCCGCGCCACCAATGGCCTGTCGGAGAAGTTCGGCCCCTGGCGCGTGCTCGACACGCCGCTGGACGAGCTGACCATCGCCGGAGCCACCGTGGGTCTTGCCGCCCAAGGCATGAAACCCATTGCCGAGGCGCAGTTCGAAGGTTTCATCTACCCGATGATGGAACACATTGCCTGCCATGCGGCGCGCATCCGCAACCGTACCCGCGGGCGTTTGACCTGCCCGGCCGTGTTCCGTGCCCCGTGGGGTGGCGGCATCCATGCGCCCGAGCATCATTCGGAAGCCAACGAGCACCTGTTCACCAATATTCCCGGCTTGCGCGTGGTCCTGCCGTCGTCACCGGCACGCGCCTACGGCCTGCTGCTGGCGGCCATCCGCGATCCCGATCCGGTGGTGTTTTTCGAGCCCAAGCGCATCTACCGCCAGTACAAGGAAGAAGTACCCAACGACGGCGAGGCACTGCCGCTGGACGTGTGCTTCGTGCTGCGCGACGGCACCGATGTCACGCTGGTGACTTGGGGCTCGCAGGTCAAGGAATGCCTGGAAGCGGCCGACGAACTGGCCGAGGAAGGCGTCAGCGCCGAAGTCATCGACGTGGCCACCTTGACGCCGCTGGATTTCGACACCATCGCCGAATCGGTGGCCAAGACCGGCCGCTGCGTGATCGTGCACGAGGCGCCCAAGACCGCCGGCTTCGGTGGCGAGATCGCCGCGCGCCTGGCCGAGGAATGCCTGTTCGACCTGCTCGCGCCGGTCCAGCGCGTCACCGGCTACGACACGCACATTCCGTTGTTCCAGCTGGAAATGAAGTATCTGCCCAGCGTCGAGCGCATCACCACGGCGGTGCACAAGACGCTGGCCGTATCATGATCCACGCAACGTAGGGCGGGCACTGCCCGCCAGCGACAACCGCCGATGCACGACACGGCCTCGGCGGGCAGTGCCCGCCCTACGAACACCCCATTAACCGATTTTCGGAAATAGCCATGGCCGACATCAAGACATTCAATCTGCCCGACCTCGGTGAGGGCCTGCCCGACGCCACCATCGTCGAATGGCTGGTCAAGGAAGGCGACAGCGTCAAGCTGGATGCACCCTTCGCCTCCATGGAAACCGCCAAGGCGGTGGTCGAAGTGCCCTCTCCGTACACCGGCAAGGTGGTCAAGTTTCACGGCGAGGCCGGTGACGTGATCGAGACCGGCGCGCCGCTCGCCGACTTCGAGCCCGATCCCAATGCCAAGCAGCGCGCCGAAGCGGCCGGTCATGGCGGCCACGCCCCCAAGAAAAAGAAAGCTCCGGCCCCGGCACCTGCGCCGGAACCGACCAGCGACGGTGATGGCGAGCGCGAGGACGAAGGTACCGTGGTCGGCGCCATGGTCAGCGGCAACCAGGTGCATGTCGAGCAAACCAGCAGCGCCGGCGGTGTCAAGGCGGTCCCGGCCGTGCGCGCCACGGCACGCAAGCTGAAGGTCGATCTGGCCCGGGTCACGCCCAGTGGCGAAGGCGGTGTCATCACCATGGCCGACGTCAAGCAGGCCGCCGCCGACGGCACCGCCGTCAAGGGCAGCGCTCCGGCCGAGCAGAAAGCGCCGGCTGCCGCCGCCCCGGCCCAGCGCAGTCCCGTGTCCGCCGCCGGCAAGCCGGTGCGCACGCGTCCGCCGCAACAGGCCGAGGCCGCCAGCGGCCAGCCCGAGCAGCTCAAGGGCGTGCGCCGCAACATGGCCCGCGTAATGGCCGATGCGCATGCACGCGTGGTCAACACCACCATCGTCGATGATGCCGATCTGAATGCCTGGATCGGCAAGCAGGACATCACCGCCCGCCTGATCCGCGCCATCGTCAGCGCGTGCAAGACTGTGCCCACGCTCAACGCCTGGTTCGACGATGACAACCTGACCTTGACCCGCCACCCCAACGTCGACATCGGCATCGCGGTCGACACCGAGGACGGCCTGTTCGTGCCGGCGCTGCGCAATGCCGACATGCTCGACGCCCAGGGCGTGCGCGCCGGCGTCAACCGCCTGCGCCAGCAGACCATGGACCGCTCGATTCCGTCTTCGGAGCTGTCCGGCTACACCATCAGTCTGTCCAACTTCGGCATGTTCGCCGGCCGCTACGCCAGCCCCATCGTGGTACCGCCATGCGTGGCCATCGTCGGTGCCGGCGGCCTCAGCCACGACGTGGTCGCGGTCATGGGCGGCGTCGAAGTCCACCGCCGCCTGCCGGTCTCGCTCAGCTTCGACCACCGTGCCGCCACCGGCGGTGACGCCGCGCGCTTCCTGAAGGCGATGATCGACGACCTGGCGTTGCCGCAATAAGCCATACGGCACGTTGCATCTCAGTACGGGGCCGGTTTGCACATGCAGCCGGCCCTGTTTCATGCCCTGCCCGCAGTGCTACCGTAGCGGTTTCTCCCCTTCCCGCAGACACAAGCCATGACCGACAAGCCGTTCTATCCCATTGGCACACCGGGCGTCGCCTGGGGCGATGCCGAAAAAGCGCAGTGGCTCGCCACGCAAAAGCGCCAACGCAACTATCAGGATGATGTCCTGTCCGTGGTCAGCAACATCTGGTCGCGCTTCGAGGCCGAGCAGTACACCCAGCTCGACTACGACGTGGCCAGCTATCCGCTGTTCGCGCTCAAGAGCAAGCAGTGGGATGACAAGCTGCCGATCATGCTGGTCACCGGCGGCGTGCATGGCTACGAAACCAGCGGAGTGCATGGCGCGCTGCGCTTCGCCGACCTGCACGCCGGCAATTACGAGGGTCGCGCCAACCTGATCATCGTTCCCTGCGTCAGCCCCTGGGCGTACGACGTAATCAACCGCTGGAACCCTTACGCGATCGATCCCAACCGCTCGTTTTACGCCGACAGCCCGGCACCGGAATCGAAAGCCCTGTGGGACTTCATCACCCCGTGGCGCGACAAGGTCACGATGCATATCGACCTGCACGAGACCACCGACAGCGACGAATCGGAATTCCGCCCGGCCCTGGCCGCGCATGACGGCACCGATTTCGAACCCGGTATCGTGCCCGACGGCTTCTACCTGTGCGGCGACAAGGAAACCCCGCAGCCGGCGTTCCAGCAAGCCGTCATCGAGGCCGTGGCCAAGGTGACCCACATCGCGCCGGCCGACGACAACAACGAAATCATCGGCTCGCCCGAGGTGGCGCGTGGCGTCATCCAGTACCCGTTGCAGAAATGGCACCTGTGCGCCGGCATCACCAACGCGCGCTACCGCACCACCACCGAGGTCTACCCCGACAGCCCGACGGCCACGCCCGAGGAATGCAACGTCGCTCAGGCCACCGCAGTCTGCGCGGCCATCGATTACGCGTTGGCGAATCCAGTGACACGATGACAAACGTCATCATCGGTTGTCGGTGCGCGCGCATGACCCGCCAGCACTCGTGCTGGCGGTCACCACGGCGCCTCACGCCCCCAGCAATTTGACGAGAAATTTCGCGCCCGTTGGAGTCAACAGCCAAACCAGCACGGCAGCATTGACGATTACCGTGAACCAGAATGACCGCTGGAACGAAGCCTTGCGGATCTTGTGCCGCAACCAGCACTGGGCCACGAGCGCGCCCGGCCACCCGCCAACCAGCGCCAGCAACTGCAGGGTGCTTTCCCTGGTTCGCCAACGCCCGGTGCGGGCAGCGACCTTGTCTTTCGCGTACGCCATCAGGGTGATCACGCTGAAAGCAAGATAAGTCCACAGCACCACGGCAGGAAGTTTGCGCGCTTGCACCGACAGGGTGATGCACAGCAGAAACGCCCCTGCCAGAAGTACCCGCCAACCACCGGTTTCACGGCGCGCATTTGCCAGCTCGATCAGCTGCACGAATGCCACATCCTCGGCCCGCGCCCTGCCGCGAGCATCACGCGCCACCGTATACGTCACCAACTGATCGACAGCCGGCCGATGCGACCGCGCGCGGAATGCCTTGATATGCAGGAAGGCCCGCTCGCCACCGCCATTGGGCACGACAAACCCGAAGCCCCGGTCATCATGCCACTCCACGACTCGCCCCTGATATCTCACTTTCCCCCCATCCTGAACTCAACATCCGTCACGCACGGAGTTAATCAGAGAGTCCCTGATGCGCGCTCCGGCACAGTGAATATACCCGCTCCATGCACATCTCGCCCTTGTATTCGGCCGTGCGCGTGTGGATCACGCGCATGCCCGAGCGCGCCAGCATCGCAAGACAGGGCTGATTGCGCACATCCGCACTGGCCTCGACTTCCTCTACGGGCGTGGATGAAAACAACAGTGCCAACAGACCTCGAACACATTCGGTGCCATAACCGTGGCCCTGTGCCACCGGAGCGATACTCAGGCCAAACTCGGCTCGGGTGCCGTCTGCTGACACCCACACCCCGACGTCGCCCAGCAGCGCGTCGGTACCCACTTCGGCAATGGCCAGTTGCCGCCATGAACCGGGTACCGGCACATCGTCAACGGATTGCTCGCGCAGAAACGCCGACGCCTGCTCCCGGCTCATGGGTGTCCAACCCTGAAACCGTGCCACCACCGGATCACTGCGATAACCATGAAAGAGGTCAAGGTCGCTCGATCGCAAGGTACGCAAACGCACGCGTCGCAGGTCATGAGGCAGGTGTGCGAACATCAAAGGGCCCTCAGTGTGGCGCACGCGGCAAAATCCACGCCGCATCCAGCGCGCTGATCATGACGCAATAGCCGTCCGGATCACGCAACGCGAATTCGTGGGTTCCGGTCGCCGAATTCACGTGCGGCTCTTCTTCGAGCGTCGTCAATTGACGGGCCCGGGCCAGCGTCTGCTCGAAATCGTCAACGCGGAAAAACAGCAGCAAACCGTTGCCGGGCTCGGCATGATCGGGGCTGCTCAATGACCGATGCTCATGATCGCCCCATCGGTGCAGGCACAGCAAGACCTCGCCATCGGCATCACGGATCTGACCGAAGTAATCGTGCGCCGGCGCGCTGCGCGGCTGGCCGAAAAGGGACTGGTACCAGTGAAAACTGCGGGCCACATCGGCCACGCCGATGATCGTCCAGATACGCTTCATGACTGCATACCCCGCTTTACCGATTCAATGCCCTTCGGGCGAATGCCTTGCCATCAGGCCAAGCAGCGCCGTCACCAACGCCACCCCGGCAAACAACCAGAACAGCGTCGCCACCGCCCACACGTTGGTCAACAATCCGATCAACGCGACCAGGCCGGCGCCGAGTGCATTGCCAAGGCCCAGCGAAATCGCCGAGCCGAACGGCATGTTCTCGGGAAACAAGTCCTGGCCTTCCAGCGTGGTAACCGGAAAGGTCGCGAACGCGGCGATACCGGTGAGTGCCGCGCCCGCCCACAAGGCAATCATGTTGCCCGAGGCAATCAGCGCCAGACCGACGGCCATCATCACGCCGGCCGTGGCGAGCACCGGCCGGCGCCCGATCTGATCGGCCAGGTGGCCACCATACAGCGTACCGATGAGGCCGACGATCAACATCGTCGTGACCAGCGCGGCACCGACCACCAGCCCGCCTCCAAGCTGTTGCCACAGGATCGGCAAATAGGCCGTGGCGCCGATCACCACCAGCCCGCGCAAGACCACGTACGCCAACAGCCGCCCGGTGGCACGCCAGCGGCCACGCAAACGCACGCGCCACTCGCCGGTCCGTATCCGGGGCGCCGGCAAGATGCGCTGCACCAGCGGTATCGTCGCCAGCGCAATCAGCGCCGGCACCCACAAACTCGACAGCGAGCCCCACGCTACCACCGCGCTGGCCACCAGCGGCCACAACCCCCGCCCGATTTCGCCACCCAGCAACATGATCGCCAGACCAAAATGTCCGCGTCCACCGGCATACACGCGTGCCGCCGCGAGTGCCTGGGGATGAAAACACGCATTGGCCAGCCCGATCAGCGCCAGCACCACCAGCAGCCAGGCCAGGCTGTCGGCAAAACCGACCAGCCCGGCGCCGATCAGCGCGCAGACCACGCCAATCCACATCAAACGACGCCCGCCGAGCGCGCGCCCGACCAAACCGGCGACCGGCTGCAGCCCTTGCCCGGCCAGCAACACGAACATCAGCGTGCCGGCCAAGGCGGGCGAGCGGCCTTGCGCCACGAGGATCGCCGGCAGCACGCCGGGCAGGAAGTTGGCCGCGCCGTCGTTGATGAAATGCAGCCATGCAAGCGATGTCAGCGGACCGTAGCGCGCCGGCTCGGTTTTGGCGTCGCGTGTCGCTTCGGACGTGATCTGGGTCGTGCTCAAGGTGTCTCGACTCCGCTCGAACTCCCCACGCACAAAGCACGACGTGCGGCCGACGCATCCGTCGATCCGACGCGGCTATGATGGGGTCAATGCGATCCGGGCGGTCAAACCGAAAACGGTCTCCGCCATGATTGTCCCCGAGTGTTGCACATGCTCTTGCCGCATGGATATGTCCGCATGCCCCACAGCTTCCAGCTCCGCACCATCGAACCACGCGACGACGCCGCGATGGCCCATGTCATCCGCGCCGTAATGCCCGAGTTCGGCGCCGGTGGCGACGGCTTCGCCATCCATGACGCCGAAGTGGACACCATGCATGCCGCCTACACCGCACCGCGCTGCGCCTACTTCGTCGTCGAGATCGACGCCGTGGTGGCGGGCGGCGGCGGCATCGCGCCACTGGAGCACGGCGACGGCGACACTTGCGAGCTGCGCAAAATGTACTTCCTGCCCGAAGCCCGTGGTCAGGGCGCGGGCCACGCGGTCATGCGTCGGTGCCTCGACGCGGCGCGCGAACAAGGCTTCAAATATTGCTACATCGAGACGCTCAGCGGCATGGAGGCGGCGTTCGCGCTGTATCGCAAGTACGGCTTCGAACCGCTGGACTCACCCCTTGGCCAGACCGGCCACCACGGCTGCGACCACTGGTTCATGCGCGCGCTCTGAGATCATGTCCTCGCGTTGCAGCTGGCCTGGTCTCAGCGGCGAAAACGCACGTAGGCGCGCTTGGCCAGATACAGCAGATGACCACTGAACCCGGCATCCTGTGCCTTGCGCAGCGCGGTGTTCTCCGCATAAAGATTGCGGATATGGGTGTCGCGCTGACCGACCAGTCCGCGCATGACAGCCACATCCTCGCTGGTCAGCGTATGGCCTTCGACCAGATGCTCGGGCAACTGTCGATCCACGTAAAAGGTGGTGTGGCGGTCGGCCGTTTCCGACTCGGGTCGATCCTTTGAATAAAAGTACAGCGCGACCGAACGTCGGGTCAGCCCGGCATGCTCGGGCGGCAAGCGAATCCGGTTGAACGCGTGCCAGGAGCGTTCGGAGGTTTCGAAGATGACGCAACGATTGAACGCCGGAGCGATCGACTGCGCCGGCCTCGCGTCGGTTTGCGGATCGGCAAACAACTCCAGGCAGCCACCCCACGCCTGCTCCCACACGGGGTTGAGGTAGACGATCAAATTGAGTCGCCGATGCCAGCGCTCGCTGGGATGGAAGTTGAAATCGACATGCGGATCTAGGCTCATGCCGTCGCGATTGTCGTGGGTTCCGCCGCCGAGGTACCAGGGGTCGTACAGCAAGCCATCGATCCCGGTCACGCGCCCGATGAAAGCGAGAAATTCCGGGCTCTTGATGGCGTCGTCCAGGCGCTGGTACGCGGCACTGATGCCACGGATCCGGTCGAGCGTGGACTTGCCTCCCTGGCGGCCGTCATCGCCCACGCTGTTGCCCTTTTCGAAGGCCGGAAATGTGGCCAGCAGCGCATCGGCAAACGCGGAATCGAAAAAATCATCGATCACCACATGCGGGAACGGCTCGGCACTCGTGAAGTGCTCGCACAACGTGTCCGCACGCTCGCGCACGGCCGAATCGATGATCGACAACGCGGATGTTCCCTCCATGGCGCCCATGCATGCCCCCGAATGAACCGATGAGTCGCGCATTGTAAACCGCAAGAAGACGCCGCGCGACACGAGCCGCGCGGCGTCTTGCTCGCAGGCTTGCTTACTGGAACGAGAACGTCAAACGCGCCCAGTAGTAACGCCCCATCAAGTCGAACGAGCTCGGTGCCGTATTGGCATTGAGCGTGTTGTTCGCCCACATCACCGGCGGCTGATTGTCGAACGCATTGCGCACACCGACATCCACGCGCGTATGGATCGCCTTGATGTCGTAACCGACCGTGACGTCATGATAGAACGTCGAACCGTAGTCGAAATACACGCCGTCATAGGCCGACCCGGTTGGATGCACATCCTGTGACGGCGCCGCCGAGCCCATGCGGAAATCGCCAATGTAATGAATCTTCCAGGCGGCACTCCAATTGCCCATCTGCCAATGAATGTTGGCATTGCCACGCAGGCGCGGGAACAGGCACACCGAGGCACCCGGGCAGGCCGCGGCCTGCGGCGAACCGTAGGACAGGAAGTGGCCGGCGTCATGATAGGTGACGTTGGCGTTGGTGCCTGGCGCACTCTGCTGGTCGTAGTATTTCAGATACGTGGCATTGACCACGAAACGGAACCGGCCCGCCGAGGTCGTGTTGAGCTTGTACGTCAGCGAGGTATCCACGCCGCTGACATCCACCCGACCCAAGTTGCCGGTCGGCTCGACCGTCAGGGTACTGATCTGCCCCTGTTGCGGACCACTGGGGTAGCGATGGATGTACTGGCAATACACCAGCTGTCCGGCGCTGCACAGGTTGACCAGGCTCTGCAAGCCGACGCTGGTGATGATGTCCTTCAAGTACAGGTGCCAGAAATCCACGCTGCCCGAGAAACCCGGCAACCACGACGGGCTGTAGACCAGACCGAGGTCAAACGATTTGCCCTTCTCGGGCTTGATCGGGAACCCGGCATAGGCCGATCCGGCCGTCGTGGTCGCCGCTTGCAGGTTCTGCGCCACGTTTTGATTGACGAAGCTGCCATCGGTCGGCACATTGACGCAGGCCGGATTGACCGGGTTGCCCGTATAGCCGTCGCACGGGTCGAAGTTCATTTTCGGCGAATCGCTGCCCGGCGCGCCGAATACCTCGCTGATGTTCGGCGCACGGAATACCTCGGCCACGGTACCGCGCACCAGCAACGCATGGATCGGGCGCCATTCGACCTTGAACGACGTGTTGTTGGTACTGCCGAACGTGCTGAACTTCGAGTAACGATCGCCGATGATGACGTTCAGTGCCTCGGCTCCCGGCCTGCCGGCGAGGACGGGAATGAACACCTCGGCATACGCTTCCTTGACGTTGTAACCACCGCGCATGCCAGAGGAGCACATGCTGCCGAGCACGCACGAACCGGTTTCCGGATTGCGCGTGAGGACCGGGTCGACGCGTGACACCAGGTGCTCGGTGCGGTAATTGAGGCCCAGGGCCAACTGCACGGTACCAGCGGGCAGATTGAACAAACCGCCGTTGACATTGGCGTGGTAGACCCGTTGCTGCTGGTAGGTATTGGTCAGCGCCGGCACCGCTGCCTTCTTCAAAGCAGCGACCGAATTGGGCGATTGCATGTTGAACGGATTGAACGACGCGTCACAACCGCTGATCACGTCACCCGGCGTACCGCATTTCACGACGCCATCGGTATCCATGAACGACGGGCCGGTGTACAACTTGTTCAAATTGGGCAAGCCGCTGGTGGTTTCCACGCGGCTTAAATGGCCGTAGTCCATGCCGACATCCCAGTCCCAGCGATTGTCGAACAGCATGAAGTCACCCTTGATGCCCAAGCTGCCCTGGAACAACGTGGTACCGAAATCGGCGATGCGTGATCCGATCGTTTCCAGACGCGAATTGAACTGGCTACCCATCGGATTGAAGTCGGTACCGAACGGGTTGTAATAGTTGTCCTTGGAGATATCCACGCCGTGCCCGACATGATACGTCGCCGGCGCGAGCTGGAAGTTCGAACGCGTTTTGTTGTAGTACGCGTTGAAATACACGGTCACGTCATCATTGAGGTCGTAATGACTGAGGATGAAGCCATTGGTGTGTTGCTGCGGCGTCATGATCAGGTTGACCGTGGCGTAATTGTACTTGTCGCTGTTGGCGCCACTGTTCTGGTAACAGTGATAATCGTTGATCGGGTCCATGCCACTGGCGCCCGGATTGCGCGCCAGGGCACCCGATGCGCAACCGGCGAAAGCGGCCGCCACCGGACCGGTCGCGGGGATGCCGATGTGCCCGTACGGGGAATTGCTCGAACCGCCGATATAGGTTTGCAGGTTGTTGGCCGGACCACCGATGGAGACCGAGTTCTCGGAAAATGCGCGATTGGCGGCTTCCACACCCTCCATCTTGCTGTAACCGATGCCGGCGATGAAACCGCCCTTGTCACCCATGCTGCCGAGCGTCAACGTATAGCCTTGACTGCGCCCGTCGGCACGCGAGGACTGGCCGTAGTTGGCGGTCAGCTGCATGCCTTTGTAATGCGTTTTGGTTATGAAGTTGACCACGCCACCAATGGCGTCGGAGCCGTAAACCGCGGAGGCTCCATCGGTCAGCACGTCGATACGCGCGATCATGTTGGCCGGAATGGAGTTGACGTCGCCGCTCAGTACGCGATGGCCGTTGACCAGGATCAACGTGCGATCCGGCCCCAGACCACGCAGGCTGATGCTGGTCGAGCCCTCGCCACCGCCATTGTTGACCTGCGGGTTGGTCATGCCACCGGTCATTGCCGGCAGGTCCTGCACCAGATCACCCAATGTCAGCGCACCGGAAGCCTTGATTTCCTCCTGGCCGACGGTGATGACCGGACTTGCGGTCTCCATGTCGACACGCCGAATGTGCGAGCCGGTCACCATCACCGCCTGCAACTTGGTCGCGTCCGACGCATCGTTCGTGGCTGCATCCTGTGCAAACACGTTGCCAGAGGTACCCAAGGCCACCATGGCACCCACCGAAAGCGCCACGCGTACGGCGGTTGACAGCTTATTGCTTTTCAAATTCACCACTGATCTCCCATGCAAGATATTCAGGGCACAAGCCCCACCCCGGAAAGGCCCGCACCATTGTCATGCGCACACCCCCGCATCAATGGCTCGTGACCTTTCATGGGCCCGGCGTTTTACGCACGGACCCGAAAGCCGAACCCCCTTGCATTCGACAATGCAATTAATCGCCGATATGCAATTCAATGTCAACAGACATGTATTTTCTTGCTCGGGGCAAAGTATCCACAGAATGAGTTGATTACATTTGAAACCTGTTTGCATGAGCAGCGCCATATTCATCAACGCAGTCGGGATGCAATAGATATTATCCATGTCCTCATTTTGAGTTTATGTTGGCGCGAAGCGGATTATTGTTTTACGCTCGGGTTTTCGCCATTCACGCGCGCTTCAACTGATCCGATGAAGTGTGCGGACTTACTCAAGACATCGAGAGAATCATGCACAAATCGGCTGTTTCATTTTTCCTTGCGGTATTGATCGTCGCGCTTCCCGCGGGCACGCTGCATGCCCGCAACGCGGACAAAAGCGGCACGCAGGCCGCGGCACCCGCCCGAGTCTCCCCGCAAGCGGTCAAAACCAGCGGCTCGGTAACAGTCGACGGCGAACGCATCGACTATGACGCGGTCGCCGGCACGCTCATCCTGCATGAGGGCGGCGATCAGACCGCGGCGCCGACCGTCAGCATGTTCTACACCGCGTACTTCAAACAGGACGCGAAGGCCGGGCAGCGACCGGTGATGTTCATCTACAACGGCGGCCCCGGATCAGCCACGATGTGGCTGCACATGGGCGCGTTCGGCCCGCGTCGCGTGATCACGGCCGACCACACGCACACACCGGCCGCGCCCTACGAGGTGGTGAACAACGCCTACAGCCTGCTCGATGCCGCCGACCTGGTGTTCATCGACGCCCCCGGCGCCGGCTTCAGCCGACTGCTCGCGGTAGCCGATGACCCGACCGAACGCGCGGCACTGATGAAAAAGCATGAAAAGGAGATCTACAGCCTGGATGGCGACGCACGTGCGTTCGCGCAGTTTATTCGGCAGTTCCTGTCGCGTTACAAACGCTGGAATTCACCCAAGTACCTGTTCGGCGAAAGTTATGGCACGCCGCGGTCGGCGGTGTTGGCCGACATCCTGCAAAGCCGCGACAAAATCGATCTCAACGGTGTGGTGATGTTGTCGCAGATCCTGGCCTACGACTTCAGCATCGACGGCGTGGAACGCCACCCCGGCGTGGATCAGGCGTACTTCCTGGCACTGCCGTCTTTCGCGGCCGTCGCGTGGTATCACCACAAGCTGCCCTCGCGTCCGGCCAAGCTGGAACCGTTCTTGAAGAAAGTCGAGGCCTTTGCGCTGGGGCCCTATGCCAGCGCGCTCGTGCAGGGAGCCAAACTGGATCCGGCAACAAAACAGGCGGTCGCCGAAAAGTTGCACCAGTTCACAGGGCTTCCGGTCGCTTACATCCTCAAGGCAAACCTGCGGATCAATGGCGGCATGTTCCGGCACGAACTGCTCAGCGACGCGGGTGAAGTCACCGGTCGTCTCGGTTCGCAGTTCAAGGGTCCGGCCATGGATCCGATGGGCAAATCGGCGCGCTACGACCCGCAGGGAGCGGCCATCAGCTCCGCATATGTGTCGGCATTCAACAAGTACGTGCGCGGAACGCTGGGCTTCGGCGAAAGCCGGCATTATCGCCTGCACGCCGACATTGACCGCTGGCGCATCGATCGCGTATCACGCCGCCACAACCGGCACGGCGACACCCTGAATGTCATCGGCGACCTGGCCCACGCCATGACCATGAACCCGAACCTGAAAGTCCAGGTCCACGGCGGTTATTTCGACACCGGCACGCCGTACTTTGCAGCCGAGTATGAAATGGCGCACCTGCCGATTCCCGCCGCGTTGCAAGAAAACATTTCCTACCACTGGTATCAGTCGGGACACATGATCTACAGCCACGAGGAAGCACTGAAGAAGCTGCATGAAAACGTGGCCCGCTTCATCGAACAGACCGACAACATTTGAACACGAAAGCGCGGGGAGCCAAGCTTCCCGCGCTTTCTGATTGCGTCGTGCCTGCGCGACGCTTTGCTGCCGCATCCGCCGCTTGCGTCCGTTGCCCATGCCCGCATCAAGGACGCGCAGCCCCGGCTTGTCAGCCATGCCATGCATGGCCGCGCCCGACCACGAACGGATGCGCGCCCGCGCCCACCGCGGTCGGCCCACTGAGCGCGATACCGGCTGGGGCTTGGAGGCCGCGTGACGGCAATGCCGGAACCACCACACAGGGATAACCGGGAAACGGTTCTCGTGGTACCTCGCGGTGATCCGCTAAAGTAGGAGGGTCTTGCATTGCACGCGCTTCGGCACCGCGCCCGTGCAGCGGCTCGTTCTTGCATGTCGTGCAGCGACCGCAACGTCCAACCACATCCACGTCGAGTACGCCCAACCACCATGCCCAAGCGCAAACGCTCCCCTCATCAATCGGCCACCGTCATGGACGTCGCCAAACAGGCCAACGTGTCGGCGATGACGGTGTCGCGAGTGATCAACGGCAACCCGCGTGTCGGCGAGGCCATGCGCGAACGTGTACTGGCGGCAGCGAAGGACCTCAACTACCGTCCCAACCTGGCCGGGCGTCTGCTGCGATCATCGGACATCGCCCGCATCGGCGTGCTGTACAGCAATCCCAGCGCTGCCTATCTCAACCAGCTGATGATCGGACTGCTGGAGGAAAGCAGCCTCAGCAGCTCCCAGGTGACGGTCGAGATGTGCGCCGGCATTCGTGGCCAGCACGCCGCCATGCGGCGCCTGTTGAAGGCCTCGGTGGATGGCGTGGTGCTGTTGCCGCCGTTGTGTGATTCGGTGCAGGCGATCCGGCACCTCAAGGACAACGGCGTGTCCGTCGTGGCGTTTGCGTCCGAACCGCCGGTGGATGACGTGACATCTGTCCGCATCGACGACTACAAGGCCGCACGCGCCATGATGCGACACCTGTTCAAACTCGGGCACCGCCGCATAGCGCTGATCAAGGGCGAACCCACGCATACGGCAGCCACGTTGCGCGCACAGGCCTATTTCGACGCGATGCACGAAGCCGGGGCCGAGGTCCCGGAAGGGTATGTGGTCGACGGCAAGTTCACCTACCGGTCGGGTCTGACAGCCGCCACCAGGTTGTTGCAATTGCCGAACCGGCCGACGGCGATATTTTGCAGCAACGACGACATGGCGGCCGCCGCAACCGCCGTCGCACACGGTCTGAATCTGGACATCCCCAACGACATCACCATCACCGGCTTCGACGACACGCCGGT
>DASSKC010000143.1:0-27217 GCA_035690885.1 Oleiagrimonas sp. | reverse complement strand
GGGTGGTGCAGTACGCGTGCTGCTGCTGACCGATGGCGACAACAATCCGTGGCCGCAGCGCTATCTCGAACGACGCTTGGTCCTGGACGATGTCGCGCGCCGGCGCTGGGGCGCCAAGCGTCGCGACGAGGCGATGTATGCGCTGGAAAAGTTGGGCGTGTCGCCCTCGGCGCTACAGCCGCTCAGTTGGCGCGACATGGAAGTGACGCGTCGTTTGCATGACGATCTCGCCGGTTCGATCGCCGCGATACGTTCGGTGCTGGACGTGTTCCAGCCCAATCTCGTTTGTGGCCCGGCGCTGCGCGACAGCCATCCCGACCATGGCGCCGCGCATGTGCTGTGCCGGCTCGCGCTGGTCGGGCTGCACCCGGCGCCCATGCTGCTTGCCTATTCGGTGCATGGTGCCGCCGATCCGTCTGCCTATGCGCTGTCGATCGATGCCCCCGAAGAGCAACGGCAGCGCAAGCTGCTGGCGATCGAGGCGCACCGCACGCAGATGGCCTTGAGCGGCGGGCGCATGCGGCGGCTGGCGCTAAGCCCCGAGCGCTACATGCAGGTCGACGGCCATGCCGGCGATGGCCGATTGCCGTGGCGCCCGCCCGTGCTGCTGCGGCGCTGGTTGCGCCTGCTGGTGGCGACGCCCGCCGGCGCCCGGGAGTGGCCCTGGACGGAAGCGCCATGGGTGGAGGATGGCGCGCGACTGGACCAGGTAGGGCCGGGGCCGGTCTTCGCCAAGCTGCACCTGGACTGGCCCTCGCCCTGGATCTTCGACCATTGGGGCTGGTGGGAGGCGACGCCTGCCCCCGCCGCCGGGCTGGAGCGCGGCTAGCGCACGCAGCTCTCACTTTGGCTTACCGCGCCTTTGCACCCGCCCGGTGGCGTGGTTAGGATGTACCTCCGCCATTCGCCGATGCCGTTGCACATGAACCCGGTCGCCGCCCGCCAGGGCATCATCTCGCTGAAATTCAAGGACACGGCTTCGCTCTATAACGCGTATATGCCGTTCCTGAAGCATGGCGGCCTGTTCGCACCCACTGCGCAGCGTTATTCGCTGGGCGATGAAGTGGTGCTGCTGATCAGCCTGATCGACGAAAGCGAGCGCCTGTCGGTGGCCGGCAAGGTGGTGTGGATCACCCCGATCGGCGCGCAGGGCAACCGCACGGCGGGCATCGGTGTGCAATTCAACGATTCTTCCGATGGCGAGGCGGCGCGCGGGCGTATCGAAGCCCTGCTGGCCGGCGTGCTCAACTCCGAGCGCGCGACGCAAACGATGTAATCCATCCAGCGGGTAGCTTTCGCTGCACGCGCGGACGGCTGCGTGCAGGGGAGGCCGCGTGTCCGTGCAGGCGCGCTTGACCGAGCCGGCGATGGACAACTTAAGTTGCAAGAAATATCCCATGCTGCGCCACACAAGGCTTGTCGGCGCACCCATGCCCACTGATACAATGTCGCGATCCCTGGGGCTTGTCCCGAGGATTCGAGCGCCTGCATCTGCATCCCACAGAGCCGGACAGCCCGCTGATTTGAACTCCCGGACCGTTCGCCCCGACGGCCGCTGATGCACTCATGTGGTGCGGAGGTAAGTTAAACCGTGCTTGCCGAATACTGGCCCGTGCTCCTGTTCCTGGTGGTTGCCGGCGGACTGGGCATCGTACTTATCGTCATCGGCCTCTTGGCCGGTCCCCGCCGTCCGGAATCGGAGAAGCTTTCGCCGTACGAGTGCGGCTTCGAGGCCTTCGAGGATGCGCGCATGCAGTTCGACGTGCGCTATTACCTCCTCGCCATCCTTTTCATCATTTTCGATCTGGAAATCGCCTTCCTGTTTCCGTGGGCGGTGGTGTTCCAGCACATCGGCATCGTGGCGCTGATTGAAATGGCGCTGTTCCTGCTGTTGCTGGTGGTCGGTTTTGCCTATGTGTGGAAGAAGGGAGCACTGGAATGGGAGTGATCTCCTCCATCGATCGGGTGATGCACAACCCGCAGCCGTTGAACCTGGTGGACGACATCCTGCGTCCGGCTGGCGACAATCCCATCATCCAGCGTGGTTTCGCCACTACCTCGGTCGACGCCCTGATGAACTGGGCGCGCACCGGCTCGATGTGGCCGATGACCTTCGGTCTCGCCTGCTGCGCGGTGGAGATGATGCATGCCGGCGCCGCGCGCCTGGACCTGGACCGCTACGGCGTGGTGTTCCGCCCGAGTCCGCGCCAGTCCGACGTGATGATCGTGGCCGGCACCCTGGTCAACAAGATGGCCCCCGCCTTGCGCAAGGTGTATGACCAGATGCCCGACCCGAAGTGGGTCATTTCCATGGGCAGCTGCGCCAACGGTGGCGGCTATTACCACTATTCCTATTCGGTTGTGCGTGGCTGCGATCGCATCGTGCCGGTGGACATCTACGTGCCGGGCTGCCCGCCCACGGCCGAGGCGTTGATCCACGGCATCCTGCAATTGCAGAAGAAGATTCGTCGTACCAGCACCATCGCGCGTTCCTAAAAGGCGCAGTCAGTCATGAGCGATACGCAAACTAACTCGCTGGTCGAGCGGCTTGCCGCGCGATTCGGCGATCTGCTGAAAATCACCGTGGCCAACGGCCAGACCACGGCTGAGGTCGATGCCGCGCACCTGCTGTCGGTGGCGACCTCGCTGCGCGACGAGCCGGGCTTCCGCTTCAGCGAGCTGGTCGACCTGTGCGGCGTGGATTACCTGGGCTACGGCCAGACCGAATGGGACACCACCGACGTCTCCGGCAACGGCTTCTCGCGCGGCGTGGAAGGCGAGGCGATCGGCCGCTTCGCCTGGCAGGATCGTCCGCGCGACGTGTCGATGCCCAAGCGCTATGCGTCGGTGTTCCACCTGCTGTCGATCGAACTCAATCAGCGCCTGCGCGTACGTGTGTTCTGCGACGACAACGACCTCCCCGTCGTGCCTTCGCTCACCGGCATCTGGCCGGGCGTGAACTGGTTCGAGCGCGAGGCGTTCGACCTGTTCGGCATCATCTACGAAGGCCACCCGGACCTGCGCCGCATCCTCACCGACTACGGTTTCGTCGGCCATCCGTTCCGCAAGGACTTTCCGCTGATCGGCAACGTGGAAGTGCGCTATGACCCCGAGCAGAAACGCGTGGTCTACGAACCCGTGTCGATCGAACCGCGCGTGCTGGTGCCGCGCGTGATCCGCGATGACGCCGACCTGATACAAGCGAAGGCGGAAGCCGCCGATCACTGGCGGGAGAATTGAGCATGGCGAGCCAAGAAATCCGCAACTACACGATGAACTTCGGCCCGCAGCATCCGGCCGCGCACGGCGTGCTGCGCCTGGTGCTGGAAATGGACGGCGAAACGATCGTCCGTGCCGATCCGCACATCGGGCTGCTGCACCGTGGCACCGAGAAACTGGCCGAATCCAAGCCGTTCAACCAGTCGATCGGCTACATGGATCGTCTCGACTACGTGTCGATGATGTGCAACGAGCACGCCTACGTGCGCGCGATCGAAACCCTGCTGGGCATCGAGGCGCCGGAGCGCGCGCAGTACATCCGCACCATGTTCGACGAGATCACGCGCATCCTCAATCACCTGATGTGGGTGGGTTCGAACGCGCTCGACCTGGGTGCGATGGCGGTGTTCCTGTACGCCTTCCGCGAGCGCGAAGAGCTGATGGACTGCTACGAGGCGGTTTCCGGCGCGCGCATGCACGCCACGTACTACCGTCCCGGTGGCGTCTATCGCGACCTGCCCGGCAAGATGCCGCAGTACCGCGAATCGCCCTGGCACAAGGGCAAGGATCTGCAGCGCCTGAACGCGTGGCGTGAAGGTTCGATGCTCGATTACCTCGACGCCTTCACCGCCGACTTCTCCAAGAAGGTCGACGAATACGAAGAGCTGCTCACCGACAACCGCATCTGGAAACAGCGTACCGTCGGCATCGGCGTGGTGTCGCCCGAACTGGCCCAGCAGTGGGGCATGACCGGCGCCATGTTGCGTGGCTCCGGCATCGCGTGGGATCTGCGCAAGAAGCAGCCTTACGCCAAGTATGCCGACGTGGATTTCGACATCCCGGTCGGCGTCAACGGCGACTGCTACGACCGCTACCTGGTGCGCGTGGAAGAAATGCGCCAGTCCAACCGCATCATCAAGCAGTGCGCCGACTGGTTGCGTGCCAATCCGGGCCCGGTGATGGTGGAAAACTTCAAGGTTGCGCCGCCCAAGCGCGAAGCCATGAAGGAAGACATGGAAGCGCTGATCCACCACTTCAAGCTGTTCACCGAAGGCTACGGCGTACCGGCCGGCGAAACCTATTGCGCGGTCGAAGCGCCGAAAGGCGAGTTCGGTTGCTACCTGGTTTCCGACGGCGCCAACAAACCCTTCCGCGTGCATCTGCGCGCTCCGGGCTTTGCCCATCTGTCGTCGATGGACACCATCGTGCGCGGCTACATGCTGGCCGACGCGGTGGCGGTGATCGGCACCTATGACCTCGTGTTCGGCGAAGTCGATCGCTGAGCGTAAGAGGATAAGCACACATGAAAGCCACCGGAAATTACGAGCAGGTCAAACACGTCGATCCGCTCGTCGTGCTCAACGAGCACACGCGCCATCACATCGATCATTGGCTGGGCAAATTCCCGCCGGATCGCAAGCGTTCCGCGCTGATCCAGGCGCTGTTCGCCGCGCAGGAACAGAACCACGGCTACCTCACCGACGAGCTGATCACCGCCGTCGCCAAGTACATCGACGTACCGGCGGTGTGGGCGTACGAAGTGGCCAGCTTCTACTCGATGCTGGAAACCAAGCCGGTCGGTCGCAACAACGTCGCGATCTGCACCAACATCTCCTGCTGGCTCAACGGCGCTGAAGACCTCGTGCGCCATTGCGAGAAGAAGCTCGGTATCAAGCTTGGCGAAAGCACGCCGGACGGTCGCGTGTACCTCAAGCAGGAAGAAGAATGCATTGCCGCGTGCGTGTACGCGCCGGCGATGACGGTCAATGGTCATTACCACGAGCGTCTCACGACCGAAAAGGTCGATGAGATTCTCGATGGCTTGAAATGAGAGGGCAGGGAACCATGGCAGTCGGACCCGCACCCCAAGAACACCAAGTCGTCTACACCACGCTGCATTTCGACAAGCCGTGGTCGATGGACAGCTACGAACAAGTGGACGGCTATAAGGCGTGGAAGAAAATCCTCGCCGAAAAGCCTGATCCCGCCTCGATCGTCGAGATCGTCAAGAACAGCAACCTGCGCGGTCGTGGCGGCGCGGGCTTCCCGACTGGCCTGAAGTGGTCCTTCATGCCGAAAGGGAACATGCAGAAGTACATCCTCTGCAACTCCGACGAATCGGAGCCCGGCACGGCGAAAGACCGCGACATCCTGCGCTACAACCCGCACTCGGTGATCGAAGGTCTGGCCATCGCGTGTTACGCCACCGGTTCCACCGTGGCCTACAACTACCTGCGTGGCGAATTCCATCATGAGCCCTTCGAACATTTCGAAGAGGCATTGAAGGAAGCTTACGCAGCCGGCCTGCTCGGCAAGAACATCCAGGGCAGCGGTATCGACGTGGACATCTATGGCGCACTCGGCGCCGGCGCCTACATCTGCGGCGAAGAAACCGCGCTGATGGAATCGCTGGAAGGCAAGAAGGGCCAACCGCGCTTCAAGCCGCCGTTCCCGGCCAACTTCGGCCTGTACGGCAAGCCCACCACCATCAACAACACCGAAACCTACGCCTCGGTGCCGGCGATCCTGCGCAACGGCGCAGACTGGTTCCTGAATCTCGGCAAGCCGAACAATGGCGGCCCGAAGATCTTTTCGGTGTCCGGCCACGTCAACAAGCCCGGCAACTATGAAATCCGCCTCGGCACGTCCTTCAAGGATCTGCTCGAGATGGCCGGCGGCGTGCGCAACGGCAACAAGTTGAAGGCGGTGATCCCCGGCGGCTCCTCGATGAAGGTGCTGCCCGCCGACGTGATGATGGAATGCACCATGGATTACGACAGCCTGCAGAAGGCCGGTTCGGGTCTGGGTTCGGGGGCGGTGGTCGTGATGGACGAAACCACCTGCATGGTGAAGGCCTGCCATCGCATTGCGCGTTTCTACTTCAAGGAATCCTGCGGCCAGTGCACTCCGTGCCGCGAAGGCACCGGCTGGATGTATCGCGTGCTCACGCGCATCGTCGAAGGCAAGGGCACGCAGGATGACCTGCATCGCTTGAAAGCCGTCGCCGGCCAGATCGAAGGCCACACTATCTGCGCGTTCGGCGAAGCCGCCGCGTGGCCGGTGCAAGGTTTCCTCGCCCGCTTCTGGGATGAATTCGAATACTACGTGCAGCACGGCCGGTCGATGACCGAAGACCGTTTCGCACAAACCCGTGGAGTTGCTGCATGAGTGCGCAGCCAGCCAATACTGCCCCCGATGTGGTGAACATCGAGATCGACGGCAAGCCCACGCAGATCCGCAAGGGCGCCATGATCATCGAGGCGGCCGACAACATCGGCATCGCCATCCCTCGTTTCTGCTATCACCGCAAGCTGCCGATCGCCGCCAACTGCCGCATGTGCCTGGTGGACGTGGAAATGGGCGGCCGCATGATGCCCAAGCCGCAGCCGGCGTGCGCCACGCCGGTGGCCGAAGGCATGAAGGTCATCACGCGTTCGGACAAGGCGCTGAAGTTCCAGCGCGACGTGATGGAGTTCCTGCTGATCAACCATCCGCTCGACTGCCCGATCTGCGACCAGGGTGGCGAATGCGAGCTGCAGGACGTCGCGCTCGGCTACGGCCGCAGCGTGTCGCGTTACACCGAACGCAAGCGCACCATTGCCGACGAGAATCTCGGTTCGCTGGTTGCCACCGAGATGACCCGCTGCATCCAGTGCACGCGCTGCGTGCGCTTCACCAGCGAGATCGCCGGCACCTACGAACTCGGCGGCATGAGCCGCGGCGAGAACCTGCAGATCGGTACCTATATCGGCAAGGCGCTGGAAACCGAACTGTCCGGCAACGTCATCGACGTGTGCCCGGTCGGCGCGCTGACCAACAAGCCGTTCCAGTTCAAGGCGCGCGCCTGGGAACTGATCGCCAAGCCGTCAGTGGGCTACCACGATGCGCTCGGCTCCAACCTGTGGCTGCACACCCGCCGCGGCGAAGTGCTGCGCACGGTGCCGCGCGACAACGAAGCGATCAACGAATGCTGGCTGTCCGACCGCGACCGCTACAGCCATGAAGGCCTGTACGCCGCCGACCGCCTGCATGCGCCGGAAGTGAAGCGCAACGGCCAGTGGCAGACCACCACCTGGGACGACGCGCTCGCCGTCGCCATCGAAGCATTGAAGAGCGTGCCGGGTAGCGACCTGGGCGTGCTGGTGCATCCGGCCACGACCAGCGAAGAGGGCGAGCTGCTGGTTCGCCTCGCGCAAGGCCTTGGCAGTGCGCACATCGACCATCGCCTGCGTCAACTCGACTTTGCCGACAACGCGGTCGCGCAGACCTTCGCCATGCCGGTCGCCGACGTGGACAAGGTCAAGGCGGCGTTGCTGGTCGGCTCCGACCTGCGTTACGAAATGCCGCTGCTCAACCATCGCATCCATCAGGCGGTGAAGAAGGGCGCGAAGGTGTACGCGGTCAATCCGGCCGAGTTCCATTTCAATTACAACCTGGCTGGCGAGGCCGTGGTGCCACCGCACTACCTGGTCGATTCGCTGCTGGTGCTGGCCAAGGTCGCCATCGAGGGCGGCGCCGCGCAGCCGGGCTTCATCGCCAACGAATCGCTGGCGCCGCTGCAGGTCACCGACAAGGCGCGCGAAGCGATCGCTTCGCTGAAGTCCGGCCAGTCGGTGGTGATCCTGGGAGATGCGGCGGTTACGCATCCGCAGGCGTCCTGGCTGCGCGCGGTCGCGCGCTTCATCGCCGAAGCCACCGGCGCGGCCTACAACGAACTGCCGGTCGGCGCGAACGCCGTGGGCCTCACCAAGGCCGGCGTGCTGCCGGGCAACGGTGGCCTGCATGCGCAGGCGATGCTGGCGCAGCCGCGCAAGGGCTATCTGCTGTACGGCCTGGAGCTTCCGCACGATTTCGCCGACGGTGCTGCGGTCAGCCATGCGTTGAACAGCTCGCAGCATGTGGTGGCCTTCAGCGCGTTCGCCAACGCCGCGCTGCGCGACGTTGCCGACGTGATCCTGCCGATCGGCCTGCTGCCGGAAATCGACGGCACGCTGGTGAATGTGGATGGTCTGCTGCAGCGCGTGCAAGCGGGCGCGAAGGCGCCGGCCGAAGCACGCGCGGGCTGGAAGGTGCTGCGTGCGCTGGGCGGCCTGATGAAGCTGGCGGGCTTCGAATTCGACGACCTCGCCGGTTTGCGCGAAGGCCTGGTCGAACGCAAGCACGCCAGTTCGCAGGGTCTGGTCGAACGCAAGCCGGTGCAGGGCCTCAGCCGCCTCGCCACCTGGCCGATCTATCGCAGCGATGCGGTGGTCCGCCGCGCTACCTCGCTGCAGGCGCATCCGCTCAACCGTGAAGCGGCCGTGCGCGTGAACGCGAACGAAGCGCAGCGCCAGGGGCTGGCCGCTGGCGACAAGGTCAAGCTCGCCACCGCCGTCCTGCCGCTGGTGATCGATGCAACGGTGCCCGACGGCGCCGCGTGGATCGAAGCCGCCCACGATCAGACTGCGTCGCTGCCGCCGTACGGCGCGGCCATCACCTTGAGCAAGGCCTAACCCATGGACCAACTCTTTCATCAGCTTTTCCTGCCGCTGATTTACACGCTCTGCGTGGTATTGCCGCTGGTGATCACGGTGGCGATGTACGTGTGGTGGGAGCGCAAGGTGCTCGGCTGGATGCACGTGCGCATGGGGCCCAACAAGGTCGGCCCGTTCGGCCTGCTGCAGGCCTTCGCCGACGTGACCAAGCTGCTGTTGAAGGAAGTGATCCTTCCCACCAACGCGAACAAGGCGCTGTACTTTCTCGCGCCGCTGATCGCGCTGATTCCGGCGCTCGCCGCCTGGGCGGTAATTCCCTTCAGCGAAAAGCTCGCGCTGTCCAATGCGAACGCCGGTCTCCTGTATCTGCTGGCGATGACCTCGCTGGGCGTGTACGGCATCATCCTGGCCGGTTGGGCGTCCAACTCGCGTTATGCCTTGCTGGGCGCGATGCGTTCGGCCGCGCAGATGATTTCCTACGAGCTGGCCATCGGCATGGCGCTGATCTGCGTGCTGGTGCTGGCCGGAAGCCTCAACCTGACGGCCATTGTCGACGCACAGGAAGGTTCCAAGGGCATCCTGGACTGGTTCTTCATTCCGCTGTTCCCGATGTTCATCGTGTACTGGATTTCGGCCGTGGCCGAAACCAACCGCTTGCCGTTCGACGTCGCCGAAGGCGAGTCGGAGATCGTCGCCGGTTTCCACGTGGAGTACTCGGGCGCCGCGTTCGCGCTGTTCTTCCTGACCGAATACGCGAACATGATCCTGCTGAGCTTCATCGCGGCGCTGGTGTTTTTCGGTGGCTGGCTGAGCCCGTTTCCGGACAGCTGGGGCGTCATCGGCGCCGGTGGCTGGTGGTGGCTGTTCATCAAGGCTTTCCTGTTTTCGTTCCTTTACCTGTGGTTCCGTGCCACCTTCCCGCGTTACCGCTACGACCAGATCATGCGTCTGGGCTGGAAGGTCTTCATCCCCATCTGCATCGCCTGGGTCGTGGTGGCCGGTTTCCTGAAATATTTCGGCTGGGTGACGATCGGAGCGTAATGACATGAACAAGATCACCAGCTACTTCAAGAGCCTCTTGCTTCTGGAAATGCTCAAGGGATTGGGCGTGACCGTCGTGTACATGTTCAAACCCAAGTACACGATGCGTTTTCCGATGGAGCACATTCCCCGGTCCAATCGGTTCCGTGGTTTGCATGCGCTGCGTCGATACGCCAATGGCGAAGAGCGCTGCATCGCCTGCAAATTGTGCGAGGCCGTGTGCCCGGCGTTGGCCATCACCATCGACTCCACGCGTCGTGAGGACGGCACCCGCCGCACCACGCGCTACGAGATCGACCTGTTCAAGTGCATTTATTGCGGCTTCTGTGAAGAGAGCTGCCCGGTCGACTCGATCGTCGAGACCGACATCCTCGAGTACTGCTTCGAGAACCGCGGCGAGAACGTGGTGACCAAACCGCAATTGATTGCCATCGGCGACCGCTTCGAGGAGCAGATCGCCGCCGCCCGCGCACAGGATGCGGCGTTCCGCTGAGGCTGGAGAAGACAACGATGAGTCCGCAACTGCTTCAACTGATTTGTTTCTGGTTTTTCGCCGTCATCGCCGTGTGCGGCGCGTTGATGGTGATCAGCCTGCGCAACACCGTGCACTCGGTGTTGTCGCTGGTGCTGACGTTTTTCAGCGTGGCCTGCCTGTGGATACTGCTGCAGGCCGAGTTCCTTGGCATTGCGCTGGTGGTGGTCTACGTCGGCGCGGTCATGGTGCTGTTCCTGTTCGTGGTGATGATGCTCAACATCGACGAAGAGCGGCTGCGTGAAGGCTTCGTGCGTTATCTGCCGCTGGGTATCGTGGTCGCTGCCGTGATGTTGCTGGAAATGCTGTCGCTGATCGGCGTGCGCGCCATGCATCACACCACCATGGGGCCGGACCCCGCCGCGGTGGCCGGGATGGCCAACACCGCATGGCTGGGCACGGCCCTTTACACGCATTACCTGCTTCCGTTCGAGATCGCGGCGCTGATTTTGACCCTGGGTCTGGTGGCCGCCGTGGTCCTTACGCTGCGTTTCCGCGAGGGCACGCGCAAGCAGAATCCGGGCGACCAGTCGCGCGTCAAGGCCGCCGACCGCGTACGCGTGATCAAGATGGACGTCGAGCGTCCGCAGTCGGGTGAACCGCAGGAGCCGCAATCATGATTACCCTGGCGCATTTCATCGTGCTTGGCGCGGTGCTGTTTTCGATCTCCGTGGCCGGCATCTTCATCAATCGCAAGAACGTGATCGTCTTGCTGATGTGCATCGAGCTGATGCTGCTGGCCGTCAACGTCAATTTCGTCGCGTTCTCGCGTTTTCACGGCGATGTGGCGGGCCAGATCTTCGTGTTCTTCGTGCTGACGGTCGCCGCCGCCGAGGCCGCCGTCGGCCTGGCCATCCTGACGCTTCTGTTCCGCAATCGCCGCACGGTCAACGTTGGCGATATCGACTCGATGAAGGGCTGAGGGACAATGCACCAGCTTTCAACCACGATTCTTCTCATCATCGTCCTGGCGCCGCTGGTCGGTGCGATTGTCGCCGGCTTGCTGCGCAAGCAGCTTGGACGTGGTGGCTCGGCTGCCGCATCCATCATCAGTGTCGGCATTTCCTGTGCCTTGTCGTTCTGGGTTCTGTACCAGTTGGTGTGGGGCGGGGCGCAGGCCTATGACCAGGACATCTACACCTGGTTCCAGGTCGGCCAGTTCAACGCCTCGTTCGGCATGATGATCGACCGTTTGAGCGCCTTGATGATGGCGGTCGTCACGTTCGTGTCGCTGATGGTGCATATCTACACCATCGGTTACATGGCCGATGACGACGGTTTCCAGCGCTTTTTCAGCTACATCGCGCTGTTCACGTTCTCGATGCTGATCCTGGTGGTGGCCAACAACTTCATGCAGCTGTTCGTCGGCTGGGAGCTGGTGGGCCTGGTGTCGTATCTGCTGATCGGTTTCTGGTACAAGAAGCCGACGGCGACGTTTGCCAGTCTCAAGGCGTTCCTGGTCAACCGCGTGGGTGATTTCGGCTTCGTGCTGGGTATTGCCGCGGTGCTGTATTTCCTCGGTACGTTGGATTATCAGACCGCATTCGACAGCGCCGGTTCGCTGGCCGGCATGACGCTGAATTTCCCCGGCTTGCCGCATTGGGATGCTGCCACGGTGATCTGCATCCTGCTGTTCATCGGCGCCATGGGCAAGAGCGCGCAGGTGCCGTTGCATGTGTGGCTGCCTGATTCCATGGAAGGTCCCACGCCGATCTCCGCCTTGATCCACGCCGCGACCATGGTCACCGCCGGCATCTTCATGGTGGCGCGGATGTCGCCGCTGTACGAAATGTCGGCCACGGCGCTGAGCTTCGTGTTGATCATCGGTGCCACCGGCGCCTTGTTCACCGGCCTGATCGGCATCGTGCAAAACGACATCAAGCGCGTGATCGCGTATTCCACGTTGTCGCAGCTTGGCTACATGACCGTCGCGCTGGGCGTGTCGGTGTATGCCGGCGCCGTGTTCCACCTGATGACGCATGCGTTCTTCAAGGCCTTGTTGTTCCTGGGCTCCGGTTCGGTCATCATCGCCATGCATCACGAGCAGGACATGCGTTACATGGGCGGTCTGGGCAAATACATGCCGATCACCTGCGTGACCATGTGGATCGGTTCGCTGGCCTTGTGTGCGGTGCCGTTCTTCTCCGGCTTTTTCTCCAAGGACATCATCATCGAGGCCGCCGGCGAGTCGCATCGATGGGGTGCCGGTTACGCGTATTTCTGCGTGATGGCCGGTGCCTTCGTGACCGCGTTGTACACCTTCCGCCAGATGTACCTGACGTTCCATGGCAAGGAGAAGTTCGAGGTGGTCGAGGGCCATGGCCACGGCGACCATGGACACGACCTCAAACCCGGACAGCTGCATCACAAGCCCAAGGAGTCGCCATGGGTGGTCACGGTGCCGCTGATCCTGTTGGCGATCCCATCGCTGGTCATCGGCTACCTGACCATCGGGCCGTTGCTGTTCGGCGACTGGTTCGGCAAGGCCATTCACGTGGCGCCCGAGAACGACATCCTCGGCGAGCTGGCGCACGAGTTCCATGGCCCCGCCGGCATGGCGCTGCACGGTTTCATGACGTTGCCGTTCGCGCTGGTGGTGCTGGCTTTCATCATCTGCACCTACATCTACCTGTTCAACCCGAAGATGGCCGACCGCGTGCGACGTGTGCTCAACCCGGTCTACGTCATCCTCGATCGCAAGTTCTGGGTCGACGAGGTCTACTTCGGCGTGTTCTGTCGCGGAGGTCTGGCGTTTGGCCGCGCGCTGTGGAAGGGCGGCGACGGCGCCATCGTCGACGGTGTCATGGTCGATGGCACCACCGGCCTCGTCGAGCGCGTGTCGGCCGGCGTGCGCCGCATGCAGTCGGGCCTGCTGTACCACTACGCGTTCGCCATGATCGTGGGTTTGATCCTGCTTCTGGGCGGGTTCTGGTGGTTCGGAGGGGTCCAATGAGTCTCGTCAAGTCGATTCCCGAGTCCCGGATTTACAAGGATTTCGCATGAACCACTGGATCCTTAGCCTGCTGATCTGGCTGCCCATTGTCGGCGCGGTGCCGGTGCTGATTGCGCGCAATTCGCGTGCGATGCGCTGGATTGCCCTGGCATTTTCCGTGGCGACCTTCGTCGCCAGCCTGTTCATGCTGCCGATGTTCAATGCCGACAGCGCGGCGATGCAACTGGTGGAAATGCACCACTGGATCCCGGCGCTGGACGTCAACTACGCGCTTGGCGTGGACGGCATCGCCGTGGCCCTGATCCTGTTGACCACCGTCGTCGGGCCGCTGGTGATCATCGGCGCGTGGGAGGTCATCAAGGACAAGGCGCATCAGTACATGGCCTGCATGCTGGTGCTCGAAGGTCTGCTGATCGGTCTGTTCGCAACCACCGACGCGCTGCTGTTCTACGTGTTCTTCGAGGCCATCCTGATTCCGATGTTCATCCTCATCGGTGTGTGGGGCGGCCCGCGGCGTCTGTACGCCACGATGAAGTTCTTCATCTACACGTTCCTTGGCTCGATCTGCTTCCTGATCGGTCTGCTGTACCTGCACTCGATCAGCGGTACGTTCGACATGGCCACGCTGGCCGCGACCGACCTGACCATGACCCAGCAGTCGTGGCTGTTCTTCGCCTTCCTGATCGCGTTCGCGATCAAGGTGCCGATGGTGCCGGTGCATACGTGGCTGCCGGATGCGCACGTGGAAGCGCCGACCGGTGGCTCGGTGTGGCTGGCTGCGGTGATGTTGAAGGTCGGTACTTACGGCTTCCTGCGTTTCTCGCTGCCGATCGTGCCGGATGCATCCGAGCGTTTCGTGTGGCTGATGATCACGCTCAGCCTGATTCCGGTGGTTTACATCGGCTACGTGGCGCTGGTGCAGAAGGACATGAAAAAGCTGGTGGCGTACTCGTCGGTGGCGCACATGGCTTTTGTCACCCTGGGCCTGTTCATCGCCTTTTTGCTGGTGCGTGACGCGCAGAATCTCGATGCGGCCAAGCTCGGCATCCAGGGCGCGATGGTGCAGATGATTTCGCACGGCTTTGTCTCCGGCGCCATGTTCTCGTGCATCGGCGTGATGTACGACCGTCTGCACACGCGCGAGATCAGTGCCTACGGCGGCCTGGTCAAGGTGATGCCGTGGTTTGCGTTCTTCATGGTGCTGTTCGCCATGGCCAACTGCGGCCTGCCGGGGACCAGCGGCTTTGTCGGCGAGTTCATGGTCATCCTGGCCAGCTTCAGCGCCAACCCGTGGATCGCGTTGGTTGCCGCGTTCACGCTCATCATCGGCGCGGCCTACACGCTGTACCTGATCAAACGCATCATCTGGGGCGATGTCACCAGCGACAAGGTGGCTGCAATGAAAGACATCAATTTCCGCGAAGCGATAGTGCTGACGGTGTTCGGCCTGTTCGTGCTGGCCATCGGCATCTGGCCGGAGCCGCTGATTCACTTGATGGGTGCATCGGTATCGCACCTCGTCGATCAGATCGCCACCACAAAGGTTTGAGGAACGTCGCATGCTGAGCTGGAACGACATTCTTGTGTTGCTGCCGGAAATCTATCTGGTCGTGGCGATCTGCATCCTGTTGCTGCTGGATGCATGGCTGAAGCCTTCGCAACGCAACATCACGCACTGGCTGGCCATCGCCATCACGGTGGTCACGGGGCTGTTGTGCATTTTCGGGCAGCCGGATGGCGCGGCTTACGCCTTCGGTGGCATGTTCGTGCGCGATGGCACGTCCGAGATCATCAAGATCTTTGGTCTGCTCGCGATCGGTCTGATCTTCGTCTTCGCGCGCCCGTATCTGCGTGAGCGCAAGCTGCACATCGGCGAGTTCTATTCGCTGATGCTGTTTGCCGCCCTGGGCCTGATGATCCTGGCATCGGCGGGCAACCTGATCGTGGTCTATCTGGGCCTGGAGATGCTGGCGCTGGCCTCGTACACGCTGGTGGCGATGAATCGCGACTCGCCGTTGTCCTCGGAAGCGGCGATCAAGTACTTCGTGCTGAGCGCGTTGGCATCGGGCATGCTGCTGTACGGCATGTCGATGGTCTACGGCGCCACCGGCACGCTGGACCTGTCGCAGCTGGCCGCCGCCGCGCAGCACGTGGACATGCCCAATGTGCTCAAGTTCGGCGTGATCTTCCTGATCGTCGGCGTGGCTTTCGAACTCGGTGCCGCACCGTTCCACATGTGGTTGCCGGATGTCTACGACGGCTCGCCGACACCCATCACCACGATGATTGCCTCGGTGTCCAAGCTGGGTGCGTTTGCATTGGCCTATCGCCTGTTGTCCGCGTTCGGAACGGAAGGCCTGCTGACCGACCAATGGCAGTTGATGCTGGCGGTGGTGGCGGCTTTGTCGCTGGTCATCGGCAACCTCGTTGCCATCGTGCAGACCAACATCAAGCGCATGTTGGGTTATTCCACCATCGCGCACATGGGCTTCCTGCTGTTGGGCTTCGTTGCCGCCAGGGACGGTCACGGTTATTCCGCGGCGATGTTCTACGCCGTGTGCTACGCGCTGATGTCCACCGCCGCCTTCGGCGTGCTGCTGGCGTTGTCGCGCAAGGGTTTCGAGTGCGACAAGATCAGCGATCTCAAGGGCCTCAACAAGCGCGCACCATGGATGGCCTTCCTGATGCTGCTGGCCATGTTCTCGCTGGCCGGCGTGCCGCCGTTCTGGGGCTTCTACGCCAAGGTGCTGGTGCTGCAGGCCGCCATTGACGCCAACATGTTGTGGCTGGCCATCGTCGGCATCGTCATGGCCATCATCGGCCTGTGGTACTACCTGCACGTGATCTGGGTGATGTACTTCGAAGAACCTGAAGAGAGCGTCGAACTGGCGCCGCAGAAAGACCACACCCTGCGTTGGGTACTGTCCATCAACGGCCTGGCCTTGCTGGGCGTGGGTATCTACGGCTGGGGCCCGCTGCTGAGCTGGTGCCGTGCGGCGATTGGCGTGTAACGACTCATGGGGCAATCTGCGTGCGGCGCTTGGCGCAGATTGCCCTTGCATGCCGCCACCGCGGATGTATAATGAGCGACTTCCTGATGCGGGGTGGAGCAGTCTGGCAGCTCATCGGGCTCATAACCCGAAGGTCGCAGGTTCAAATCCTGCCCCCGCTACCAAGTTTCAACGAAAAACGGCAAGCCATTCGGCTTGCCGTTTTTCGTTGTGTCTGCACGTTGCTGCGCGAAAGATCGCAATGACAGCGCTGACAGCGGACTGGTGCGGAAGCGGGCACGGCGTTCGGTGCCGTGTCCGCTTCCCGACGGCTCAGGCAGACTTGTTGTTGTACGACGGGCTGTCTTCGAGCTTCTCCAACTGCACGGGCAGGGCGAAGTGCACCTCGAAGCTCTCCAGTGTTTCCATGATCTTGAGATTGAACGCCTCGTGGATGTCGCAGTACACGTTCATTGACGGGACCAGCACGTAGTAGACGAACTGGAGCTGGAAGCCGTCGCGCGCGATGCTGCGGAAGTTGCCGCGGTCGCGGCGAACCTGCTCTTCGGCGTCAATCATGCCGTTGACGGCTTCGATGATCGCCGACACCTTGTCGCGTGGCGTATCCAGCGGGACATAGAAATCGAAGACCACGCGACGTTCCTCGCGGCGGCTCAGGTTGTTGGTCTGCATCTGCGCAATGTTGGAGTTGCTGATGGCGATTTCTTCGCCGGACAGCGCCTCGATGCGCGTGCTGCGGATGCCGACCTTCTTGACGGTGCCCAGGCTGTCGCCGAAGGTGATGAATTCGCCGACGGTGAAGGGTTTGTCCAGGCCGATGGCGATCGAAGCGAAGAGGTCCTGCAGGACGTTCTTCGCCGCCAAGGCGACCGCGATGCCGCCGACACCCAGGCTGGCGATGAAGGCGCCAACCTGCACCCCGGCGTTGCCCAGAAGGATCAGCAACAGCGTCACCCACACCACGAGCTCCACGGCCCAGACGAGCATGCTGAAGATCACGGGATTCTTTTTCTCCATGCCGCCGCCGGTTCCGGCGCCTTTGAGCATGGATACGAGCAATGCGCAGATCCAAAAGGCGATCTGGATGCCGATCAAAGCGCCGATGGCCATGTACAGGTAACCATCGATTTTCGCACCGAAGCTCAGCGAATGCAGGGCGATGGCGATAGCCAGCAGCAGCAGGACCCAGCCGCGTGTGGCGCGGGCGACGGAGGCAATCAGATACCGCCATTTGCTGTCCGGATGGTGCTCGGCGGCTTTGCTCAGCCGTGCCGCCACGATGCGTGTCGCGGCAAAAACAATGATGCAGCCAACAACGGCGCTGACGCCGGCAATGATCCAGGCCGATGCGGTGTTGCCCAGCCATGTGGCGTGATGAAGCCAGTGGTCCATGAAAGAGTCTCCTAAGAACGTGCGGGGGATGATGTCAGGGGGCCGACCGGGACCGGCCCCGGCAGGGTAACTCAAGTGGCGGCATTCGATTGGTCTGGCGGGTCGTTGTCGCGTTGCTGGAACACCCGTTGCATGACGTATTCGGACGTCACGTGCTCGCCGCACAGCAGCATCGCGGCCAGTTCGCCGCCCAGGATTTGCGGCGCGATCACCACGTCCGGCTGTACCAGCTTGATGCGTGCCAGATGGTGACCATCGTTGACGGCGGCCACGGTGCGCGCGTGCCCGCCCAGCTCGCGCGCGGCCAGAATGACAAACGCGTTTTCGGAATCGTCATCGGCCATGGCCAGCACCGCAGTGGCCTTGTCCGCACCGGCCTGGCGCAGGACCTCCACGCTGCCGGGATCGCCGGTGACGACATCGATCTGCTCGTCGAGGTCCGCCGGCGTTTCGCGCAGCACGCGGGTGACTGCCTGGCCGCGGTTGGAAAGCTCGCGCGAGGTGTTGATGGCCAAGGGCGAATTGCCGATCACGACGAAGTGGTTTTCACGTTTCATGCCCGATCCCTTGTGATGGACGATGCGTTGCAGGCTGCGGCTGACCATGGGCGCGATGACCGCCGTCAGCGAGGTGGCGAACACCGCCACGCCGAGCACGATGACCGACACCGAGAACAGCTTGGCCTCGGCGGTTTGCGGGGTGATGTCGCCGTAGCCGACCGTGCTCATCGTGACCATGGCGTAGTACAGCGCCGTGACCAGGTCGGTGACGTGCGGATCGAATTCGTTGCCGAGGTAATAGGTGCCGAAGGTGGCATACATCAGCAGCATCACCACCGAGGTCAACGCGAACAAGGTGCTGGCGGCGACACTGGAGTGGTTGAACTGTCGCCATGCCACCAGCAACAGCGCCAGCATCAGCACGAAGTAGCCGAGCAGCAGATGGCCGTTGACATGCGTGCCAAAAAGCATGCTGGCGGCACCGGTGGCGGCCAGCAACATGGCCATGATCCAGGCGATGCGCGAGCGCAGCAACAGGCCGAACGCCATCACCAGCATGCCCACGCCGATCAGCAACGGTGGCAACAGTCCCGGAGTGATCGCGACCTGGCCGTGCAGCAGTCCCCGCAGAAAGGGCATCCAGCTGACTCCCAGGTCCGCTTGCAAAAGCCATACGCCGCCCAGGCCCAGGGCTGCCGCCAGCGGGATGTGCGGAAACCATGCATCGCCATGCACCATGCCATGCACGCGGTTGTACACGATGCGCAGGCGTTGCAGGGGAGAAAAGGTCATCGGCACGGTTCATGCGGCGCGGCAGGATGCCATTGCCGCTAGATTAGCAAAATGGTCGGGTTCGTTGGCGACAGGCGGGGGTGTCAGAGTATGGTTGGTGCGCCCCGCACGGGGCGCCACACACGCATTGGGGAGTCACACACGTGAATGCACAACAAGAAGCGGGCTTTGAGCCTCGCTCGGAGCTGACCGTACGCGGCGTCATCATCGGCGTTCTCATCACGCTGGTGTTTACGGCCGCCAATGTCTACTTCGGCCTCAAGGCCGGCCTGACGTTCGCCACGTCGATTCCGGCGGCGGTGATCTCGATGGCGATCCTGCGCAAGGTCGGCAGCGCCACCATCCAGGAAAACAACATCGTCCAGACCATCGCCTCGTCGGCGGGGTGCCTGTCGGCGATCATTTTCGTGTTGCCGGGCCTGGTCATTGTCGGCTGGTGGGCCGGTTTTCCGTATTGGGAAACCATGTTGATCTGTGCGCTCGGTGGCATTCTGGGCGTGATGTATTCGATCCCGCTGCGGCGCGCGCTGGTGACCGGCTCGGACTTGCCATACCCCGAAGGCGTGGCCTGTGCGGAGGTGCTCAAGGTCGGGGCGCGTTCGCGCGAAGCGGCCGCGGCGGCGCCCGATGATGCGGGCAAACGCATGGACGCGGGCAAGGCCGGCTTTCTGGCCGTGCTCTGGGGCTCCATCGCATCGGCCGCGTTCCAGATCATCCAGGCCACGCACGTCTTCGGATCCAGCGTGGCGGCGTATTTCCGCGTCGGTGACCGCGGTGCGACGGGGTTCAATTTCAGTTTGTCGCTGGCGCTGTTCGGCGTCGGGCACCTGGTCGGTCTTTGGGTCGGCATTTCGATGCTGATCGGCACGGCCGTCGCTTGGGCTTGGGCGATGCCGCATTTTTCCGCGCTGGCGCCCGTGACCGGCAGTGTGCTCGAACTGGTCGATTACACCTACAACCATACGGTGCGCTTTCTCGGTGCCGGCACCATCGGTGCGGCGGCGATCTGGGCCCTGGTCAAGCTGATCAAGCCGGTGGTGACTGGCCTGGTCGGGGCGCTGCGCTCGCAGCGGCTGCGCAAGAGTGGTCAGGGCGGGTCCTTGCCGCGTACCGAGTACGACATCCCCATCGGCATCGTGGCGATGACCAGCCTGGTGCTGATGCTGCCGATCGGCTGGCTGCTGGCATTTTTCGGCAACGATGCGGGTCTGGGCGAGAAGATCTGGGTGCTGGTGATTGGCGGCGTCGTGTTCATCGCGCTGATCAGCTTCTTCGTGGCGGCGATCGTCGGCTACATGGCCGGTCTGGTCGGCTCGTCCAACAGCCCGATTTCCGGTGTCGGCATCCTCGTGGCGGTGATCGCCTCGGTGCTGCTCGCGCTTGGCGTGCAGCCGTACATGCCGGCCGGCTCGGGCAAGGCGCTGGTGGCCTTCGCGCTGTTTGCCTCCTCGGTGGTATTTGCCAGTTGCACCATTGCCAACGACAACCTGCAGGATCTCAAAACCGGCCAACTGGTCGACGCCACGCCGTGGAAACAGCAGGTGGCACTCGTCATCGGCGTGATCGCCGGCGCGTTCATCATTCCGTTCGTGCTCAACATGCTGGGCGAGGCATATGGTTTCGCCGGTGGTCCGAATGCCACCGATCATGCGCTGGCCGCGCCGCAGGCAGGCCTGATATCGGCCCTGGCCAAGGGCATTTTGCAGCACCACATGCAATGGAACCTGATCTGGATCGGTGCGGGCATCGGTGCCGCGTTCATCATCCTCGACGAGGTGCTTGGCAAGCTCGGGAGCAAGGTGCGCTTTCCGCCGCTGGCGGTGGGGCTGGGCGTTTATCTGCCGTCGGATATCACGCTGATGATCGCCGTCGGCGCGCTGGTCGGATGGTTCTTCAATCACCGTGCCGACAAGCGTGATGCCGATCCGGAAAGCCGCAAGCAGTTGGGCGTGTTGCTGTCTTCGGGCCTGATCGTGGGCGAGAGCATCCTCGGCGTGATCATTGCGGCGATCGTGGTGTTTTCCGGTCGCGCGGCGCCGTTGGCGTTGGTCGGTGAGGGTTTTGCCGGCACCGCTACCTGGATCGGCGGCCTGGCGTTCGTGCTGGTGGTGGCCGGGTTGTATCGCTGGATCAGCCGTCTGGGGCCGTCCGGTACACGTGGCGATTGAGGTTGATCAGGGCGCGTCGGTAGTTCGAGCGTAGACTGGGGGTTCACTCATTCGAGGAGGATTGTCATGAGCGATTCCATGTACCCCCAGTCCACGGTGGAGTTGGCGCGTCATCGCCGTGAGTTGGCCCCGGGCCCGCTGAAGGCCTTCAAGGCGTTCAGCAATGAGGTGTTTGCCGAGGGTGAGTTGTCGGGTGTGACCAAGCAGTTGATCGCGGTGGCCGTGGCGCATGTCACCCAGTGCCCGTATTGCATCAAGGGGCACACGCTCGAAGCGCGCAATCAGGGCGCCAGCGAAGAACAGATCATGGAGGCGATCTGGGTGGCGGCGGAAATGCGCGCCGGCGGTGCGTACGCGCATTCGGCGCTGGCGCTCGACGCCATGCAGCACGTGCACGATGACGACAGCGGTGATTGATGGTGTTGTGGTAGGAGCGGCGGAAGCCGCGATGGGGCGTGCCCGCACGGTTGTTGCCTTGCGGCATGACCGAATCGCGGCTTCCGCCGCTCCTACGTCACGCGGATCATGGTGTCGTCGAGCTGCACTTCCTGGCCGCTGCGGATCTTGCACGTCTTGCGTGTTTCGGTCTGGCCGTCGACACGGACCATGCCATCGGCGACGAGGGTCTTGGCGCGACCACCGCTGTCGCATGTGCCGGTCAACTTCAACAATTGACACAGCGCGATGTTCTCGCCCCGAAGTGGGAATTCAACGACGTTCATGAGGTGCTATTGTCGCATGAGCCGCAGCCGTCAACAGGTTATGGAGGGTGTGCCAAAAGTCATGGTCTTGTCTGGAGACGCATGATGGCGGCATTATCAGGGGCCCTTTTTCGCGCCTGCGACAGGGAATGATGCACTTCAGGGTGGGGTCGTGGATCTGCATGGGGCCATGTCGGGGAGTTGCATCCAATTTTTTTGCACCACGCGTCAAGCCGTGATTTCGCATGTTGATCATGGTTTGCCTACAGTCCACGGGAAGTTTCAATGTCGACAACTTCAAATAGCGGTTCAGCAATAGAAGACGGGCGGCTGAAACGCCATATCGGCCTGGTCGGCCTGTTGTTTGCCTCGGTCGGTTCGATCATCGGCTCCGGCTGGTTGTTCGGGGCGCTGGCCGCGGCAGAGCAGGCCGGGCCGGCATCCATCATCTCCTGGATGATCGGTGCCGTCATGATCTTGTTCATCGGCCTGGTCTACGCCGAGCTGGGAACCATGTTTCCCCTGTCCGGCGGCGTGGTGCGGTTTCCGCATTTCGCGTTCGGATCGTTTGCCAGCTTCATCTCCGGCTGGATCACCTGGCTGGCTGCGGTGTCGACGGCATCGATCGAGGTCGAGGCGGCATTGCAGTACGCGGCGAATTATCTGCCGTGGTTACAGGTGATCGAAGATGGAGTGCCCGTGCTGACGACGCCGGGCTTTTTTGTGGCCTGTGCCTTGCTGGCCTTGTTCGGCGTGATCAACCTGTTCGGCATCCGCTGGTTTGCGCGCATCAACAACGCGCTGGTGTGGTGGAAACTTGCCATCATCTTGCTGGTGGTGGTGGTCTTTCTGGTCGCCGATTTCCATCCGGCTCATTTCGGACATACCGATTTCGGCGGTTTTGCTCCGCTGGGCTGGCACGGCGTGTTCTCGGCGGTGGCCACGGCCGGCATCGTGTTCTCGTATCTGGGTTTCAGACAGGCCGTCGAGCTGGCCGGCGAGACCGACAACCCGCAGCGCAACGTACCCATTGCCGTGATCGGCTCGCTGGCCATTTGTGCCGCGATCTACATCGGTTTGCAGGTGGCATTCATCGGTGCGTTGCCGGATTCGGCGCTGGCCAATGGCTGGGCCAATATCGGCACGACGTTCACCGGTGGACTTGAAGGCCGCGCCATGGCATTCGGGCCGCTGGCCGTACTGGCGGTCACGATGGGCCTGACCTGGCTGGGCATCCTGCTGTACATCGATGCCTTCGTGTCGCCCGCCGATACCGGCCTGATCTATGCCACGCTGTCGGCGCGTCTCAGTTACGCCATGGGCCGCAACTCCAATGCGCCCAAGGGGCTGGCCAAGGTCAACAAGCGCGGCGTCCCGTGGGTCGGCCTGATCGTCAGCTTTTTTTGCGGGGTCATCTTCTTCCTGCCGTTTCCCGGATGGCAGAAACTGGTCGGCTTCGTGACATCGGCGACCGTGCTCTCGTTCAGTTCGGGGCCGGTCACGATGATGGCGTTGCGCGCCGAGCTGCCCAAGCATGAGCGCCCGTTCTATCTGAAGGGCGGCTGGATCATTCCGTATCTGGCGTTTTTCTCGTCCAACCTGATCGTGTTCTGGTCCGGTTGGGACATTGTCTGGAAGCTGATGCTTATGGTGGTGCTGGGCTTTGTCCTGCTGGCCGTGCACGAAATCGGCTGGGGCAAGCACACGACCAAGCTGGATTTCCGTTCCGGTTGGTGGGTGCTGCCGTGGCTGGGCGGGTTGACCATCATCAGCTGGCTAGGCCGGTATCCGGTACTGAGCGAGCATATGGGCAACATCGGCGTTCTCGGCCTGGTCGAGGCCGTCGTGGTGATCGCCTTGTTCTCGGCTTTCATCATGTGGCTGGCACACAGCCAGCGGCTGCGTGGTTCGGCCGTACACGAGAAGCTCGCCGAGAAGTGGGACTGAGCTGTCGTGTTGCCCCGTCCGTCCAGGACGGGGCAACAAAAAGGCCCGCCTGCCTTCGCAAAAGGCAGGCGGGCCTTTTTGTCGCCGGTCAGGCCGAGCTTGCGGCGGCCAGGGTCGACATGTCTTGCGGCAGGAACACGAAAAAGGCCACGCCTTCACCCGCCCAGATGGCGGCGGTTTCCTCAAGCACGTCCAGTGCCGCGCCCATGCCGTCGGGGTCGGCTTGTTGCCATTCATGGGGTTGGGTGAACAACACCACATGCCCGCGCGAGGGCAGGCCGTCCATGCCCTGAAGATATTCGATCAGGGCGGGCCAATCCTCGCCGTAACTGTCCGGCAACGACAAGCCGGCCGCCAGACGCTCGGTGAACACGGTTTGGTTGCGGCATCCGCCCAGGTTGACGTGGTGGACGTTGAAGTCGTTCTGATCGACCGAACTGTCCAGCGTATCGATGTCCTCGGGAGTGACGTAGTACACGCCACAGGCGGACAAGTCGGTCAGGTCGATACGAAAGTCCCGTTCATTCATCGTCGCGTCTCTTCCAGCAATTGCCTGAGGTCAGCTTAGAGATTGGCGGCGGGCCGGTAAAGTCCGCAAAACCATGACTTTCGGCGGCTACTCGATGGCCGGTTTCGTGCTATTCATTCAGGTTTGGTCAATCGCGCGTTGCGAGGGGTGTTTGTCGTGTTGCGCAACTACAAGATTCTGGTTGTCGCCGGCTTGTTGGCACTTGCCGGCTCGCTTGTCTGGGCCGCGCAGTCCGTCGATGCCGAGCCGGCCGCCCATCGGTTGTTCCGGGTCACGCTGGACGGCGCATCGAGCAAACCGGTGTCCGGTCGCTTGCTGCTGTTCGCCATTCCGGCCAAGGAAGCCGAAGCCAAGGCGGATGGTGGCGAGGTCACCAAGGTTGATACCAGCGCCTTCTTTCCCACGCAAACCGCGGTGGCGGCGATGGACGTGACGCATCTTGCGCCGGGCCGGTCGGTGCTGGTCGATGCCGATGCGCTGGCGTTTCCGAAGCCGTTTTCGCAATTGCCGGCGGGTGAGTACGACATGCAGGCCGTGCTCGACGTCAATCACGACTACAACTACAGCGGCCGTGGCTACGGCGACCTTGTCAGTCCGGTGGTCGATGTGCGCTTTGGCGAGAAGGCCGGCGTCGCGACGCTGGAGCTGACCGACAAGCTGACACACAAGACCTTGCCGTGGACCGTGTCCGCCGGCGTGCCGGCCGACAAGCGCGACAAGCGCAAGATACAGCTGGCGGTGGCGCACAAGCACAGCCATGCCATCGATTTCCGGAGTCCCGCGCTGACCGCGTTCTGGGGCCGCCCGATGCATGTTCGTGGCTGGGTGCTGCTGCCGCCGGGTTACGACAAGCACGCCGATCGTCGTTATCCGACGGTGTATTTCACCCCGGGCTTTGGTGCGCGTTTGCCGTACCTCACCCGCAAAGCCGCGACAATCTACGCGCAGATGCAAAAGGGCGAGATCCCGCCGATGATCTGGGTGTTCCTCAACGAAGCCGGCCCGCGCGGTACGCACGAATTTGCCGATTCGGTCAACAACGGTCCGTGGGGCACGGCGCTGACCGAAGAGTTGATCCCGCATCTGGAGGCGCAGTACCGCATGGACGGCAAGCCCGCCGGCCGCTTCCTGACCGGTCACTCGTCCGGAGGCTGGGCCACGTTGTGGTTGCAGGTGCGTTACCCGAAGGTGTTCGGCGGCACCTGGTCGACGTCGCCGGATTCGAGCGATTTCCACAATTTCACCGGCGCCAATCTGTATGCGCCCGATGCGAACGTCTACTACAAGCCGGATGGTTCGCTCATCCCGCTGGTACGTCATGACGACAAGGTCATTTCCACCTTCAAGCAGTTCGCGCAGCTCGAACGCGTGCTCGGTCCGTATGGTGGTCAGATGGCCTCGTTCGAGTGGGTGTTTTCGCCCAAGGGACCGGACGGTCGTCCACTGCCGATGTTCGATCGCGATACCGGCGAGGTGAATCCGAAGGTCGCCAGGTATTGGCGCGACCATTACGACATCGCCTATCGCATCAAGACCCGTTGGCCGGAGCTTGAACCGTATCTCGACGGCAAGATCCACCTCATCGTGGGTACCGCCGACACGTTTTACCTGAATGAGTCCGCGCGTCTGCTCAAGAAAGTGCTCGACGACGTCGGCGCGCATGCCGAGGTCGAGTTCCTGCCCGGCAAGACGCATTTCAACCTGTTCGCCAAGGGCAAGAACCGCCATTGGTTGATGCAGCAGATCACCTGGGCCATGTACCACCACGCGCGGCCGGACGCGACCATTCCGGCGCAATACCGCCACGAGATCCACGATTGACGATGTTCGCGGGTACGCCCGCGGCATCGGCCCTCGACTTCCCCACGAGGTATCCATGAAGACATTGTTGCTTTCCCTGGGCGCCGCCGGCTTGCTGGTGGCCGGTTCCGTCGCTGCCGCCCCCGCCAGTACGGCGCCGCAGTCGAACTACGACCCGCTCGCTGCATTCGCGCCGTTCGATTACCAGTATCCGGTCAACCGTTACCGTTCGGCCAACGGCATGCCGGGCCCCGACTACTGGCAGAACCAGGTCGACTACACGATCCGCGCCAGACTTGATCCGGCCAGCAAGACGCTGAGTGCGACCGAAACCTTCACCTACACCAACAACAGCCCGGACGAGCTCGATTTCCTGTGGCTGCAAATGGATCAGAACCGCTACCGCAAGGATGCGCGCGGCAACTTCAGTGCGGCTCACGCGCTGCCGCCGAAGTGGCATACCAAGGGCTACCAGATCGCATCGGTGGAAGTGCGCGGTGCCGATGGCTTCATCAAGGCGCACACCATCACGTCGGACACGCGCATGCGCATCGACTTGCCGCAGCCGCTCCAGGCCGATGGCGGCATGGTCGAGGTACGCATCGTCTACAGCTACACCGTGCCGGGCAAGTTCGGTGGCCGCACCGACTGGTACCACACCAAAAACGGCAACGTGTTCGAGATTGCGCAGTGGTTCCCGCGCCTGGCCGTTTATGACGACCTGCGCGGCTGGAACACGCTGCCGTATCTCAACAACGAGTTCTATCTCGAATACGGCGACATCGACTATTACGTCACCGTACCGTGGAACATGATCGTCACCGGCTCGGGCAAGTTGATGAACCCCGAAGACGTGCTGACCAAGACCCAGCTCAAGCGCCTGGAAAAGGCTCATCACAGCGAAAAAACCGTGATGATCCGCAAGCCCTCGGAGGTCAATGATCCGTCCAGTCGCCCGAAGCAAAGCGGTACGCTGACCTGGCATTTTCACATGGACAACACGCGTGACGTGGCCTTTGGTGCCTCCAAGGCGTTTGTGTGGGACGCCGCGCGCATCGATCTGCCCAACGGCAAGCATCCGTTGGCGCAGTCGCTGTATCCGGTTGAAAGCATGGGCAAGGGTGGCTGGCAGGATTCGACCCAGGGCGTCAAGTTCGC
>DASSKC010000142.1:0-28062 GCA_035690885.1 Oleiagrimonas sp. | reverse complement strand
CGAGGAGCTGGGCATGCGCGGCACCAAGCCCGATCCGGACCTGCGCACGCCGATGCGCTGGAAGCGCGCGCTGGATGCATCCGGTGAAGCCACCTGGCATGCCACCAGCCCGAAAAACGGCGCGGCCATTTCGGTACAGGCACAGCGTGCCGATCCGGATTCGCTGCTCAACTACTACACCACGCTGATCCACTGGCGAAAAGCGATTCCCGCGCTGCGTGAAGGCGGCTTCCGCGCGTATCCGGAAGCCAGCGATCATCTGCTCGCCTGGCAGCGTACCGACGGCGCCAACACCGTGCTGGTGGTGCACAATCTTTCGAACAAGGCGCAGACCATGGCCCTGGATGTCCCCGACCAACCGCATTTCACCCGGGTGCTGAAGACGACGCATGACGGCGTCACTTTGCACGGCGATACCTTGCGCGTGCCGGCCTACACCAGTGTGGTGCTGAAATGATCGGCGCGCGCGTTGCGAGCGTCGTGCTGGCGGCGATGCTCGGGTTGTGCGTCAACCCGATGCCGGCCATGGCGGCGCCAGCGACGCCGACCGACATTCAGATCGACACGCAAGGTGTCGCATTCCAACTCGGCGACGAACAGGTGTCGATCCGTCTGGATGGTGCCGGGGTGGTACACGTGCAGGCGGTTCCCGACGGACGTCCGGACAAAGCCACGCTGGTGATCGACCCCCAGCACACGCAGGACAACGTGACCGATGCGCGCGTGCACGATGCAGGCGCCACGTTGACGCTTGCCAGTGATCGTCTGGTCGCCGTGTGGCACAAGCAGACCGGCATGCTGGATCTGCGCAATGCGCAACATCACTCGCTGCTGCGGCTGGACCTCACGGCGCTGGCGAGCGGCCATGTGCAGCTGGCGCATGCCGAAGGCCAGTCGCTGTACGGCATCGGCAGTTACACCACGAACGAATCGGTGGACGCCGGCATCGAGCGCAGCGGGCAACATGTGGCCAAGGCCGGCGAACAGGGCCATGCCGGCGCGCCATTCGTGTGGAGCACTGCCGGCTACGGCGTGCTGGTGGACAGCAATGGCGCGGTGTTTGATTTGAAGCCGGAGCAGATCACCGTCAGCGGCCTGGCCGAACTGGCGGTCGACGTGTACCTGATGGTCGGCGAGCCGCCGCAGCTGTTCGCCGAGCTGGCGCGGCTCAGCGGCCATGCGCCGATGTTCCCGAAGTGGTCGATGGGCTTCATCAATACCCAATGGGGCATCGACCAGAAGGAACTGCTGGGCATCGTCGACACCTATCGGCGCAAGCATATTCCCATTGACGGCTTCATCCTCGATTTCGACTGGAAAGCCTGGGGCAAGGACCATTACGGCGAGTTCCGCTGGAACCGCGAGAAGTTTCCCGCCGGCCCCGGTGGCAAGCTGGCGGACATGCTGGCGGCACGCGGCATTCATCTGGGCGGCATCATGAAGCCGCGCATCCATGTGGACACCGTCGAAGGGCGTTACGCCACCGTGCACGACATGTGGTTGCCGGCCGACAGCGTCAGCCTGGATTATTTTTCCCACCAGCCGGTCAAGGAACTGGATTTCAACAAGCCGGCGGTACGCCAGTGGTACGGCAACAAGGCGATGAAATACGCCTTCGATCAGGGCATTGTCGCGTGGTGGAACGACGAGGCCGGCACCACCGGCAGCAACACGTCGTTCCTCAACATGCAGCGCTCGCTGTACGACGCGCAGCGCGCGCACAGCGACATCCGCGTGTGGTCGCTCAATCGCAACTTCTGGCTAGGCTCGCAGCGTTATGCCTACGGTCTGTGGTCCGGCGATATCAAGACCGGTTTCGAGACCATGGCCAAACAGCGTGCGCGCATGCTTAGCGCCGTCAATGTCGGCGTGTCGTGGTGGGGCATGGATGGTGGCGGTTTCCATGGTCATCCGTCGGATGAAAACTACGCGCGCTGGATCGAGTTCGGCGCGTTCACGCCGGTGTTCCGTGTGCACGGTACGCTGGGCGAAAAGCGCCAGCCGTGGCGTTACGGGCCGGTGGCGGAGAAAGCCGCCACGCGCGCCATCCGCCTGCGCTATGAGTTGATTCCCTACATCTACTCGTACGCATGGAATGACCATGTTGCCGGGGTCGGGCTGGTGCGACCGTTGATCTTCGGCTGGCCGGATGATCCGAACGTGCGCAACGATGTCCAAGCGTGGATGTTCGGCCAGTGGTTGCTGGTGTCGCCGGTGGTCAAGCAGGGTCAGACCCGCAAGTCGATTTATCTGCCGGACGGTACCTGGACCAACTGGTTTACCGGCGAGCGTCATCGCGGCGGTCAGACCATTATCGTGACAACCGACAGCAAGACCTGGAAAGACATTCCGCTGTTCATTCGTCAGGGTGCGATCATCCCGACCCAGCCGGTGATGGATTACGTGGGCGAGCGCCCGGTGGCCACGATCAGCGTGGATGTTTTCCCGGCCGAGCGGAAAACGCACTTCGATTATTACGAAGACGATGGCGACACCTACGCCTACGAGCACGGCGAGTACTATCTGCAGCGCCTGAGTGTGCAGAAAAATACGCAAGGCGTGCAGTTCGACGTGGGCGCACCCAAGGGTCATTACCAGCCGGCACTGAGCGACTATCTGGTCAAGGTGCACGGCTTGGCGGCCGCGTCGGTTCAGGGTGCAGGACATCGCTATGCCACACTGGAGGCGTTGAAGAACGCCGATGGCGTTGGCTGGGCCACCGGCAGCGACCGCTACGGACCGGTCACGTGGATGCGGCTGGATGCCCGTCACGCACAAGCCGTTCATTTGACCAAAGCGGGGAGCGAGTGATGCGAAAACCTGCCACGACATGCGTGATGGCCGCGTTGCTGGCGGTCGCGACGCCGGCGCTGGCCGCGACCGCGGCCGACTGGCACCACGGCCTGGACTGGCACGGCGAGCACGTCGCCATGCAGGCGTTTGATGACGGCGGCTACATGCTGCATTGGTCCTACGGGCAGCGTGACATTCCGGTCGGGCCGTTGCAGGTCGATACCGCCAGCACCTTGTTCGACGGGTTGTTCGCGATGGCCCAGAACGACTTGCATCGTGACCGAGTGGAGGCGATCCATGATCCGGCCTTCGACCACGGCAAGGCCATCGACTGCCATTGTTTCGAGACCGGGCTGAAATGGCCGTACGTGTGGACGCGCGACTTGTCCTACGCCACCGATCTGGCCTTGTGGCGTTTCGGGACCGAGCGCGCGCGCAACGGCTTGTTGTTCAAACTGTCGTCGGTACGCAAGGACTCGGTGCCGCAGGGCCTGTACGTGATGCAGGACACCGGCTCGGGCGGCAGCTGGCCGGTCAGCACCGATCGCGTGGTGTGGTTTCTCGGCGCGCGTCATTTGCTCGACAACAAGGCGTTTGCCGACAAGGTTTACACGGCCTTGCGCGACACGCTGGCACAGGATCGACGCTACGTGTTCGACCCGCGCATGGGCCTGTATCGTGGCGAGACTTCGTTTCTGGATTGGCGCCAGCAGTCGTATCCGGCGTGGATGGCCGACAACGTGGTGCCGATCGCGCAATCGTTCGCGCTGTCGACCAACGTGTTGCACTACCAGGCGCTGCGGCTGGCCGCGCGCATGTCCGCCAAGCGTCACGACGCCGACGCGGCTGACACCTTTCGCTCGCGGGCGAGTGCGCTCAAGCAGGCCATCAATCGGCATTTCTGGCGTGCCGATCGCGGCATGTACATGAGTTACATCGGCGGCGACGGCGCGCCGTATGACACCTACGACCTGCTCGGCATTTCGCTGGCCATCACCAGCGGCGTGGCCGAGGGCAAGCGTGCACGTCAGACGCTGGCCAACTATCCAGTGTGGCCGGCCGGCAGCCCCGTGATCTGGCCCGAGCGCACCGACCAGCCGATCTACCACAACCGTGCCGTCTGGCCGTTCGTGAGCATGTATGCCATGCGTGCGGCGCGCGTGACCAACAACCCGGCACGCATCGCACACGCCATTCGCTCGGTGATGCGCGGCGCGGCGCTGTCCGGTTCCAACATGGAAAACTATTCGCTGCTGACCGAGGAAGTGCACGTCACGCGCGAGCACAAGCTCAGCGGTCCGGTAGTCAACTCGCCGCGGCAACTGTGGTCGGTGGCGGCGTATCTGGATCTGGTCACGCGCGGCGTGTTCGGCCTCGGTGATGATGGCAAGGTGAAGCCGAAGCTGCCGGTGTCGCTGGTGCCGATGCTGTTCGGCGACAAGGATTCGATCACGTTGACCCTGCGTCAGCGTCGGATCACGCTCAAGTTGCCGTCGTCGTACGTCGCCGGGCAGGGTGACGCCAATTTGTTGGTGGCCGGTCACACGACAACCCGGGGCGACACCACGACGGTCACGCTCAAACCCATCCACGTGCAGGCGCCGCCATTGCGCACCGACGCGCCGCTGCATGCGCCTTCCGCACCGCCGGCGCCGCGAGTGACCGCGGTCGGCAACGACTGGCAGGTGCATGTGAACGGCAAGGTGCGCCTGTACGTCAATGGAAACGCCGACACCATGGTCGATGGCGTCACGCGGTTCCCGCAGCGTGCGGCGTACACCTGTTTCAGCGCCACGCGCGTGGGTGCACAGGGACTGGAGTCGCTGCACAGCCCGCAAACCTGCGTCGGCAAGGTCGCCGACGTTGGTGGCGACTGGCCGCGACAGTGGACCGCATCGACCGGCGGCGCCCATCGCGTCTGGCTCGATTACGTGAACGATCACGGCCCGATCAGCACCGGCGTCACCGCGGCGGTGAAGATGCTGCAGGTCACATGCAGCGGTCAGCCGACACAGCACGTGCCGCTGGTGATGCCGCACAGTGTCCGCCGCCAGCCATCGACCTGGGCCACATTCGACGCGCCGGCCGGCGCCACGTGTCGCTTCGAGCTTCAGGACGGTTTCAACATGAGCTACCTGACGCACAACAGTCACTACACCGGCGGTGAGGGTGGCGCGGAAGGGCCACTGAATCAGGCGGACATCGGCGACCTGCATGTCGCGCCATGGTCGCAACAAGGCGGGGCGCCGTGACACGTCGCCCGGAGCTCTCGTTCTGGCAGGTCTTCAACATGTGCTTCGGCTTCCTGGGCATCCAGTTCGGGTTTGCCCTGCAGAACGCCAACGTCAGCCGCATCTTCCAGACCCTGGGTGCCGATGTCGGCGACATCGCCATCCTGTGGGTGGCCGCGCCGCTGACCGGGCTGATCGTGCAGCCGATCATCGGGCACTATTCGGATCGCACCTGGACGCGGCTGGGTCGCCGACGGCCGTACTTTCTCGCCGGCGCCATTCTTGCCACGGTCGCCTTGCTGGCCATGCCGCATGCGTCAAGCCTGTGGATCGCCGCTGGCGTGTTGTGGCTGATGGACGCCTCGTTCAACGTGTCGATGGAACCGTTCCGCGCCTTCGTCGGTGATCAGCTGTCCTCGCGACAGCGGCCGCTGGGCTATGCGATGCAAAGCGTGTTCATCGGCGTCGGTGCCGTGGTGGCTTCGGCGTTGCCATGGATTCTCGCGCACCTGGGCGTGGCCAACACGGCGCCCGAAGGCGTGATTCCCGCGACGGTTCGCTACTCGTTTTATGCTGGCGGCGTGGTGCTGATCGGTGCAATGTTGTGGACGGTTTTCCGCTCGCACGAATACCCGCCCGATCGACTCCAAAGTTTCAGTGATGCGGTGCAATCGCCGGACGTGGTCGATGCGCGCGGCGCGTGGAAACTCGGCGCGGTGCTGCTGACACTGGGTCTGCTCGGGTGGTTCGTCATCGAGCGCTGGTTCCTGCCCGCGGAGCGGCGCGACCTGTATCTGCTGATCGCCATGCTGTTCGTGTTTGGCGCGCTGCTGGTGTGGCGCGGCTTTACCCGCAGCCGCGGCATGCTCAGCCAGGTGCTGGGCGACCTGTATGTGATGCCGACCGCCATGCGCAAGCTGGCCTGGGTGCAATTTTTTTCTTGGTTCGCGATGTTCGCGATGTGGCTGTACACCACACCGGCGGTCGCGGCGGTGCAGTTCGGCAGCACCGACCCGACTTCCGTGGCCTACAACGCTGGCGCCAACTGGGTCGGTGTGCTGTTTGCCGTCTACAACGGCCTGGCGGTCCTGGCCGCGGCGTGTATTCCGTGGATGGTGCGCGCCATGGGTGTGCGCTGGACGCATCTGATCAACGTGGCCATGGCCGGGCTGGGTCTGATCTCGATCGCCTTCATCCACAACCCGTACTGGCTGATCGCCTCGATGGTCGGCGTCGGCTTCGGCTGGGCCTCGATCCTGTCGCTGCCCTACACCCTGCTGGCCGACCACCTGCCGACCGCGAAGATGGGCATCTACATGGGCATCTTCAATTTTTTCATCGTGATCCCGCAACTGTTGGCCGCCAGCGTTCTCGGCCTGCTGATTCGCCACGCTTTCGGTGGGCATTCGGTGGGCGCGCTGGTGCTCGGCGGCGTCAGCCTGATCGTGGCCGGACTGTTTACCCTGCGCGTGCACGAGCCTCAGCGATTGTAGGAGCGACTTCAGTCGCGACCGCCACAACCCGGCAAACAGGGTCTACTTTCTGCGGTATGCATCCCGCCGATGGCCGACTTTGACGACTACGATCAGCAGCCGGTCATCCTCGATTTCGTAGAGGATGCGGTAGATGCCCTGGCGTACGCGATAGCGCTCTTGCGCGGAAAGCTTTTCCACGCCCGGGGGACGTGGATCGTCGGCCAGTGCATTGATGCGGGCCAGGATGCGCTGCACATTCTGTTTCGGAATGTGGCGCAAGTCCTTGGCGACGGAGCGCTTGAAGATAACCTCAAATCTTGCCATGGCTCTTGAGATCGTCGAGCAAGGCCTCGTAGGTCATGGTCGGTTCGGCCACACGGTTCTCGAAAGCGGACAGGTCTTCCTGGTCCTCGGCCAGCGAGCGGCGGACCGCCTCATTGACCAGCTCGGATACCGAGCGATGGGTGGACGCGGCTTTCATGCGCAGCGCGTTGTGCAATTGCGGCTCGAAGTAGATGGTCGAGCGGGTGGTTGACAGGCTCATGATGAATCTCTGAAGACGTCATGATGACGTAACGTTTTGATGTCCATGATAGCAGAGGTTTTTCCGAAGTTTCCTGTGGGAGCGGCTTCAGCCGCGACAGCTTCTGAAGTCGCTCCCGTGGAAAGTCGAGGAAATTTTTCGAGGCTCGACCTCAAGTTCCGGTCATTTTTTCCGGCTGGATTGGCGCACCACCAGTTCGATCGGCAGCATGCCGGTTGCGGCGGGCTGGCCTTGGATGAGGGCGAGCAGGCGGTCGACCAGGACGGTGCCGGCTTGCGTGGTGTCCTGGCGCGCGGTGGTCAGTGGCGGATGCGCGAAGCTGGCCACGGGGACGTCGTCGAATCCGGCCACGGCCACGTCGTCGGGGACGCGCAGGCCATGTTCGTCGAGCGCGCGCATGGCGCCGATGGCGATCAGGTCGCTGGCGGCAAACACGGCGTCGAATGCGGTGCCGCGCTCAAGCAATGCGCACATGGCCGCGTGCCCGGATTGCTGGGTGCTCTCGGCATCGACTTGCAGGTCGGACTCGGTGGCCAGGCCGTTTTCATGCAAGGCGTCGGCATAGCCTTGATAGCGCCCGAAGTACTCCGGATAGTGGCGGCTGGCCGCGCCGAGAAAGGCGATGCGCCGGCAACCCTGGTCGAGCAGGTGGCGGGTGACCGTGCGCCCACCGCCGGCGTTGTCGCAGCCGATCGACGTGTCCGGCTGATCCGGCAGCATGGCGCCCCAGCGCACGAAATGCGTGCCTTGCTCGACCAGTTTGCGGGCCTTGTCGCAATAGGTCACGTAATCGCCGTAGCCGAGCAGGATGATGCCGTCGGCCTTGTTGCTGTCGGCGTACTCGGCATGCCAGTCGTCGGAGCTTTGCTGGAAGGAAATCAGCAGATCGTAGCCGTGTTTGGCGCACGCACGCGTGATCGAGCCGAGCATGGCCACGAAAAACGGGTTGATGTGCGAGTCGTCGGCGGTCGGGTCTTCGAACAGCAGCAACGCCAAGGTGCCGGATTTCTGGCTGCGCAGGCCGGACGCGTTCTTGTCGACCTTGTAATTGAGTTCGCGCGCGACCGCTTGCACCTTGCGCCGGGTTTCTTCGCTGACCAGCGGGCTGTTGCGCAGCGCGCGCGACACCGTGGCTTGCGAAAAACCGGTGCGGTAGGCGATGTCGATGGAAGTGGGTTTGCCTTTGCTGGTCACGAGGCTGGTCGCCCGAGGGGTGGCTACCTCGCGAGGTTACTTTCGATGCCCTCAGTAGGCAAATTCACCGAACACCGGGTCGACGCTGCCGTTCCACGGACCGTGGAAAAGCTCGAGCTTGCGTTCGGCCGGGGTCTGGTTGGCGTGGGCGAATTCCAGCAGCGGGTCGAGAAAGGCCGATTCATCGGCGCCCTGCTCGTTGCGTCGCGCGCGACGCTGCAGGCCGTGGCTGGCGATCTTCAGTGTTTCCATGGCCAGGTCACGCACGCTGCCGCCGCGGAACGGCAACTTGAGCGCGTGTTTGGGCACGCCGTCGCGCAACGCGTTGCGCTCGGCCATGCTGAAATCCTTGACCAGATCCCAGGCCGCATCCAGCGCGGCGTCGTCGTAAAGCAGGCCGACCCACAGTGCCGGCAGCGCGCACAGCCGGTTCCACGGACCGCCATCGGCGCCGCGCATTTCCAGGAATTGCTTCAGGCGCACCTCGGGAAAGGCCGTGGTCAGGTGGTCGGACCAGTCGCGCATGGTAGGCGTGACGCCGGGCAACTCCGGCAGTTTGCCGGCCATGAAGTCGCGAAAGCTGCGCCCGGCGACATCCACGTAGCCGCCGTCGTGGTAGGCAAAATACATCGGCACGTCGAGGATGTAGTCGACCCAGCGCTCGTAGCCGAAGCCGTCCTCGAACACGAAGTCGAGCATGCCGGTGCGGTCCGGATCGGTGTCGGTCCACACGTGCGAGCGGTAGCTCAGGTAACCGTTGGGTTGGCCTTCGGTGAACGGCGAATCGGCGAACAGTGCCGTGGCGATCGGCTGCAAGGCCAGGCCGACGCGGAATTTCCTGACCATGTCCGCTTCGGACCTGAAGTCCAGGTTGACCTGCACGGTGCAGGTGCGCGTCATCATGTCCAGGCCCAGGTCGCCGCGCGTGGGCATGTAGCGGCGCATGGTGGCGTAGCGCTCTTTGGGCATCCACGGCATTTCGTCGCGCCGCCACTTGGGCTGGAAGCCCATGCCGAGAAAGCCCATGTCGAGCTTGTCGGCCACCGAGCGCACTTCTTCCAGATGGCTGGTTACTTCGCGGCAGGTTTCGTGGATGGTCGACAGCGGTGCGCCGGAAAGCTCCAGCTGGCCGGCCGGTTCCAGCGTGATCGAGGCGCCGTCGCGCGCCAGCGCCACCGGTTTGTCGCCTTCGCGCGCCACGTCCCAGCCATGCGTGCTGGCAATGCCTTCGAGCAGGGCGCGGATGCCGCGCTCGCCCTCGTAGGGGGGCGGCGTCAAGTCATCCAGGCGAAAGCCGAACTTTTCGTGCTCGGTGCCGATGCGCCAGGCTTCGCGCGGTTTCTCGCCCTGTTCCAGAAAACCGGCCAGCTGGCGCGGGTCGGTGATCGGTGTGGCCTTGGCGTTGCTGGGGATGGACACGGGCGATCCTTGGTCGGGGAATCCAACTCACATGGGGACGATGGGCGGAAAACCGAAGGGTACAGTTATTCGCGGGGCACCGCGCGTTCGCGTGCGCTCTCGGTCCAGGCCGGTGCCGCCGCGATGGCGGGCAGCACGTCGGCGGGCGTGGCCACGCGTTGCCACATCGAGGCATGCTCCGGGTTCATGAAGTGCTCGTCGATGATGCGCCCCATGAAGGCGTCCAGCGGCGCGTAGAAATCCTGCGTATCGAGCAGAATGATCGGGTTGAGATAAACGCCCAGGCGTTTGAGCGTGATCGCCTCGAACAGCTCTTCGAGCGTGCCGCAGCCACCGGGCAGGGCGACAACCGCGTCCGAGCCGGTCAGCAGCCGGTGCTTGCGCTCGCGCATGTCCTCGACCAGCTCCAGATGCGTCAGCCCTGGGTGACCCCACTCCAGGTCGGCCATGAAGCGCGGCAGGATGCCTATCACTTCGCCGTCTTTGGACAAGGCGCCGTCCGCCACCGCGCCCATCGATCCGGATGAACTGCCGCCGTAGACTACGGTATGGCCGGCTTCGCCCAACAATTCACCCAGCCGATACGCGGCTTCGCGGTAGACGGGGTCCGATTGCTGGCTGGAGGCGCAGTAGACGCAGATACGCATTGTGGGTTCCTTGGATCCAAACCCCGAAGTTTAGTGCGTCAGAGCCAGCTCGACCGGCGGACAACAAAAAGGCCGACGTGACGCCGGCCTTTTTGCATGTTCGTACAAGTGCGAGTCACCGCTTCATCGAATTGAAGAACTCGTCGTTGGACTTGGTGTTTTTCATCTTGTCGAGCATGAACTCGATCGCGGCCAGCTCGTCCATCGGATGCAGCAGCTTGCGCAGGATCCAGATCTTTTGCAGCAGGTCCGGGGCGATCAGCAGGTCTTCGCGACGGGTGCCGGAGCGGTTGATGTCGATGGCCGGGTAGACGCGTTTCTCGGAGATGCGGCGGCTCAGGTGTACTTCCATGTTGCCGGTGCCCTTGAACTCTTCGTAGATCACCTCGTCCATTTTCGAGCCGGTGTCGATCAGCGCGGTGGCGACGATGGTCAGGCTGCCGCCTTCCTCGACGTTGCGTGCGGCACCGAAGAAGCGTTTCGGGCGCTGCAGCGCGTTGGCGTCGACACCACCGGTCAGCACTTTGCCGGAGCTTGGCACGACGGTGTTGTAGGCGCGGGCCAGACGGGTGATCGAGTCGAGCAGGATGACCACGTCCTTTTTGTGCTCGACCAGGCGCTTGGCGCGTTCGATGACCATTTCGGCCACCTGCACGTGGCGCACGGCCGGCTCGTCGAAGGTCGAGGAGATCACTTCGGCCTTGACGCTGCGCGCCAGTTCGGTCACTTCCTCGGGGCGCTCGTCGATCAAGAGGATGATGACGTGCGCATCGGGATGGTTGTGCGTGATGGCCTGGGCGACGTTCTGCATCATGATCGTCTTGCCGGCCTTGGGCTGGGAGACGATCAGGCCGCGCTGGCCCTTGCCGACCGGCGAGACCAGGTCGAGGATGCGCCCGGTGATGTCTTCGGTCGAACCGTTGCCGCGCTCCAGGTGGAAGGCGGTGCGCGGGAACAACGGCGTCAGGTTTTCGAACAGCATCTTGTTCTTGGATGCTTCGGTCGGGTCGCCGTTGATGTCGTCCACGCGCATCAGCGCGAAGTAGCGCTCGCCTTCCTTGGGATGGCGCACGCGCCCGGTCAGGTAGTCGCCGGTGCGCAGGTTGAAGCGGCGGATCTGGCTGGGGCTGATGTAGATGTCGTCGGGGCCGGCCAGATAGCTTTCGTCGGCGGAGCGCAGAAAACCGAAGCCGTCCGGCAGGATTTCCAGCACGCCTTCGGCCCAGATGCCGCCACCGGCTTTGGCATGCGCCTTGAGGATGTTGAAGATGACGTCCTGGCGACGCTTGCGCGCGGAGCCTTCCTTGACGCCCAGCGATTCGGCGAACGCGAGCAGGTCGCCGGGGCGTTTGCGCTTGAGTTCGGTCAGGTTGACGATGTCGTCGTCGCTGCCGATGTCGGCGTTCTCGTCGTCGACCGGCAGACCGCGCGGATTGTTGCGGCCGCGGTTGCTGTTGTTGTTGTTGTTGCCGCGCTCGTGGCGGCGACGGCGACCACGGCGCTCGTTGTTGTTGCTGTTGTTGCGCTCGTTGTTGCGGTTGTTGCGGTTGCCGCCACTGTTCTTGTTGTTCTGGCCCTGGCCGGCGTTGTCGTCCTTGCCGGTGTTGCGGTCGCTGCCGTCATTGCTGACCGCGGCGCCGCCACTGCCACCGTTGCCGGAGCTTTCAGCGTTGCTCTTGCCCTGGCTGTTGTCGCCGGAGGCATCCGCTTTGCCTTTGCCCTGACTGTTGTCGCTGGCCGGAGCTGGCGCGGGTGCGGGTGCCGGTGCGGGGCTGGCGGCGTCCGCGGCCTCGGGCGTCTTGCGCTTGCGCGTTGCCTTGGGCTTGGCCGGAGCCTTGTCGCCGGCGTCGGCCTTGTCGACAGCCTTGGCCGCGGCCCGGCTGCGCGGCTTGCGCGCGGGCGCCTTGGCGGGGGTGTCGGTGGATGGGCTGGAGTCGGCCGGGCCTGAGGCCGCGGCGGAATTCGGGTTTTCGATATCAGACACGAACGGACCTCACGGGGCGCCGTTGGAGGGAAAGGAATGCAGAAGGATGTCCGGAGGGCGCAGGCACAGACGGCCCGGCAGGGATACTCGGAACTTGAATCTAGCATTGTCGCCGGCTGGCGTAAAGCGCGGGCGACGTGGCCGCACAAGCGGCATATGGCGCCGGGCGCGAATGGCCCGGCGCGAAAAGGACGCTGACAGGGCCTTAACCTGCATTATTCACCAGTGATCTACTGCGCCGGCCCAATCGCACGCCCTGAGCGGCTTTCGCTCAATCGCAGTGCTCAACGTAGTGAAACTACGCCTGCGCGCTGCTCAATCGTGAATCCACTCAGGACGCACGCTTGAACCGGCTCGCTACGACCTCTGATGAACAATGCGGGTTAAAGGGCCTTGTCGACCATCGCGGTGACTTTGCCCTTGGGCACGGCGCCGACCTGGGTGTCCTGCACCTGGCCGTCCTTGAACAGCAGCATGGTGGGCACGCCGCGGATGGAGTAGTTCATGGCGGTCTTCTGGTTCTGGTCGACGTCGACCTTGACGATTTTCAAGCGGCCGGCGTATTCGGCGGCCACGTCGTCCAGCACCGGGGCCATGGCCTTGCACGGGCCGCACCAGGTGGCCCAGAAGTCCACCAGCACGGGGGTATCCGACTGCAGCACCTGGGCGTCGAAGTCGCCGTCGCTGACATGGGTGATCTGATCGCTCACGGGTTGTCTCCGTTGTCTTTAAGTAGAGGGGGTGGCCGGTTTCGCCAACGTTGGCCGCTATCGGTTACACTATCAAGTCTTGTCCGGTATCGGATCGATGGTACGCCCGATGGTCACGACATGGTGTCGAGACCATTGCAGCGCAACCGCCGCTCCGATTCAACACCGACTCGCGGACGCGACGACGAGCCCATGTGGCCGGACGCCGGCGACGCCTTTTTGGCGGCGTTCCGGATGTCATCTGAGGTTCCTTGCCCGCTTTTGCAAGGGCCAATGGGCGCGAAAGAACGCGCCTCTCCATTCCCCTGACCGAGGGCCAGGCGGCACGCGTCGCCGCCGCCCGTGGTAACTCATTGCATGGCCGACCACGTACTCACCGACACCGTTTTCGAAAGCTTTGACCTGCACCCCTTGCTGATCCAGGGGCTGGCCGATTGCGGATTCACCCGCTGCACGCCGATTCAGGCGATGACCCTGCCGGTGGCGCTGGCCGGGCGCGATGTCGCCGGCCAGGCCCAGACCGGCACCGGCAAGACCTGCGCGTTCCTGGTCGCGCTGATGAATCATTTGCTGACCAAGCCGGCACGTGCCGCGCGCAAGGACAACGATCCGCGCGCCCTGGTCATCGCGCCGACCCGCGAGCTGGCCATCCAGATCGACAAGGACGCGCAGGCCATCGGCGCGCAGACCGGTTTGCGTACCGCGCTCATCTACGGTGGCGTCGATTACGACAAGCAGCGTCAGATGCTGCGCGACGGTTGCGACATCATCATTGCCACGCCGGGGCGCATGCTCGATTACTACAAGCAGCACGTGTTCCGCCTGGACAACGTCGAGGTGATGGTGATCGACGAGGCCGATCGCATGTTCGACCTCGGCTTCATCAAGGACGTGCGCTACATCTTCCGGCGTCTGCCCGCGCGCGAGGAGCGTCAGGTGCTGCTGTACTCGGCCACGCTCAGCCATCGCGTGCTGGAGCTGGCCTACGAGCACATGCACGAGGCCGAAAAGCTGGTGGTCGAGACCGACAACGTGACCGCCGACAAGGTGCGCCAGGTGGTCTATTTCCCGGCCAAGGAAGAAAAGCTGCCGCTGCTGCTCAATTTGATCGGCAAAGAGCAGCCCGAGCGCGCCATCGTGTTCGTCAACACGCGTGCCCAGACCGAGCGCGTGCGCGACAACCTGCGCCGCCACGGCTACAAGGTCGGCGCGCTGTCCGGCGACGTGCCGCAGGACAAACGCCAGAAGGTGCTCAAACGCTTCAAGGACAGCCAGCTCGACATGCTGGTGTGTACGGATGTCGCCGCGCGCGGCCTGCATATCCCGCACGTCAGCCACGTTTTCAACTATGACTTGCCGCAGGATGCCGAGGATTACGTGCACCGCATCGGCCGCACCGCGCGCCTGGGCGAGGAAGGCGACGCGATCAGCTTTGCCTGCGACCTGTACGCGATGAGCCTGCCGGACATCGAAACCTACATCGAGCAGAAGCTGCCGGTTGGCACGATCGAGCCGGAATGGCTGGTCATGCCCAAGGCACCGCCGGCCAGCGAGCGTCACGAGCAGGGCGACAAACAGGGCGACAAACCCGCGACCGACAGCGAGAAATCGTCATCGGCCCCGCGCAAGCGTCGCCGCAGCCGTGGTGGCCGCGGTCGTTCCGGCGGCGGCCATGGCGCCACGGGCAATCAGCAACATGCGACGGCGCCCACGGCATCCGAACCGAAAAACAACGACAAGTCCGCTGGCGGTTCCGCAGCAGCGGGCGCCGCTGCGCCCGCCGCCGCCGAGGGCAAGCAGGGCGTTGATGGCGCGCCGCGCAAACGTCGCCGTCGGCGCGGTGGTCGCAACCGTCATCGTGGCGGACAAGGTGGTGATCGTGCGCAAGGCCAGGCGACGCAGTCGCAGGCCGCGTCCGGCGAGTCGCGCGGCAACGGGCAAGCGACGCGTCAGGGGCAGAAACCGCGTGGCGAATCGTCACGCAAATCCGGCAACGGTCAGGCCCGTTCCTCGCGGCGTGATGGCCAGCGAAACGACGCTCGCGAACAGGCGCCGCCAGCGGCCAGGCCGAAACCGACACAGCACAAGACCACTCAGGTCCAGACCACGCCGGCCGGCCAACCGAAGTCCAAGGGCGGCTTTTTCCGGCGTCTGACCAACGGTCTGTTCGGCGGGCGTTGAGGTTCGCGCCGCACGTGGCCTACTTGCCGATCACGTAGGGCGGGCACTGCCCGCCGCCAACCAGGTTCCGAACATTCAGGGCGGTCTGATGGCGGGCAATGCCCGCCCTGCGCCCTGCGCGGATGCTTCCCCTCGCGCGTCGCCACACTGCTATCCTCGCCGCAATGTCCATCACCCGTGTCTCGCCGTGATCCATTTCGACCAGGTCAGCAAGCACTACGCCACTGGACAGGAAGCGCTGTCGCAGGTGTCCTTCGAGGTGGCATCGGGCGAGATGGTGTTCGTCACCGGCCATTCCGGTGCCGGCAAGAGCACCTTGCTCAAGTTGCTGGCGCTGATCGAGCGCCCTTCCGAGGGGCAGGTCACGCTGGACGGTCAAAACCTGGCCGGCGTGCGCCACGGACGTGTACCGGCCTTGCGGCGCAAGCTCGGCATGGTGTTCCAGGACCATCGGTTGCTGATGGACCGCAGCGTGTTTGCCAATGTCGAATTGCCGCTGATCATCGTCGGCATGACACTGGCCGAGCGCGCGCGGCGGGTGCGCGCGGCACTGCAAAAGGTCGGCCTGCTCGAGCACGAGGACAAGCCGCCGCAAACCCTTTCCACCGGCGAGCAGCAACGCGTCGGCATTGCCCGTGCCATCGTCGCGCGTCCGGCGGTGCTGATCGCCGACGAGCCGACCGGCAACCTCGATCCGCAGCTGGCCGCCGAAATCATGGCCCTGTTTGCCGATTTCCAGCAGGTCGGCACCACGGTGCTGGTGGCCAGCCATGACTTGCGCCTGATCAAGCAGATGAAAAAACGCGTGGTGATTCTCGACCACGGCCGCATGGTCGATGACGTTCCGGCCATGGAGGTCGCGTGATGGCGGCCAGTCAACGCAAGGGCGGCAGCGCCCGCAGCCGTCCGCGGCGTGTGGCAACGTGGCGCGAGCAACACGCTTGGAGCTTGCGCACCAGCATGCAGCGGCTGTCGGCGCATCGGCTGGGGACGCTGCTGACGGTGCTGGTGATGGGGTTTGCGCTGGCTTTGCCGCTGGCGTTCTGGCTGGTGTTGGGCAATCTTGAGCAACTGGCGAGCAGCCTGGGGCGCACCCAGGCGGTCAACGTGTTCATGCAGCTGGATGCGTCATCGTCATCGGTACAGACGCTGGCCGACAAACTGCGCCAGCGCGACGATGTGTCCACCGTCACCATCAAGACACCGGATCAGGGCCTGCACGAGCTGGCTTCCATGCAGGGGTTCGCAAACGCGCTCGGAGCGCTGGATTACAATCCATTGCCTTACGCGCTCGTGGTCCAGCCGCGGCAGCATGCCACGGCGACCGGGGTCCATGCGCTGGCGGTCGCATTGCGCGCCATGCCGGGTGTGGAGCAGGTTCAGGACAACGGCGCGTGGCGCCAGCGGCTGGATGCGCTGGTGGATGCGGGGCGGCGCGTGGTGATCGTGCTCGCGCTGCTGTTGGCGTTGGCGGCGCTGTTGGTGGTCGGCAACAGCGTGCGCCTGGATATTCGTGGTCGTGCCGAGGAAATCGGCGTGCTCAAACTGGTGGGGGCCAGTCATGCTTTCGTGCGTCGTCCGTTTCTTTACGCCGGTCTTTGGTATGGCCTGGCCAGCGGCGTGGTGGCCAGCGTGCTGGTGCTGGTCATGGAAGCGGCATTGGCGGGTCCGGTCGGCGAGCTGGTGGCCAGTTACGGCGGTCGACTCCAGATCGGCGGGCTGGCATGGTGGCAGTTGTTGCTGGCGCCGTTGCTGGCGGCCGCGCTGGGTTGGCTGGGCGCACGTCTGGTCAGCGCACGCTGGTTGCGGCGCGCGGCCTGAGTTGCCGGATAATCCCCCGAACCTGATGTGCAGCGCATGAACACGAGTATTGGCCGCCATGTCGTCAGTGCCGCGCCACGGGTCATGGTCGTGGACGGTTCCAGGGTGGTGCGCAAACTGATTGCGCGCGTGCTCGAGACGGAGCTGGACGGTGTCGAGGTGGTTGCCTGCGCCGGAGGTGCCGAGGCGATCGATGCCTTGCAGGAAGGCGTGGTCGACTTTGTGACGATCGCCCTGCGTCTGCCGGACATGGATGGTCTGGAGCTGGCGCGCTATATCCGTGAACATGTGGCGCAGACCTATGTGCCGGTGGTCGTGGTTTCCGGCGATGTCGACGAGCGTCTGCGTGCACGCGCGCTTGGCGACGATGTCACCGATTACTTCGACAAGTCGCTGGGCTTTCACGCGTTGGCCGAATTCATCCGCGGCTATGTCAGTCCCGAAAGCGTGGCCGATGGGGACGTGCTGTATGTCGAGGACAGCCGCGTGGTGGCGCTGGCCACACGCCGGATGATGGAAAAGTACGGCTTGACCGTCCACCATGTCACCACCGTGGAGGATGCGCTCGCGTTGCTGGATACCGCACGTGCGCAGCAGCGTCCGGTGGCCGACGTGGTGCTCACCGACGTGACCTTGAAAGGCAAGCTGACCGGTGGTGACCTGTTGCAGCGGATTCGCGCCGACTACGGATTGTCCAGGGGCCGCTTGCCCGTGCTGGTGATGACCGGTGACGGCGATGCCGACAAACAGGCCGTCCTGATTCGCGCCGGCGCCAACGACCTGGTTGAAAAGCCGGTCGAGGAACGGCTGCTGGTCACCAAGCTGCTGTTCCAGTTGCGCGTGGCCCAGCATTTGCGTGGGCGTGACGGCCGAGCCTGACGGCCGAGTCTGACTTTTGGGGCAAGCCAGTGGCGCGCGATTTTGGCATGATGGGGACGGAGCAAGGTCACGGGTGAGACATGGGTAACGAGCGCCTGCAACTGGAAGCTTCCTGGAAATCCCGCCTGGGCGACTACTTCGAGCGCCCGGACATGCAGGCGCTGCGCGCGTTCCTGCTGGAGGAAAAGCGCGCCGGGAAACAGGTTTATCCGTCCGGAGCGGATATTTTCGCGGCGTTCGAGCACACGCCGTTCGACGCGGTGAAAGTGGTGATCCTGGGCCAGGACCCGTATCACGGCCCCGGTCAGGCGCACGGCCTGTGTTTTTCGGTGCAGCCCGACGTACGGGTGCCGCCGTCGCTGGTCAACGTGTTTGCCGAGATCGAACGCGACATGAACGTGCCGCGGCCGGATCACGGCTGGCTGGTGCCATGGGCCGACCGCGGCGTGCTGCTGCTCAACAGCGTGCTGACGGTCGAGGGTGGCCGTGCCGGGGCGCATCGGGGCAAGGGCTGGGAAGGGTTCACGGACGCGGCGATCGATCATCTCAATCGCGAGCGTGACGCGCTGGTGTTCCTGCTCTGGGGCAGCTACGCACAGGCCAAGGGCCGGCTGGTCGACGAATCGCGCCATCTGGTGCTGCGGGCGCCGCATCCGTCACCCCTTTCGGCTTATCGCGGCTTCATCGGTTGCGGGCACTTTTCCGCCGTCAACCGTTATCTGCAAGAGCGGGGGCAAGCGCCCATCGACTGGTCGCTGCCGGCGCGTGCGGCGCTGGCCGCCCCTTGAACCGGGCGGCAAAGCACCCATCATCATCTACGTGGGGTTGTGGTGACGATCTTGCTGACGGTGCGCCGTTGGCATGGGGATCGACAATTCCCGCCGATTGATGTACTATCTGGTTTAGTAATTGCTGAAGCGGTTCTGAAAGGAACTCTGCCGGCCGTTAGCACTCCAAAATAAGGAGTGCTAATCTGTCATCTTCGCTAGTGAGGTTTTCCGCAATGTCACAGACATTGGTCGCCAACAATCTGCCGGTCCCCAGTCTCGTCGGGAGTCTGGATGCCTACATTTCCGCCGTGCACCGCATTCCGGTGCTGACGGTCGAGGAAGAGCAGGCCTTGGCGCGGCATTACCAGTCCGAGAACGACCTGGCTTCGGCCCGTCAGCTGGTCACCTCCCACCTGCGCTTCGTGGTGCATGTGGCGCGGGGCTATTCAGGCTACGGCCTGCAGCTGGCCGACCTCATTCAGGAAGGCAACATCGGCCTGATGAAGGCGGTCAAGCGCTTCGATCCGGACCACGGTGTGCGTCTGGTCAGCTTTGCCGTGCACTGGATCCGTGCCGAGATGCACGAGTTCATCCTCAAGAACTGGCGCATCGTCAAGGTCGCCACGACCAAGGCGCAGCGCAAGCTGTTCTTCAACCTGCGCAAGAACAAGAAGCGTCTGGGCTGGTTCAACGCCGCCGAGGTCAAGGCCGTCGCGGCCGACTTGAACGTGCCGGAAAAAACCGTGCTCGAGATGGAGTCGCGCCTGTCAGGCCGCGATATCGGCTTCGAGGCACCGGTCGACGCCGGCGATGACGACAAGCCGGCTCCGGCCGCGTTCCTGCGCGACGACGAAGCCGACCCGTACGATACCGTCGCCGATGCCGATCAGGCGCAGGATCGGTTGAGCACCCTCGGTGCCGCCATGGGCAAGCTGGACGAACGCTCGCGCGACATCGTGCAACGCCGCTGGCTGAACGAGGACAACAAGTCCACCTTGCAGGAGCTGGCCGATGAATACGGCGTATCCGCCGAACGCATCCGCCAGATCGAGGCCAACGCCATGAAGAAGATGCGCGGACTGTTCGCCGCGTAAGCTTCGGCGGCATCATCAAGCAACGAGAACGGCTCCCGCACGGGAGCCGTTCTCGCTTACGCCGCCCGCGTACGCCCAATCGGACCGCGGACATTCTGTCCGCAAGCGGGCGGGGACGCCCGCGGTCCGCTCGTCTCTGGTCTCGCTTCAATACAGATCCACCGGGTCGACGTCGATCGACCAGCGCACCTTGCGGCTGTCGGGCAGTTTCAGCAAGCGTGCCTGCCACGGTCTGAGCATGTGCTGCAGCGTCGCGCGGCGATCGGCTTCGAGCAGCAACTGGCCGCGGTGGTGACCGGCGCGCAATGGCATCGGAGCGGGCATCGGACCAAGCACACGCAGCGCATCGTCGGATGGAAGTGCCGCATGCGCGTCGGCAAGGAATGCGTCGACCGTTTCCAGTTGCGCGCCGTCCACCCGCAGCAAAGCCTGGCTGACGTAAGGCGGCAGTTGCAGAAGGCGGCGTTCGTCAAGCAGTCCGCGCGCCACGCTGGCGTAGCCACTGCGCAGCAGCTCCTGCAGCAAGGCATGGTCGGGGTGATGGGTCTGCAGCAGCACGCGGCCGGCCTTGCGCGCGCGACCGGCGCGGCCGGCCACTTGCACCACCAATTGCGCGAGGCGCTCGGTGGCGCGGAAATCCACGCTGTGCAGGCCCTCGTCCACGCCGGTAATGGCGACCAGGGTCAGATGGGCCAGGTCATGGCCCTTGGCCAGCATCTGGGTGCCGACAAGAATCGCGGCATGGCCTTCGTCAAGTGTTTCGAGCATTTTCCCGAACGCATCGCGCCGGCGCGTGGTTTCGCGATCGACGCGGACGATCGGCACCTCGGGAAAGTGCGCGCGCAGCGCCTCCTCCAGCCGTTCGGTGCCGAAACCCTGCGCGTGCAGTGGTCCATGGCCACAGTCCGGGCAAGTCTCCGGGACCCGGCGTTCGCGCTCGCAGTGATGACAGGCCAGGCGCTGGCGGCCCGCGTGCAGGGTCATCGGCTTGTCGCAGCGCGGGCATTGCGCGTGCCAGCCGCAGCCGTGGCACATCAGGATGGGCGCATAGCCGCGGCGATTGCGGAACACCAGCGCTTGCTCGTCGCGCGCCGCGGTGGTGGCGATGGCGGCGATCAACTCGGGCGACAAGCCGTGGCGCAGGCGTTGCGAACGAATGTCGACGATGTTGATGGTTGGCGCCTTGTGCGCGCCGGCGCGCGCCGGCAGGTGCAGGCGCGTGTAACGACCGGTCTCGACATTGGCGAGGGTTTCCAGCGAGGGCGTTGCCGTGCCGAGGATGACCGGCACGTCCAGTGCACGCGCGCGCACCACGGCCAGGTCGCGCGCGTGATAGCGGAAACCTTCGTGTTGTTTGTACGACGTGTCGTGTGCTTCGTCGATGACGATCAGGCCGGCACGCGGCAGCGGCGTGAAGATTGCCGAGCGCGTGCCCAGCACCACACGCGCGTCGCCGTCGCGCGCGCGCAGCCAGGCGCGGGCGCGCTCGCCGTCGGCCAGGCCCGAGTGCAGCACTTCCACTTCGGTGCCCAGGCGTTCGCGCAGGCGGCGCACGCTTTGCGGGGTCAGGCTGATTTCCGGGACCAGCATCAGCACCTGGCGATCGCGCGCCAGCGCGCGTTTCATCAGTGACAGATAGACCTCGGTCTTGCCGCTGCCGGTGACGCCTTCGAGCACGAAGGGCTGAAAGCCGTCGCCGGCGTCGATGACCGCGTTGACGGCCCGCTCCTGATCGCTGTTCAGCGGCGGTCCGGCGATCGCCGTGCGCGGCAGCGTGGTCGGGTTGACGCTCGTGCGCTCGACCAGACCGGCTTTGGCCAGGCGTCGCGCCGCATCGCGCCAGCCCGGCAAGGCCAGCGTCAGGTCGGCGGCGGTGCGCATGCCGTCGGCGAGTCGCTTGAGCAAGGCCAGCGAGCGACCGCGACGATGCCCGTCATCCAGCTCGGTCTGGCCGGCCGGCGTCAACATCCACGCCTCGATCCCGGGATCCGGACGCGTGCGTGTTCCGCGCAACGCCACCGGAAGTGCGCCGGCGTAAACCTCACCGGGCGCACCCAGCCAGTACTCGCCGGCCCAGGCCAGCGTGTCCATCAGTTCGGCATCGAGCAGCGGCTCGACGTCGAGCAGTGTTTCGACGCGTTTGAGCTGGCGCGACGCGGACTCCGGATGAGGTGCGCGTGCGACCACGATGCCGACTCGATGGCCGGGTCCGAAGGGCACGCGCACGCGACAACCCGGTTCGGCCTGGCCGCGGCGCGGCGGCAGGTAGTCGAACAGTTGCGGCAACGGAACGGGCAAGGCGACGCGCAGAACCTCGGGCATGGCGGGCAGTGTAGCGGTCGCGAGGGTGGCCCGGGATGGTCGCTTGCCGACAGGCAAGTTTGCGCGCTTGTATTCAGGCGATGCAGCCACAACCGCCGCTAAATGCACGTACTGCCGACGGTTTGTGCTTTATCCACAAAAGCTGTGGATAACTTTGTGGACGGTTGCGGGAAAGTTGCGCGAACGGCGCATGACTGCGAGGTGAGCGACGTGTTGGGTAAAAAATGACCACTAAAAAATCATTGTTGTTAATCAATGAGTTGCGGTTTGTCATGTGGGTTGCGACGGACGCGGCAAGGCGGCGTGGCCACGGCTTCGCAAGATATCGTCATGCTGTGAAAAACATTCTTGTCAAGTCCGTGCGGCGACCGTCGGGGCGATGTGAAAGCGGGCATTGGCAAGCCGCTCAGAACATGCCGGCGTCGTATGGATCGGCGGTACCCAGCCCGGTGGATTCCTCGCCGCTGCCTTCAGCCAACCGCACCTTGAGGGCCAGCCCGTCGCGTGAATCGGCCTTCGACAATGCCTCCTCCAGCTCGATGCGACCTTCCTTGTACAGCCGATACAGCGACTGGTCGAAGGTCTGCATGCCGTCTTGCAGGCTGCGGTCCATGGCCTCCTTGACGCCCTGGATCTCGCCGCGACGGATCATGTCGGCGATCAATGGCGTGTTGATCAGCACTTCCACCGCCGGCAGGCGGCGTCCGTCCTTGCCGATCACCAGACGCTGGCTGATCACGGCCTTGAGGTTCAGGGCCAGGTTCATCAGCACGTTCTTGTGCGCCGACTCGGGGAAGAAGTTGAGGATGCGCTCCAGGGTCTGGTCCGCGTTGTTGGAGTGCAGCGTGGCCAGGCACAGGTGGCCGGTTTCGGAAAACGAAATGGCCGCTTCCATGGTGTCGGTGTCGCGGATCTCGCCGATCATGATCACGTCCGGCGCCTCGCGCATCGCGTTCTTGAGCGCCTCGTGATAGCTGTGCGTGTCCAGGCCCACTTCGCGCTGGTTGATCACCGATTTCTTGTGTCGGTGCAGGTATTCGATCGGGTCCTCGATGGTGAGGATGTGCCCGGAGCTGCTCTGGTTGCGGTGATCGAGCATGGCCGCCAGCGTGGTCGATTTGCCCGAGCCGGTCGCGCCGACCAGCAGGATCAGGCCGCGTGGTTCCATGATCAGGTCGCGGAACAGCTCGGGCAGCTGCAATTCGCTGATGCCGGGGATCTCGCTCTTGATCGCGCGGATCACCATGCCCACCTCGCCGCGCTGCTTGAACACGTTGATGCGGAAGCGGCCGGCTTCCTTGACCGCCAGCGCCATGTTCAGCTCCAGGTCGCGCTCGAACTGCGGTACCTGGCCCTCGTCCATCAACGAGTAGGCGATCTTCTTGACCATGCCGTGCGGCAGGCCGGTGTTGCCGAGGGCGTAGAGTTTGCCTTCGACCTTGATGTTGACCGGGGCACCCGTCGTCAGAAACATGTCCGACGCCCCCTTGTCGACCATCAGTTTGAGAAAATAACCGATGTCCATTGGGTACCTGTCGTGGTTACGATTGTGGTGTAAATTGTGGCGCATCACCACGCCCGTTAACACCTCGAAGGTCACGTTTTATGACACTGACGCCACTTTCCGCATCGCGCGTCCGGACGCTGGTTGGCGCCGCGACCATGATGCTTCTCGTCGGCTGCGCCAGCACGCCGCCGCCGACCGGCTTGATGACCCGCGCCCAACAGCAGCTGACGGCGGCGCAAAAGGCGCAGGCGGCCGACTATGCGCCGGTGGACCTGGGCTTTGCCAAAAAGCGCTTCCAGGCGGCGCAAGCGGCGATGGCGGCCAAAAAATACGACAAGGCGACCGACATGGCCCGCGAATCGCTGGCCGACAGTCGCCTGGCGCAGACACGCGCCGAACTGGCCGTATTGCGCAATCGCATTCGCAAGCAGAATGCCGAAAACCAGCGTCTGCGCGCGCAATTGCTGGAGCCGTCGACGCCGTCCGCCCCGGCACAAGAGTCGTCCAGCCGTGACAACAACAACGGTCTGCCCAGTCAGATCACCTTGCCGCAGCCGGCACCGGCGTCAAGTGCACCGGCCGTGCCCGCATCGGCATCGACAGGAGGCCACGCATGAAAACCTTCGCGAAGATCACTTGCGTGGCGTTGTTGGCCATGGCCGCGGGTACTGCGGTGGCCGCCGACAAGGACCTCGACTACCAGCGCTTGTCGCACGCTCTCAACCAGTTGCAGAGCGATCCGGTGCTGGGCCGTTACGCGCAGGCTCAACGTATCCTGGCGCGCCAATCCGTGCAGCAGCTGCATGCTGCCGATGACGACCGTCGGGCTTACGCGCTGTATATTGCCGAGCGCAAGGTCGATCTGGCCAAGGCCGCCGCACAACTGGCCGAGGCCCGTCACAAGCTGACCCAGCTCAGCCACGAGCACGACCAGATCCTGCTTCAGGCCAGCCGCCGCAATGCCGCCGCGACCCGTCGTGCCCTGGCGCGCGAGCGCTTGCAAAACCAGGTCGCCGCCGAACAGACCATGCGTCTGCAGGCGCAGGGCCTGGCTTATTCGCAGGCGGCGCAGAAAGCACAGGCGGAGGCGGCCCAGGCACGCAAGCTGGCGCAGTCGCAATCGCAGGCCGCGGCCGCCGCAAGGCATCAGGCTGATCTCGCCGCCAGTGCGGTCAAGTTGATGCGTCAACAGCTGGAACATCTCACGGCCACGCGTGGCGCCGAGGGTTTGCAGATGACGCTCGGCGGCGCGGCGTTCGCGACCGGCCAGACGTCGTTGCGTCCGTCCGCCAAGGCGCATTTGGGCAAACTGGTCCAGTTCGTGCAGTCCAAGCCCGGCAAGCGCGTTCGCATCGAGGGCTATACCGACTCCAGCGGCAACGCCGCCGTCAATCAGTCCATCTCGCTCAAGCGTGCGCAATCGGTGCGCGATGCGCTGGTGGAAAAGGGCGTCGATGCTTCACGCATTTCGGTGGCCGGCATGGGCGAAACCAGCCCGGTGGCCAGCAATTCGACGCCGGCGGGTCGCGCCAAGAATCGTCGTGTGGTGGTGATTTTGCAGGACAACTGAGGCAAGCCCTGGGGGCTTCAAGGTTGTGCCGAGTCGATTGACGTGTCACGCCATTCGACAATGGGAAGGCGTTGCTCGCACGCGTGAGAGCGGTTTCGCACCCCTGACGGGGTGCGAGTTACTTCTCTTGCTGGCCAAGAGAAGTAACCAAGAGAAGGCCACCCCGACAGATGCGCCCTTCGGGTTCGCTGCGGGGTTCCGGGGGTTTGTCGACGGGCCATCCTTGGCCCGCGACAAACTGGCCGACGTCCTGTCGGCCACCCTGCGGGCCTTTTCCTCCACCCCTCCGCCGCATCTGAAGGGGGACAGTAGCGCTGCGCGCTACCCGCTTCGCGAACCATGGCGATTATCTCTCCGGGCGAGAGTGTGTATTTGCTGAAATGATATGCGAGGCAGCGACGTTGTCTGGGTGCCGCACATGAAAACGTCCCGTGTGCGGTAGCCACACACGGGACGTCGTCTTGCTGCGTTGATGCTGCCGTCAGGCGCGCTTGGTGCTCTGGAACAGCTCGTTCTCGATCTCTTCCAGCGAGCGGCCCTTGGTTTCGGGCAGCGGGAAGATCGCGATCAGCAGGTAGACCACCGTGCAGGCGGCGAACATGAAGAACAGGCCGGCGTAGCCGACACCGGCGACGATCCACATGAACACGTTGCCGAGCAGGGCCGAGGTCAGCGAGTTGGCGCACAACGCCACCGACATGCCCTTGGCGCGGATGGCCAGCGGCATGACCTCGGAAATGGCCAGCCACACGACCACGCCGGGACCGACGGCGTAAAACACCACGAACGCCATCAGGCCGGCCAGGGTGGCGTAGCCGGTGAAGGCCGATTCCGGAAAGAACGCCTGCACGATGCCGACGAACGCCATCGACAGCACGATGCCGGCCGTGCCGAAGATCAGCAGCGGGCGGCGGCCGATCTTGTCCACCAGCGCCAGGGCGATGATGGTGACGACGAAGTTGACGATGCCGATACCGACGCTGCCGAGAATGGCCACATGCAGGCCCGATGCATCGAGCAACGGCGCGGCGAATTGCAGCAACACGTTGATGCCGGTCAACTGCGTGAACACGCCGACGCCGAGTGCGATCAGGAACGCCTTGTTGTAGCCGGGGTGGAACAATTGGCGCCACGAACCCTTGCCGCGCGCGCGTTCCTCGGCGATGACGGCCTTCATCTCGGCCAGCGAGTTGTCGACGCTGTCACTGCCCTGGGTCCTGGCCAGCACGCCGCGGGCTTCATCTTCATGTCCGTGGGTATACAGCCAGCGCGGCGAACGCGGCAGCACGAACAGGCCGCCAAGCAGGAACACGACCGCGGGGATCAGTGCGACGCCGAACATTTCGCGCCAGGCGCCGTCGGCCTTCAGTGCGTAATTGACCGCATAACCGATGACGATGCCGAAGGTCAGGCACAACTGGAACAAGGCGATGCCACGCCCGCGCAGTTTGGTCGGCAGCGTCTCGGCCAGATACAGCGGCACCACGATGGTGATGATGCCGACACCGAGGCCCTCGATCAGGCGTCCGGCCAGCACCATGTGGAAATTGCCCGCCACCATGACCAGCACGGTGCCGACGATGAAGACGATCGAGGAGACGTTGATCGACCAGCGGCGGCCGAAACGGTCGGCCATCGAGCCGGAGAAAAACGTCGCCACGGCACCGCCATACAGCACGGACGCGACAATCAGGCCGGCATCGCTGGCGGGAAACCTCAGCTCGTCACTCATGAACTTGAGCGCGCCGGAAATGACGCCGATGTCGAAGCCATAAAGAAAACCGCCCAGTCCCGCGAAGGCGATGACAAGCATCGCGAGCCTGGTGGTGGGTCCGGCGGAAGCCGGGTTGGTGTTGGAAATGCTGGCGGTGATGGGCGCGGGCATGGTTCTCCCCTCGTTCGGATGCAGTCGGGCTGCACATTCTGTCTGGATGGCCCGACGCCATGGTGAAGGCATGCTCACGCTTCCTCGACCGGTCACGCCGGGTTGGCAACGCGCGCGGCTCCACACCACGCCCGACAAGGGCGCTTGTGATCGGCACAAACCGTTGACGCGTTGTGTAGCGCGGTTTGCCGGAACTTCCGTTACCGGGGGACCGCGTCGAGGAGACGTCTGCCGACCAGGGTCGGCGACGCCTTTTGATACACGGTGTTATACCTGATGTAGGTGGTCGCGTACATGCTCATATGCCATGAGGGACCCGCGCAAACGCGAGTCAGTCGTTGCTGCGGCCCGTGTCGGTACACGTCTGCATGGTGCGTGGCTTGCACGCAAACGGCAGCTGGTCGGCGGGTTTGCCGGCCAGCGTGTTGTCGATCCAGCGATGCACCACGTCGGTCAGCACCGCCATCGGCAGACTGCCCTGGCCGAGCACGACGTCGTTGAAGTCTTTCAGCGAATACTTGTCGCCGAGCTTCTTCCTGGCCTCGGCACGCAGCTTGAGGATGGTTTGCTCGCCGATCATGTAGCTCAGCGCCTGGCCCGGCCAGACGATATAGCGATCCACCTCGGTGGCGATGTTCTGCTTGGCCAGCGCGGTATTGTCTTGCATGTACTTGACCGCCCGGGCGCGATCCCAGCCGTAGGCGTGGATGCCGGTGTCGACCACCAGACGCACGGCGCGCCACATCTGGTAATTGAGATAGCCGAACTTGGAATACGGGTTGGTGTAGAGCCCCATCGGCTGGTCGCAGAGGATTTCCGAATACAGCGCCCAACCTTCGCCGAACGCGTTGTAATAGGCGTGACGGCGAAACTCCGGCAGGTTCGACAATTGCACGGCGACCGGGATCTGCAGGTTGTGGCCGGGGCGGCCTTCATGACAGGTCAGCACCTGGATCGAGTACTTGGGCCGGGTCTTGGGCTTGTACAGGTTCACGCTCATGTACGGCACGTTGGCGTAGGCCGGGTAGGTGTTGGG
>DASSKC010000141.1:0-39873 GCA_035690885.1 Oleiagrimonas sp. | reverse complement strand
CACCCGGTGCGTCGTCCAGGCGGCTCAGGTTGACGATGTGGTGCCAGGCGTCATACAGCGTCGGCCGGATCATGTTGTGCATGCCCGCGTCCACGCCCAGATAATGCTGCGAGCCCTTGCGCTTGAGCTGGGTGACGCGCGCGAGCAGCACCCCGGCCTCGGCGACCAGGAAACGTCCCGGCTCCATCCACAGACGGTATTGCGGATAGGCCTCCAGCACCTCGGCCAGTGCGGCATCCAGCGCGTCCATGTCCAGCGGCTGCCCGCCCGGACGCATGGGTACGCCCAGACCGCCGCCGATGTTGAGCACGTCGATGCTGCCGATGCGCTCGGCCAGCGCCGCCAGCTGTGCCGTCACCTCGCCCCAGTGCGACGCATCGAGCACGCCGGAGCCGAGATGCGCGTGCAGGCCGCGGATACGCACGCGATGTTTTGCGGCCAGATCCAGGAAGGTGTCGAGTTGGTCCAGCGGCAGGCCGAACTTGCTGGTGTTGCCGCCGGTGCGCACCTTTTCGTGATGGCCCAGACCGCGGCCCAGGTCCACGCGCAACAGAATGTCGTGGTCGGAGAACAGCTCGCCCCAATGCTCCAGCGGGTGCAAGGCGTCGACCGTGACGTAGGCGTCGGTCTTGAGCGCGATGGCGAAGTCTTCGCGGCGCGCGAAGTTGGGCGTGAACAGCAGCGGCGCATCCGGGGCGATCTTTGCCACCGCGGCCAGCTCGCCGGGCGAGACGCATTCCAGTCCGAAACCTTCCTCGGCCAGCGCGGCCACGATCGCCGGGTGCGTGTTGGCCTTGACCGCGTACCAGCGCCGCGAAACGCTCTTGAGGCCGGCCAGTTGCCGGGCGCGCTCGCGCACCGTGGGCAAATGGTAGACATAGCGCGGCGTGCGTTCGGCGGCCAGCTCCAGCAGGCGCTTGCGTTCGCCCTCCGATTGCCACCACGCCGTGCGCGCCGACGTCGGCGCATCGCCGCTGCCATACAGTGACTGCCAGGCCGGTCCGAACAGCTCGGCATCGTCGCAACGCAGGCTGCCGCTGCTCACCAGCAACGCATGCAGGCGCGGCAGCAAGCCTTCGACCACTTCCTCGTCGACCACGAAGGTCAGGTTGAGGTTGTTGGATGACTGCGACAGCAGGTGCACGCGCAACTGCTTGAACTCGGCCAGCACCGACGACAACTGATGCAACATCGAGCGCATGCCGCGCCCGACCAGGGTGATGGCCGCGCAAGGCGCGATCACCTTGACCCGGCACACCTTGGCCAGGTCGGCGGCCAGTGCCGCCACGGCATCGGAATCGAGCAGGTTCTCGGTCGGGTCCAGCGACACGGTCACGTTGGTCTCGGCCGAGCCGATCAAGTCCACCGACAGGCCGTGACGCTTGAACGCCTCGAACACATCCGACAGAAAGCCGACCTGCTGCCACATGCCGACCGATTCCATCGATACCAGGGTCAACCCCTTGCGCGTGGAAATGGCCTTGACGCTGGGCGCGGCGTCGCGCTCGCGCGGACCGATCACGGTGCCGTCGAGGTGCGGGTTCTGGGTGTCCTTGATCCACAGCGGGACGCGCGGCTCGCGCAATGGCGACAGGCAACGCGGATGCAGCACCTTGGCACCGGTGGTGGCAATTTCCTGCGCTTCTTCGTAGTCGAGCCGGCGCAGCAATCGTGCGTTCGGCACCTGGCGCGGGTTGGCCGTGAACATGCCGGCCACGTCGGTCCAAGTTTCCACGCGTCGGGCATCGAGCAACGCACCGAAGTACGCCGCCGACGTGTCCGAGCCACCGCGCCCCAGGAGCACGGTATGACCGGCATCGTCGCGCACGATGAAGCCCTGGGCGATGCACACCTCGCCTTCGCCGGCCAGACGCGCACGCGCCTCGGCATCGGGATGCACGTCGACCATGGCCGACAGGATCCGCACCCGCGCGTTCTGGTTCGGCAGCGCGGCGGCCTCGAGATACTGGCGCGAATCAATCCAGCCGGTAGCCAGTCCGTGCGCGCTCAGGTACGCCGCGCCCAGGGCACTGGACATCAACTCGCCATGCGCCTGTACCGCTGCGCGCCAGTACAGCGGCTCGCTTCCGGGCCCTGCGGCCGCCAGTTCGCGCAGGCTTTCGAAATGCACTTCCAGCGACGCTGGCACCGCCATCTTCATGCGTGCCAGCAAGGTGTGATGCTGGGTGATGATGTCCTTGGCCTGGGCCAGGCGCGCTGGTTTGTCGGCCATGCCGCACAGCGCTTTCAACTTGTCGGTGACACCCGACAGGGCCGACACGACCAGCAGCACGCGCACGCCCTCGGCGCGCGTGGCCGTGGCCAGCTCGAGAATGGTCCGCCAGCGCGGGGCGGTGGCCACGCTGGTCCCGCCAAACTTCATCACGACCCAGGGGGCGTTGGCGGCCAGTGGCAATGTGGAAACTTTATCGTTCACGGGTATGGAAGCTGCGACAATGGGCGAAAAACCGCCAGTCTCACGCGCACCCGTGGAAAAGGCAATTGCCATGGTTATGGTAATTGGCCATGGATCACGCGCACCCGGCGTTCAGGATTCAGCGACCCATCCATGCGCGCGGTTTGCGAGAATGACCGCCACTGTCCGGAGATCGCCATGCAACAGGCGCAGCACACCGCACCCGATTCGATCACGCCCGTCGCGCCACGCACGGGCATCAAGCTTGTCGTCAACGGCGAGCACTACCTGCACACCGGTGATCCGGACATGCCGTTGATATGGTACCTGCGCGACATCCTGCGCCTGACCGGTTGCAAGTATGGCTGCGACAAGGGCGATTGCGGCGCCTGCACGGTGCTGATCGATGGCGATGCTGCGCCAGGCTGCGACAAGCCGATGCACAAGCTCGAAGGACACCGGGTCACGACCGTGGAAGGCCTGGCCCCCGACGCGACCGAACTGCACCCGCTGCAACAGGCATGGATTGCCGAGGACGCCATCCTGTGCGGCTACTGCCAGCCCGGCTGGCTGATGGCGGCCGCCGGCCTGCTGGCGCGCAAACCGGACCCGTCGGATGCCGATATCGATGCCCTGCCCAACTTGTGCCGCTGCGGCAGCCAGCCGCGCGTGCGCGCGGCGATCAAGCGCGCTGCGAAAGCCATGAACACGAAGGACTCCGCCTGATGACCGACAGCGTACGCCTGTCGCGCCGACGCTTTCTCAAGGTCATGGCCGGCGCCACCGGTGCACTGATCGTGGGCGTCGGTACTGTCCGCGCCGCGGACACCGACCTGCCGTTGGCCCTGCTCGGCGACGAGATGACGCAACTGGGCCCGTACCTGCGCATCGAGCCCGATGGCCGCACCATCATTGGTGCACGCGACCCCGATTGCGGCGAAGGCACGCACACGTCACTGGCGCGCATCATTGCCGACGAACTCGATGGCGACTGGTCGCGCGTGACGGTGCTGGGCCTGGGGCCGGAAGTGACCCGCGCCAACAACGTGGTGCATTGGCGCTATGGCCACCAGCGCAGCGGCAACGCCACCAGCATTCCCGCGGCCTGGGCCGACCTGCGCCAGGCCGGCGCACTGGCGCGCTGGCTGTTGCTGCAGACGGCGGCGCGGCACAGCGGCGTGGCGGCCGCGCGCCTGCAATGCCACAAGGGCGCGGTCCTCACGCCGAACGGGCGTCGTTATGCGTACGGCGAACTGGTCGCCGACGCCGCCCGCCAGTCACCGCCCACCACGCCACCGCCGGTCAAGCGTCCCGACCAGTACGCGTTGATCGGGCGCGGTGCCGGCGACGTCGACGCGCGTGCCATGGTGCAGGGACATTCGCGTTACGCCATCGACCATTATCCGGGCGAAATGCTGGTTGCCGTGGTCAGGCACTGCCCGTGGCCGGGTGGGTCGCTGGCATCCATCGACACCACCGAGGCGCTCAAGGTGCCCGGCGTCGAACAGGTATTGCAGGTCAAACCCGAGTCCGGGCAGCCGCTCGGACACACGCCCATTGCACCGGGCGTGGCGGTGCTGGCGCAAGACACATGGTCGGCACTCAAGGGCTTCGACAAACTCAAGCTGACGTGGCAACCGGGTCCGCACGTCGACGCGTCCACGGCCCGACTGCGCGACGAGGCCGTCAAATTGCTCGACAGCGAGGCCGAGCCGACCACGCACGTGCGCAGCGACGGCGACATCGACAAGGCCGAAAAGCAGGCGCATCGGCACGTCGAGGCAACCTACACGCAACCGTTCGTGGCCCATGCGACGGCCGAACCGATCAACTGCACCGCGCGTGTCGATGCCGACCACGCCAGCCTCATCGTGCCCACGCAGGCACCGCAGCAAGCGCTGGCACTGGTGCAACGTCTGACCGGCCTGTCGCCGGACCAGATCGACATCCAGGTGCCGCGTACCGGCGGTGGCCTGGGTCGACGCGTGGATCACGATTTCGTGGCCGAAGCCGTCATGCTGGCCAAGGCCGCCGGCAAATGCGTGAAGCTGATGTGGACCCGCGAGGACGGTCTGACCCACGATTTTTATCGCCCCATGGCGGTGCACAAACTCAAGGCCTCGCTGGATCGCGATGGCCACATCATCGGCTGGCGCCAGCACATGGCCAGCCCCTCGGCACTGGCCGGACGCAGCACGCCGGCCGACCGCTTGTGGACATCGGAAGTCGATCCCGATGCCCTGCCCGCCGGCCTGGTCGAAAACCTCGATTCAAGCTGGTACGGCCTCGACAGCGTGCTGTCGCGCGGCCCGATGCGCGGCGCCAACAACGTGACCAACACCTTCGTCGTCGAAGGTTTTCTCGACGAGATCGCCCACGAGCTGCGCCGTGATCCGCTCGAGTTGCGTCACGAACTGCTGGGCGATCCGCGCATGATTCCGCTGCGCGGTGGCGGCGCGCTCGATACCCGCCGCCTGCGCGCCGTGCTCGACCTGGCCGCCGCGCGCATCGACTGGAAACACCCGCCGCGCAACGGCCATGGCCTGGGCATCGCCTGCCACGCCAGTTACGGCGGCTACTGTGCGCACGCCTTCGAAGTGTCAGTGCGCGGCGAACGCTTGATCGTGCACCGTGCGGTATGCGCCATCGACGTCGGCCGCGTGGTCAACCCGATCGGTCTGGAAGCCCAGGCCATGGGCGGCACCTTGTTCGGCATCGGCACGGCGCTTGGCCAGGCCATCACGGTCGCCGATGGTCAGGTGCAACAGCACGACTTCAACGACTACCCGCTGGCACACATGGCGCAACTGCCGCACAAGGTCGAGGTCTACGCCGTTCCGTCCGACGCCGCGCCCGGTGGCGCCAGCCCGGTGGCTGTGTCATCGGCCGTCCCGGCGCTGGCCAACGCGGTGCACGCCGCCACCACCGTGCGTATCCGCCGCCTGCCGCTGATGACCGAGCTGTTGCGACTGCTATAGCGACCCCGCACACCACCAGTTCATTTCCAGACATCGGACTTGCCGGTTGCCGGTGCGCCAGGACACCCCGGCGGTGGCGGCGCGCCGGCCACGCGTGCGGTCACGCACTTGGCGGTGTTGTCCAGATCCAGGCTTGGCGTGCCGGACTTGCGTGCCGGCGCCGAGGTCGACATGCCCGGCACCAGCGAGCGCGCCGGGGCCATGTTCAAGCGTCTGTCATGGCTCTTGCTTGACGCCTTGCGCGGCGGATCGCCCGCACAGCCGGCGAAAATGGCCAACGGCCCCACGAAACAGTGCAGGCGTACGCCCGGCGCCACATGGAAGGTGTGCTTGACGGTCAGCCGTTCGATCATGTGGCGCAGGAAGGTGTCCAGGATCGTTTCGTTCAGCGGCGCCCAGTACTGATTGAATATGGTCGACTTGTAGCCAAGCCGATCGCTGCTGCGCGCCATCACGTCCGAGTTGCCATGTGGAACAACTTGAACCTGGCCCGTCGATACCGCCGACGGCTGCACGCCGGCCTGCTGTCCACCCGCTTGTTCGGGTACCGACTGGAACTGGTCGTTGGCGGGCAGCCAGGTGTCGGCGCCGCGCACATTGGACAGCTGCGGCTTGGCCGCTGAAGTCGCCGATGCGGTCCGAGTGGCGCTTGAGACCGCGCTCGATGGCCGCTCAATCTGCGCAATCTGCACGGTGGGCGTCTGTACCTGCGGCGCTTGCGGGGCCGGCACATCGGCCGTCGGCAGGTTCAAATCCGGCATGCTGGTCGCCATTGGCACCTGTGGCAACGGCAGCGGTTGCGCCACGACCGACGGGTTGACCTGCGGCGTCGCGATTTGCGGGGCAATGGATGGCGCCTTGCGCGTTTCCGGCTTGATCTGCTGGACGGCTGTTGCCAGTTGCACCTCGGGCAGGTCCGGCGCCGACGCCGTCACCTGTGACGGGGCCAACGATTGCGGTGGCGATGGCGCAGCAGTGTCGACCTTCAGGTCCGCCTGGCCCACGGTCACGGTCAGCGCATTGTCCTGCGCGGGAATCGGCCGCAGCCGTGTCGAGGCCTTTTTGACCGGCACGATCTGGATCGCATCCAGATCCGGCGCGGGCAAGGCTTGCCGGGACATTTCCTCGACCACCCGCGGTGGCTGCGTGACGACCGGGGGCGGTTTTACCGCCGGCGGGCTTTTCGCTGCGTGCGGCTGGACCGGCTTGACCTGCGCCGGTTCCACTTTCTGCTTCTGCGGGGTCACGCTCACCTTTGGTGTCGCCAGCGACGGTGTCGGAACCGGCGGCGTCGCGGGCGCGGGGGCGCGCTTGGCACTGTGCGGTTTCGGCTGCGCCGCCGGCCCGGTCTTGCGCACGGGCATCTTGATTGGCGGCGGCGGTGGCGGTGGCTTGGGCGGGTTGATCAGGCGCACCTCGATCGTGGCCGCCTGTTCCGCAACAGGCGCCGGAGCCGGTGCCCGCCCCAACGACATCAACATGAAAATCACCACATGCAGAACAAACGTCAGCACCACGGCAAAGATGCGCAACGCCATGTGCCGCGGCGGCTTGCGCCAACGCATCTCCTGCAGCATCACGCGCGCCAGGCCCGAGCCTCGCCCACTGCCACGCACCAGCGGGCGCCGCGTATGCGGCTGCCACCGGTGGATACCATCCTCGGAAGCGCCCGTGGCGCCGTAGTAATACGGCATGGTTATGGCAATGTCCTGTGTCGATTCGGCACCGATTCGCACGACCGGCCGGTCTACTGTAACGGGATTGCCGCAAACGCATCCCTCGCCATGCATGGACTGCCGTGAACGGCCCAAGGTTCCGGGTCTTGACCCGGTTCGCTGAAAACGCAACGCTACACACTATTGATTTCGCCATGACCGCCCGCCCAAGCGCAATGCTTGACGGCGCTGCGGACGACCATGACATCCAGTCCATGGGAGGCACGTCATGAGCCACGCCGATCGGATCCGCAACATTGCCCTGACCGGCCACGCCGGTGCCGGCAAGACCACCTTGTTCGAAGCCCTGTTGCATGCCGGCGGCGCCTTGCCCGTGGCTGGCGATGTCGAGCACGGCAACACGGTGTCGGACTTCGACCCCCAGGAGCAGGAACACGGGCACTCCATCGACACCGCCATCGCTGCCATCGAACGCCCCGACAGCCACATCAACCTGATCGACACCGCCGGCTATGCCGATTTCCGCGGTCCGACCCTGGCGACCCTCAATGCCGTGGAAACCGTGGCCGTGGTGGTCAACGCCGCCAACGGCATCGAACGCGGTACCCGGCGACTGATGCACTACGCCGGCCAGCGCGGGCTGGCGCGACTGCTGGTGGTCAACCGCATCGACATGGACGGGCTGGATCTGGCCACGCTGGTCGCGGATCTGCAAGAGGCGTTCGGCAACGAATGCCTGCCGGTCAATCTGCCCGCGGCAGACGGCGACACGGTGCTCGACTGCTTTTTCCACACCGAAGGCCAACCCGTGTTCTCGTCATTGGCCGACGCCCACCAGCGCATCCTCGACCAGGTCGTGGAAATCGACGAGTCGGTGATGGCGCACTACCTCGATACGGGCGAGGAAGCCCTGGGCCGGCAGGAATTGCACGATGCCTTCGAACAATGCCTGCGCGAAGGCCATCTGGTGCCGATCTGCTTCGTCTCCGCGCGCACCGGCACTGGTGTTGCCGAGTTGCTGGAGCTGGCCGAACGCCTGTTGCCGTCCCCCGCTGAGCGCAACCCGCCCCCGTTCATGCGCGGACACGGCAAGGACGCCACCCCCGTCAACGCCAAACCCGATGCAGACCGCCACGTCATCGCCAACGTGTTCAAGATCATCAATGACCCGTTCGTCGGCAAGCTGGGCGTGTTTCGCATTCATCAGGGCACCTTGCGCCGCAATGCGCAGGTGTACATCAACGACGGCCGCAAGGCATTCAAGGTCGGTCACCTGCTGGCGATCCAGGGCAAGGAACATCACGAAATCAAGTCGGCCGGACCGGGTGACCTTGCCGCCATCGGCAAGGTCGACGACATCCACTACAACGCCGTGTTGCACGACAGCCATGACGAGGATGCGATCACCCTGGCACCGCTGGAATTTCCGCATCCGATGTTCGGGCTGGCCGTGGAGCCGGCGCACAAAGGTCAGGAACAGAAACTGTCGGAGGCGATGACGAAACTGTCCGAAGAAGATCCCTGCCTGCGCATCGAGCATCACCGGGAGCTCAACGAAACCGTCCTGCGCGGTCTTGGCGAGCTGCACCTGAAAGTGATGCTCGAGCGCATGAGCGCACGCTATGGCGTCAACGTGGATACGCGCCCACCGCGCATCGCCTATCGCGAAACGATCAGCGCCAGCGCCGAAGGCCATTACCGGCTCAAGAAGCAGACCGGCGGCGCCGGCCAGTTCGGCGAGGTATTCCTGCGCGTGGAACCCCTGCCCCGCGGCGACGGCTTCGAGTTCGTCGATGCGGTCAAGGGCGGCACCGTGCCCGGCCAGTTCTTGCCGGCGGTGGAAAAAGGCGTGCAGCAAGCCATGCAATCAGGCGCCATTGCCGGCTACGCCATGCAGGACATCCGGGTCACCGTGCACGACGGCAAGCACCATCCGGTCGACTCCAAGGAAATCGCCTTCGTCACCGCCGGCCGCAAGGCGTTCCTGGATGCCGTGGCCAAGGCACACGCGCTGGTGCTCGAACCGATCGTCGAGATCGACGTCAGCATCCCCGAATCACACGTCGGCGACGTCACCGGCGGTCTGGCGGCCAAGCGCGCACGCATCCTCGGCACCGACGCGCGCCGCGACGGCACCCTGGTCATCAGCGCGCAAGTCCCATTGGCCGAGCTGGCCGATTATTCCACCGAGCTCAAGTCCATGACCGCCGGCGAAGGCCGCTTCGCCATGGATCTGAGCCACTACGAAGCCGTTCCCGCGCCGGTACAGAAAAAACTCCGCGAGGCGTGGAAACCGCAACACGACGACGCTTGAGACCACGTAGGTCGGGTTGGCTTCATCAACCCGACATGGCATGGCGCGATTGAAGCGCTCAGGCGGCGTCGGGCCAGGGGGTGAGGATTTCCACGCCGTCGTCGGTGACCACCATGGTGTGCTCCCACTGCGCCGACAGCGAGTGGTCCTTGGTTACCACCGTCCAGCCGTCCGGCAGCTGGCGGGTGTGACGCTTGCCGGCGTTGACCATCGGCTCGATGGTGAAGGTCATGCCCTTCTCCAGGCGCAAACCATGCCCCGGCGTGCCGTAATGCAGGATCTGCGGCTCGTCGTGGTAGATCTTGCCGATGCCGTGGCCGCAATACTCGCGCACGATACTGAAACCGGCGGCTTCGGCATGCTGCTGGATGGCGTGGCCGATGTCGCCCAGGGTGGCACCCGGACGCACGGTCTCGACGCCTTTCATCATCGCCTCGTAGGTCACCTCGACCAGGCGTTTGGCGCGCACCGACGGCTCACCCACGAAATACATGCGGCTGGTGTCGCCGTGCCAACCATCCTTGATGACGGTGACGTCGCAATTGACGATGTCGCCGTCCTTGAGCACCTTGCTGGACGAGGGAATGCCGTGGCAGATCACGTGATTGACCGACGTGCACAGGGTCTTGGGAAAGCCCTGGTAGCCGACATTGGCCGGAATCGCCTTTTGCACGTTGACGATGTGGTTGTAGGCGACCTGGTCGATTTCCTCGGTGGTCACGCCGGGCTTGATGTGGTCCTTGAGGACCGCCAGCACCTCGGCCGCCAACTTGCCGGCCACACGCATGCCTTCCAGCTCTTCGGGGGTTTTGGGTGTCACTGCCATGATGCATATCCAGATGGTGGTGACGCCGGCTTGTCGTCGCCGTGCGGCACCGGGTACAATTGCGGGCTGCGCTCGATGAAGGTCCGAAAGGCCCGAACCCCGCGCAGCGAAAGGCCATTGTAACCGCTTGGCGGCACACTGGCCGAACCGGGGGCCTCGCGGCTTGCCGGTCAACCAATGACACACACGCATCGACACCGGTTTCGGGGTGCCTCGCAAGAGGTCGAAGTCGGGGATGCGTGGAGGTTCAACCCCTTACAATCCGGAGCAACAACATGCCTCAAGTCACCATGCGCCAAATGCTCGAAGCTGGCGTGCATTTCGGTCACCAGACCCGTTACTGGAACCCGAAGATGGCCCCGTACATCTTCGGCGCCCGCGGCAAGATCCACATCATCAACCTCGAAAAGACGGTGCCGCTGTTCACCGACGCGATGAACTACCTGTCGGGCCTGGCGCAAAAGCGCAAGACCGTCCTGTTCGTCGGCACCAAGCGCGCCGCGCGCGAAACCCTGGCCACCGAGGCCGAGCGCTGCGGCATGCCGTACGTGACCGCGCGCTGGCTGGGCGGCATGCTGACCAACTTCCGCACCGTCAAGCAGTCGGTCGCGCGCCTGAAGGAACTGCAGGCCGCCGAGACCGACGGCAGCTTCGAGAAGCTGGTCAAGCACGAAGTGCTGTCGCTGCGCCGCGAGCGCGAAAAGCTGGAGCGCTCGCTGGGCGGCATCCAGGACATGAACAAGCTGCCGGACGCGATGTTCGTGGTCGATATCGGCCATGAGTCGATCGCCATCCAGGAAGCGCGCAAGCTGGGCATCCCGGTCATCGCCGTGGTCGACACCAACTACGATCCGTCGCTGGTCGATTACGCCATCCCCGGCAACGACGACGCCATCCGCGCCGTGCAGCTGTACACGCGTGCCGCCGCCGACGCCATCCTGGAAGGCAAGGCCGCTTCGCCGGCCAAGCAGGGCGACGCCGAAGAATTCGTCGAGCTGGACGCCGACGGCAACCCGGTCGCCAAGGCCGACAAGGCCAAGCGCGCGCCACGTGCCGCCAAGAAGGCTGATGACAAGCCCGCCAAGGCCGAAGCCGCCGTTCCTGCCGCCGACAAGGCTGCCGCGAGTGAGCCCAAAGCCGAAGACAAAAAGGCCGACGACAAGGCCGCCGCCGGCGAATAATCTTTCCCGGGGCATGCCGCAAAAGCATGCCCCGCGCAACACACGAGGTTTACCCATGCAAATCAGTGCACAACTGGTCAAGGAGCTGCGCCAGCGTTCCGGCGCCGGCATGATGGAGTGCAAGAAGGCCCTGGTCGAAAACGAGGGCAATGTCGACACCGCCATGGAATGGCTGCGCAAGCAGGGCCTGGCCAAGGCCGACAAGAAGGCCGGCCGCGTGGCCGCCGAAGGCCGCATCATCGGCGCCCAGGACAAGGGCAAGGCCGTGCTGGTCGAAATCAACTGCGAAACCGATTTCGTGGCCAAGGACAAGGGCTTCCTGACGTTCGCCGACAACGTGGCCAAGGTCGCACTGGAAAGCGACAGCGCCGACATCGACGCACTCAAGGCTGCCGCCTACCCCGACGGCAACGGTTCGGTCGAGGACACGGCCAAGGCCCTGGTTGCCACCATCGGTGAAAAGATCGACGTGCGTCGCATGGCGCGCGTCGATGGCGACGGCAACATCGGCAATTACATCCACGGTGGCCGCATCGGCGTGCTCGCCGCCCTGGATGGCGGCTCGGCCGAACTGGCCAAGGGCATCGCCATGCACGTGGCCGCGATGAACCCGCAGTATGTCGACGCCGCCGACGTGCCGGCCGATGTCGTGGCCAAGGAAAAGGAAATCGCGCAGGGCCAGCTGACCGAAAAGGATCAGTCCAAGCCGGCCGAGATCCTCGAGAAGATCGTCTCCGGCAAAATCCGCAAGGTGATCGCCGAAATGACCCTGACCGGCCAGCCGTACGTGCTGGACACCGGCGTCAGCGTCGGCGACGCACTCAAGAAGGAAGGCGCCAGCGTCAAGCAGGTCGTGCGCCTGGCCGTCGGCGAAGGCGTCGAGAAGAAGGATGAGGACTTCGCCGCCGAAGTGATGAAGCAGGCGGGGCTGGCTTGAGGCTGGTTTGAGGTTTGCCTGATTCTGCTGATGGAAGGGGCCGCGAGAGATCGCGGCCCTTTTTTTAGCGGCTGGGGACGAGGGACGAGGGACGAAAAGCAGGATTACGCGAACTCCTAGCCCCTAGCCCCTAGCCCCTAGCCCCTAGCCCCTAGCCCCTAGCCCCTAGCCCCTAGCCCCTAGCCCCTGCCTCTTGCCCCACCCGCTACAATGCCCGCACCCCACACCCCCACCCCGGAGAGCCTGCGATGACCGATGCCCCCACCTACCGACGCATCCTGCTCAAACTATCCGGCGAGGCCTTGATGGGGGACGAGGACTACGGCATCGATCCCAAGGTCATCGGACGCCTGGCCGACGAGATCCTCGAAGTGCAGGCGGCGGGCGTGGAAGTCGGCGTGGTCATCGGTGGTGGCAACATCTTTCGCGGTGCCGGCCTGGCCGCGTCCGGCATGGACCGCGTGACCGGCGACCACATGGGCATGCTGGCCACGGTGATGAACGCGCTGGCCATGTCCGATGCGATCGAGAAACGCGACGGCACAGCCCGCGTCATGAGCGCCATCCCCATCCACGATGTGGCCGAGGACTTCATCCGCCGCCGCGCCGTGCGTCATCTGCAAAAAGGTCGCGTGGCGCTGTTCGCGGCCGGCATCGGCAACCCGTTCTTCACCACCGATTCGGCCGCCGCCCTGCGTGCCGTCGAGGTCGGTGCCGACCTGCTGCTCAAGGCGACCAAGGTGGACGGTGTGTACAGCGCCGACCCGGCACGCGATCCGTCCGCCAGGCGCTACGAGCGGATCAGCTACGACGACGTCATCGAGCACAAGCTGGCGGTCATGGACACGGCAGCCATTGCGTTGTGCCGCGACCACGGCATGCCCTTGCGCATTTACGACATGACCCATCCCGGCAACCTGATGCGCATCGTGCGCGGCGAGACCATCGGCACGCTGGTCGACAACGACGGCTGAATACGCGACAACGCGACTTGCTATACTCGAACGGATACCGATTCCAAACGGAGTTTCCCGTGCTTGACGACATCCAGAACGACGCCAAAACCCGCATGGGCAAAAGCATTGACGCGCTCGAACACGAGCTGCGCCGCCTGCGTACCGGTCGTGCCAGCACGGCCCTGGTCGAGGGCATCAAGGTGCCCTATTACGGCTCGGACATGCCGCTCAGCCAGGTGGCCACGGTGACCGTGAGCGATGCACGCACACTGACCATCACGCCATGGGAAAAGCCCATGGTGGCGGCGGTCGAAAAGGCCATCCTCGGCTCGGACATCGGCGTCACGCCGACCACGGCCGGCAATGTCATCCGGCTCAACCTTCCGGCGCTGACCGAAGAGCGCCGCAAGGAGCTGGCCAGGCACGTCGCGCACGAGGGTGAGCAGTCCAAGATCGCCATCCGCAACATTCGCCGCGACGCCATCCAGCAGGTCAAGGAACTGCTCAAGGAAAAAGAGATCACCGAGGACGACCAGCATCAGGCCGACGACGAGATCCAGAAACTGACCGACAGCTTCGTCAAACAGGTCGACCAGGTGGTAAAAACCAAGGAAGACGAATTGATGGCGCTCTGAAGCGTCCTCGATGGCCATCATGCCTGCCACCAACGACGCCATGCGCACACTGCACCGCATCGCCATTGCCCCGCCTGCCACCTGCACGCGGCACTGACCGGAAAACTGCATGCTGCTTCAGCGCGTACTCACCGCCGTGATCCTGGCGCCATTGGCGGTGGCCGTCATCGTGTTTCCGCCGACATGGCTTTTTGCCCTGGTCGTCGCCGCCGTGTTTCTTGCGGCCGAATGGGAATGGACAGGCGCATGCGGCTTGCGCAGCGTCAGTGCACGCGCCGCCATGCTGGCCTTCACGCTGGCGCTGCTGGCCGTGCTGTGGTGGGCGCGGCTGACCCCGTGGTTGTGGCTGGCGGTGATACTGGCCGGCGTCGCATGGTGGCTGGTCAGCCTGACCTGGTTGCGTGGCTACACGTTCGCGGCATCGCCGTCACGTGAACATGTCTGGCTGAAGCTTGCCGTCGGGCTGTGCATTTTCATACCCGCCTGGGTCGCGCTGACGACACTGCACGCCGGCCCGCAGGGACACGGGTGGGTATTGCTGGCGCTGTGCATCGTCTGGGCCGCCGATATCGGCGCCTATTTCAGCGGTCGCCTGCTTGGTCGGCGCAAGTTGGCGCCACGCATCAGCCCCGGAAAGACCCGCGCCGGCGCCGGTGGTGCGCTGGTGGCCGGCATGCTGGTGGCCGCGTTTGGCGGCTGGCTGCTGGATGTGCGCGGAGGATGGCTGGTCGCGCTGGCGATCCTGGGTGCGGTCACGGTGGCCGCCTCGATCATCGGCGACCTGTTTGAAAGCCTGATGAAGCGTCATGCCGAGATCAAGGATTCGGGCACCTTGCTGCCCGGCCATGGCGGCCTGCTCGACCGCATGGACAGCGTGTTCGCGGCCATTCCCGTGTTCGTGATCGGCAAGCTGGTCCTGGGCCTGTGAGCGACGCGATGTCCTCGGTGCGGGAACTGCCCGCCAAACCTGTGGTCGATAGTGAATCGCCCATGAGCCATGACGTTGGCGTGCACTGGCCGGCGCAACGTATCATGCACAGCTGCAACTAGAGGATCGCCTCCGTCCACATGCTCACTTTCCTGGGTTCCGTCTGGTGGCTCGCCGTCACGCTCGGCGTGCTGGTCACCTTCCACGAGTTTGGCCATTACTGGGTCGCGCGCCGCTGTGGCGTGAAGGTCCTGCGCTTCTCCGTGGGCTTCGGCCGCGCGTTGTGGAGCCGCGTGGGCAAGGACGGTACCGAGTACCGCATCGCCATCATTCCGCTGGGCGGTTACGTGAAGATGCTCGACGCGCGCGAGGGCGAGGTCCCCGCCGACCAGCGCGACGTCGAGTTCACCGGCAAATCGGTATGGCAGCGCATCGCCATCGTTGCCGCCGGTCCCGCCTTCAACCTGATCTTTGCGGTGCTGGCGTTCTGGGTCATGTTCATGGTCGGGCGCCCTGGCGCGGTGCCGGTGGTGGCCACGCCGGCACCAAACACGCTGGCCGCACAAGCGGGCTTCCAGAACGGCGACGTGATCGAACGGGTAGCCGGCGACAAGGTGCATGCGTGGACGGGCGTACTCAACGAGATCGGCAGCGAAGCGTTTGCACACCGTGACATCCCCGTGCACGTGCGCCGCGCGGATGGCTCCGAAGCCACGCTGACGCTGCCGCTCAGCCAGTTGCCGCGCGACGTCAACCTGGCCAAGGCCTTCCCCGTGATCGGTCTGGAGTCGCAAGCGCTGCCGCCACGCATTGCCAGCGTCGAACCCGACTCCCCGGCCGCCAAGGCCGGGCTGCAAGCAGGTGACGTGGTCCTTGCCATCAACGACGAACCGGTGTCCGAGTTCCAAGATATTGGACATAAAATCAAAGCACTGGAAGACAAATCGTCGGCATCACTTGATTTCCGCGTGCGGCGCGACGGCCAGACCCTGACCGTGCCCGTCGAACCCAAGTGGACCGATCCGGGCGACGGTGGCGGCGCGCGCTGGATCATCGGCGTGATGGCCCCGAGGCCGGCGATGGCGATGGTGCGTTACGGACCGGTCGAAGCCATGGGCAAGGCCTTCGCCAACACCTGGGAAAAAACCGCCTCGACGTTCGAAATGATCGGTCGCATGCTGGTCGGGCAAGCGTCCACGCGCAACCTCTCCGGCGTGATCACCATCGCGCGGGTGGCCAACACCTCGGCACAGATGGGGCTTGCCTGGTTCCTGTCCTTCCTGGCCCTGATCTCGCTCAGCCTGGGCGTGCTGAACCTGCTGCCGATCCCGGTCTTGGACGGCGGCCACCTGCTGTATTACCTTATCGAGCTGGTCAAAGGCCGCCCGGTCAGCGAACGCACGATGATCGCCGGGCAATTTGTGGGCATGGCGTTGATCGTCGCCCTGATGGGCCTGGCGTTCTACAACGACATCCTGCGGCTGGTCTCGTGACTGGCCACTTCTTCCCGCTGGGGCCACTGGCCGCAGCCTCGCGTTTTACCCAATGGAATCGACGATGAAGCGTGTCGCCGCCCTGATACTGCTATCCACCCTGAGCGCCAATGCATTGGCCGTCACGCCGTTTGTCGCCTCCGACATCCGCATCGAGGGCCTGCACCGCATCGCCGCCGGTACCGTGTTCAGCTACCTGCCGATCGAAAAAGGCGACACGGTCACCAATGCCAGCGCGCAGAATGCCATCCGTGCGCTTTATCGCACCGGCTTCTTCAAGGACATCGAGCTGGAGCATCAGGGCAACATCCTGATCGTCAAGGTGGCCGAGCGTCCGACGATTTCCAAGCTGGACATCCACGGCAACAAGGCGATCAAGACCGAGGACCTGAAGAAAGGCCTGAAGTCGATCGGGCTGTCGCAGGGCTCCACCTTCGACCGTCTGGCCCTGGAGCACGTGCAGAAGGAGTTGATCCACCAGTATTACAACCGCGGCCGCTACAACGTGTCGGTCGACCCGCATGTGACCCACCTGGAGCACAATCGCGTCGCCGTCGACATCGAGATCCGCGAGGGCAAGACCGCGCGCATCAAGGCCATCAACATCGTCGGCAACACGGCCTTCACCGACGCGCAGATCCGCGACGACTGGGAGTCCGACACCACCGGCTGGTTGTCCTGGTACACCAAGGATGACCAGTATTCGCGCGAGAAGGTCTCCGGCGACCTGGAAAAGCTCGGCTCGTACTACATGGACCGCGGTTACGCGGATTTCGGCGTCACCTCCACCCAGGTGGCGATCAGTCCGAACAAGCGCGACATGTACCTCACCGCCAGCGTCAAGCAAGGCGAGATTTACAGCATTTCCGACATCCATCTGCTGGGCGACCTGGTGCTGCCGGAATCGACCATGAAGCAGTTCGTGTTCTTCAAGAAGGGAGACACGTTCAACCGTGGATTGATCCAGGCCAGCGCCAAGGCCATGAAGAATGTCCTGGCCAACATCGGCTACGCCTACGCCAAGGTCAAGCCGATTCCCAAGCTGGACAAGGAGGACCACACCGTGGACATCACCTTCTACGTCCAGCCCGGCCAGCGCGTGTACGTGCGCCGCATCACCTTCAGCGGCAATACCCGTACCGAGGACGAGGTGTTGCGCCGCGAAATGCGTCAGCTCGAAGGCGCCTGGTACTCCAAGGCCGCCATCGCGCGTTCCAAGACGCGCCTCAAGCAGCTGGGCTATTTCAAGAACGTCGACATCAAGCACAAGCGCGTGCCGGGGACCAACGACCAGGTCGACCTCACCGTCAGCGTCAAGGAGCAGAACGCCGGCAGCCTGCAGTTCGGTGTCGGCTACTCGCAGTACATGGGCACCATCTTGTCCGCGTCGGTGTCGCAGAAGGACTTCCTGGGCACCGGTGACAGCTTCTCCATCGCCGTGCAAAGCAGTCGTTTCTACAAGACGCTGAACATGCGCTACATCAATCCGTACATCACCGACAACGGCATCAGCGTCGGTTACAACTTGAGTTACAGCAAGAGCGACTTCGGCAATTCCGCGCAGTACGCCAACTACGAGCGCAGCACGCGCGGTTTCTCGATGTTCTTCGGCATCCCCCTGAGTGAAACCGATCGTCTCACCGCCGGTCTGGGCATCGAAAGCAACAAGGTGGTGCTGTACCCGTACAGCTCGCCGCCATCGTTCATCAACTACCAGAACGCGCTGGGTCACCGGACCGCGCACAGCTGGACATTGAACACCTCCTACACGCATGAGACGCGCAACGCCTACTGGGCGCCGACGCGCGGCGGCGTGCAGTCGTTGAGCCTCAACATCGCCCTGCCCGGCTCCACGGTGCAGTACTGGAAGGCGTACTACAAGGGCAACCATTACTGGCCCATCGGTGCCGGCTTCGTGTTCTACGTCGATGGCGAAATCGGCTATGGCGACACCTACGGCAACCAGACCTACAGCCGCACCTTCGGCAACTTCCACAAGGGCGAGAAGGTCGGCTTCCCGTTCTGGGAAAACTACTACTCCGGCGGCGTGCATGACGTACGCGGCTTCCAGACCAACACCCTGGGTCCGCGTGAGGCCACCGGTGCCTATTACTACCCGATCCCGGTCGGCGGTGCGTTCAAGGTATTGGGACGCGCGCAGCTGTTCCTGCCGTTGCCGTTCCTGAAGAACGTCAACACCGCACGCGTGGCGCTGTTCACCGACGTCGGCAACGTGTTCAAGGACTACGACCATTTCGATGCCAGCCAGTTGCGTGCCTCGGCGGGTGTCTCGTTGCAGTGGCAGGCGCCGATCGGACCACTGGTGATCAGCTACGCCATTCCGTTCCGCAAGCAGAAAGGCGACAGCCATTACGTGGAGCGCTTCCAGTTCACGTTCGGCAGCAGCTTCTGAGGACTCGGGACTCGGGACTGGGGATTCGGGAAACGGCAGGCCGGGCATTGCCCGGCAATCAGTCGCCACGGCTCATGCTGAGGCACACCCCATCGCGGCTTCCGCCGCTCCTGCGTGGCGTGATGGCGGGCATTGCCCGCCCCACGCAGCGACAGTATCGGTGTTCGCGCACGGTCACACCGGCCATGAATGGTCGAAGCGGCTATCATGAGCAGCCATCCGCCTATTGATCCCGCAGCATGGCCGAATCTCCGCAACAGCACGACCTGACTTCGCTGGCCGAACGCTTCGGCCTCGAGCTACGCGGCGACGGCCATACCGTCATCCGCGGCGTGGGCACCCTGGCGGGTGCTGCCGGCGACCAGCTGGCGTTTCTCGCCAACACGCGTTACACCGCACAACTGGCCGACACCCGCGCCGGTGCCGTGGTACTGACCGCGGACCAGGCCGACACCTGCCCGGTTTCAGCCCTGCTCGCTGCCGACCCGTACGTCGCCTACGCCAGGATCGCCGCATTGTTCCAGCGTCGACCTGCCGCGGCTCCCGGCATCCATCCCAGCGCCGTGGTCGATGCCGACGCAACGGTCAGCGCGACGGCCTGCATTGGCCCCATGTGCGTGATCGAAGCCGGTGCGGTGGTCGGCGACGGTGCCGTCATCGGGCCGCACTGCATGATCGGCCCCGATTGCACGGTGGGCGCGCAAAACCACCTGGTGGCACGCGTGACCCTCGTGGCGGCGGTCACGCTGGGCCAGCGTGTGTTGATCCATCCCGGCGCCGTGATCGGTGCCGACGGCTTCGGCCTGGCGGTGGACACCGATCACTGGATCAAGGTGCCGCAACTGGGTGGCGTGCGCATCGGCGACGATTGCGAGATCGGTGCCAATACCACCATCGACCGCGGCGCGCTGGAAGACACCGTGCTCGAGGAAGACGTGCACCTGGACAACCTGGTCCAGATCGCCCACAACGCGCACATCGGCGCACACACGGCGATGGCCGGCTGCGCCGCGGTGGCCGGCAGCGCCCGCATCGGCCGCTGGTGCATGGTGGGCGGCAATGCAGGTATCCTTGGTCACCTCCAAGTGGCCGACCATGTGGTGATCACCGCCAAGAGCCTGGTGACCCACTCGATTCGCGAAGCCGGACAATACTCGTCGGGCGTTCCGCTGGAACCCAACAACAAGTGGCGCAAGAACGCGGCACGCTTCAAACACCTGGATGAACTTTCGCGCCGTGTACGTGCGCTGGAAAAGGAAAAAAAATGACTGACAACACCGTCACCTTGCCGGTCGACGTGGAGCAAATCCAGCAGCTGCTGCCGCACCGCTACCCGTTCCTCCTGGTCGACCGCGTGGTCGAGCTGGACATGGGCAAGCGCATTGCCGCGATCAAGAACGTCACCATCAACGAGCCGTTCTTCCAGGGCCATTTCCCCGGTCATCCGGTGATGCCAGGCGTGCTGATCGTCGAAGCGCTGGCGCAGGCGGCGGGCGTGTTGTTCCAACTGTCGGCCGACAACAGCGGCAAGGGCAAGTCATCGCTGTACTACTTGGTGCGCATCGACAAGGCACGTTTCAACGCCATGGTCGTCCCGGGCGACCAGCTGCGCCTGGAGGTCAACCTCAAACGCCTGCTGCGCGGCATGGGCATTTTCCAGGCACGCGCGCTGGTCGGCGACAACGTGGTCGCCAGCTGCGAGCTGATGTGCGCCGGGCGCGGCGACCGAGGGGACGCATGATCGATCCGACGGCCCAGATCGACCCCACGGCGCGCCTCGCCGACAACGTCGAGGTGGGCGCGTTCAGCATCATCGGTCCCGACGTCGAGATCGACGAAGATACCGTCATCGGTCCGCATGCCGTCATCCAGGGGCCGACCCGGATCGGCAAGCGCAATCGGTTCTGGCAGTTCACCTCGATCGGTGCCGACCCCCAGGACAAAAAGTTCGACGGCGAACAGACGCACCTGGAAATCGGTGACGACAACGTCTTTCGCGAGTTCGTCACCGTGCATCGTGGTACCGACGGCGGCGGCGGCGTGACCCGCATCGGCAACGACAACTGGTTTCTCGCCTACGTCCATGTCGCGCATGACTGCCTGATCGGCGACCACACGGTGTTCTCCAACTATGCGGCACTGGCCGGTCACGCCACCATCGGCGACTGGGTCATCGTGGCCGGATATGCCGGCGTGCACCAGTTCTGCAAAGTCGGCCCGCATGCCTTCATCGGCATGGGCTGTCTGGTCAGCACCGACGTGCCGCCGTTCGTGATGATGGCCAACGAGCAAAGTGGCCGTCCGCGCGGCGTCAACAGCGAAGGCCTGCGTCGTCGCGGTTTCGATGGCGAACGCATTGCCGCCATCAAGCGCGCCTATCGCACCCTGTATGTGGGCAAGCGTTCGCTGGCCGAAGCCCGCGAGCAATTGGCCGAACAGGCCGTGGACAACGAGGACGTGCGCGAACTGCTGGAATTTCTGGAACGCAGCGAACGTTCGATCGCGCGTTAGACACCCATGCCGAGTCCCGACAAGCAACCCGTCATCGCCCTGCTCGCTGGTGAGGCGTCGGGTGATCAACTCGGCGCCAATCTGATATCGGCATTGCGCGAGCGCTTCCCGGACGCGCGTTTCGTCGGCGTCGGCGGCCCGCGCATGCAGGCCGAAGGCATCGAAGCCTGGCATGACACCGATGCCTTGTCGGTCATGGGGTTTGCCGAGGTGCTGCGTCACCTGCCGCGTTTGCTGAAGCTGCGCCGCGATCTCGCACGCCGCCTGCTGGCGTTGCGCCCGGACGTATTCATCGGCATCGACGCGCCCGACTTCAACCTGGGCCTCGAGCGCAAACTCACGCAGGCCGGCATCCCCACCGTGCACTACGTCAGCCCATCGGTCTGGGCCTGGCGCGAGAACCGTGTCGACAAGATCGGACGCTCGGCCGACCGCATCCTGTGCCTTTTCCCGATGGAACCGGCCATCTACGAACATCACGGCATCGATGCACGTTTCGTCGGCCACCCCCTGGCGGCAAGCTGGCCGATCCTCGCCGATCGCGCCGCTGCACGCGATGCGCTCGACCTGCCGCAAGACCGGCCGGTGCTGGCGGTATTGCCGGGCAGCCGCCCCAGCGAGATCGAACGCCTGGGACACACCTTTGTCGAGGCTGCCGATCGTGTGGCGCAACGCATTCCCGGACTGCGCATCGTGATCCCGGCTGCCAACGAGCGCTGTCGCGCACTGCTGCAAACCCTGACCGCAAAGTCGGAGGTACTGCTGCTTGCCGGACAGGCGCGCGAGGCCATGCTTGCCGCCGACGTCATCTTGCTGGCGTCCGGCACCGCGACACTGGAGGCCATGCTCGCCAAGCGTCCGATGGTGGTCGGCTATCGTGTCGCGCCGACCAGTTACTGGATTGCGCGCGCGCTGCGGATGCTCAAGACCGACATCTACTCGCTGCCCAACATACTGACGCGCGCCGACGACCCGCAAGCGCCCCTGCCGGTACCGGAGCTGATGCAGGAAGCCTGCACGGCAAACCATCTGGCAGACGCGATACTCGACTTGTTCGGCGACACCGAACGCCGCGGCAATATAACCGCCACCTTCGAGCGCCTCCATCACAAGCTGCGTGGTGAAGCGCCCGCCGGTCACCCGGCCGCACCGGCCGCCGAAGCCGTGGCCGAACTGATCCGGTCACGATGAGCAACACGCTGCCGACCATCGACATGCCCACGCTCGTCGCCGGCGTCGACGAGGCCGGCCGCGGACCACTGGCGGGCCCCGTGTGCGTTGCCGCCGTCATGCTTGACCCGGAGCGCCCGATGGAGGGTCTGGATGATTCCAAGCGATTGACCCCCAGGCGCCGCGAAGCACTGTATCCATTGATCACCGAGCGCGCTTTGGCGTGGCACATCGTGTTGGTCGATTGCACCGAGATCGACCGCATCAACATCCTCCAGGCCACCATGCAAGGCATGCGCGAGGCGGTTGCCGGCTTGTCGACGCCGCCACAACTGGCGCTCATCGACGGCAACCGTGTTCCCGAAGAGCTGCCCTGCTCCGGCCGGGCCATTGTCGGCGGCGATCATCTGGTTGCGGCCATCAGCGCGGCGTCGATCCTGGCCAAGGTGCGTCGCGACCGATTCATGATCGAGCTCGATACCCGCTACCCCGGCTACGGATTTGCCGGCCACAAGGGTTACGGGGTGAAAGCGCACATGGACGCACTCGAACGCCTCGGCCCCTGCCCCGAACACCGCCGCAGCTTCGCCCCGGTGCGGCGGTGTCTGGAACGACTGCAGCCGCGCGCTGCAGAAAATCTTCCTTGAGCACAGTCCGCCGAACCACCCCTGATCCCTGTCAAGCCGGCTAAACTACCGGCATGCCCGTCCGCTTCGTCCACCTGCATGTCCACAGCGAATTTTCGCTCGTCGATTCCACCCTGCGCATCAAGCCGATGGTCGCCGGATGTGTCGAAAGCGACATGCCGGCCATCGCGCTGACCGACGCCTGCAATCTGTTCGCCTGGGTCAAGCTGTACCAGGCCGCGTCCGCGTCGGGCATCAAACCGATCGCCGGCTGCGACATCCAGGTGGCATCGCCGGATGATCCACGTCCGTGGCGGCTGACCCTGCTGTGCCAGAATCAGGAGGGCTACCTCAACCTGTCGCGCCTGGTTTCGCGCGCCTGGCGCGAAGGCCAGCAAGGCGGGCATCCATTGGTCGAAGCCGAGTGGATGACGCCGGAGAACACCCGCGGTCTGATCGCCTTGTGCGGCTTCCAGAGTTGCGCCGGACGGGCAGCGCAGTCACGCAATGGCACCGTCTGTCGCGCGCAGCTGTCGCCGCTGGTCGCGTTGTTCCCCGACCGCCTGTATCTGGAGCTGACACGTACCGGTCGCGACGGCGAGCAGGCCTGGAACCACATCGCGCTCGGCGTTGCCGAGGGCCTCGATTTGCCGGTCGTGGCCAGCAACGACGTGCGCTTTCTCGGCCGCGAGGACTTCGAGGCGCACGAAGCGCGCGTGTGCATCCACGACGGCCGCGTGCTGGCCGATCCCAGGCGCCCGCACGACTACACCGCCGAGCAATACCTGAAGTCGCCCGAGGAGATGGCCGAGCTGTTTTCCGATCTGCCGGAAGCGCTCGACAATACGGTCGAGTTGGCGCGTCGCTGCAATCTGGAAATGAACTTCGGCACCTATTACCTGCCGCAGTTTCCGGTGCCCGACGGCCACGATCTGGACAGTTATATCCGCGAGCGCGCAGCTCAAGGATTGGAAGAACGCCTCGCCAATGCGCCACTCGCGCCGGGGCATCCGCGCGAAGACTACGACCAGCGCCTGGAGCACGAACTGGGCACCATCATCAAGATGGGCTTCCCCGGCTATTTCCTGATCGTGTCGGACTTCATCAGCTGGGCCAAGGAGCAGGACATCCCGGTCGGCCCGGGCCGCGGTTCCGGTGCCGGTTCGCTGGTCGCCTGGGCGCTGAAGATCACCGATCTGGACCCGCTGCAGTTCGACCTGCTGTTCGAGCGCTTCCTGAACCCCGAGCGCGTGTCGATGCCCGATTTCGACATCGACTTCTGCATGGACAAGCGCGACCAGGTGATCGACTACGTGGCGCGCAAATATGGCCGCGACCATGTCAGCCAGATCATCACCTACGGCTCGATGGCGGCCAAGGCCGTGCTGCGCGACTGTGGCCGCGTGCTCGGCATGCCCTACGGCCAGGTCGATCGCATCGCCAAACTGATCCCGGCGCGCCCGCTGGATCTCACGTTGCAGGACGCGCTGGGTCGCTCGAAAAAGGCGCAGGAGGACAAGGAGCGCATCGTCAAGGAGTTCTGCGAGCTGCACGACACCGACGACGAGGCGCGCCCGCTGATCGATCTGGCACTCAAGCTCGAAGGCCTGACCCGCAACGCCGGCAAGCACGCCGGCGGCGTGGTCATCGCGCCCTCGCCGTTGACCGACTTTTCGCCGCTGTACTGCGAACCGGACGGCGAAGGCGTGGTTACCCAGTTCGACAAGAACGACGTCGAGGCGGTGGGCCTGGTCAAGTTCGATTTCCTCGGCCTGCGCACGCTGACCATCATCGACTGGGCGGTCAAGGCCATCAACGCGCGTCGTGCCGCGGCCGGCGAGACGCCGATCGACATCGACAAGATCCCGCGCGACGACGCCGATGCCTACGCGATCTTCAAGCAGGCGCGCACCGTCGCCATCTTCCAGTTCGAATCGGCCGGCATGCAGCGTCTGCTCAAGCAGGCCCAGCCCGATCGACTGGAAGACCTGATCGCCTTGAACGCGCTGTACCGCCCGGGCCCGATGGACCTGATCCCCTCGTTCATCGACCGCAAGCACGGGCGCGAAACCGTCGAATACCCCGACCCGCGCATCGAACCCGTCCTGAAAGAGACCTACGGCATCATGGTCTATCAGGAGCAGGTCATGCAGATGGCGCAGATCGTCGGCGGTTACACGCTCGGCGGCGCCGACCTGCTGCGCCGTGCGATGGGCAAGAAGAAAGTCGCGGAGATGGTCAAGCATCGCGCCATCTTCCGCGAGGGCGCGGCCAAAAACGGCCTGCCCGAGCAAAAAGCCGACGCCATCTTCGACCTGATGGAGAAGTTCGCCGGTTACGGTTTCAACAAGTCGCACTCGACCGCCTACGCCTGGGTTGGCTACCAGACGGCATGGCTGAAGGCCCACTACCCGGCCGAATTCATGGCCGCGACGATTTCCTCGGAAATGGACAACACCGACAAGGTGGTGGCGTTTCTGGAAGAATCCCGCGCCATCGACATCGAGGTGCTGGCGCCGGACGTCAACGCCTCGGCATGGATGTTCGAAGCCGTCGAACCGGGCGTGATGCGCTACGGCCTGGGTGCCATCAAGGGCGTGGGCCGTGGCGTGTGCATGGCCATCGCCGCCGAACGCGAGGCCAACGGCCCGTACCGCGACTTGGCCGATTTCTGCCTGCGCGTGCAGGCCAGCGGCCTCAACAAGCGTGTACTCGAAGCGCTGATCCTGTCCGGTGCCCTGGACAACGTGGTGCCCAACCGAGCCAGCGGCATCAAGCAGCTGCCCGAAGCCATCAAGGCCGCCGAGCAGCACCAGCGCAATGCCAACGCCGGACAAAACGACATGTTCGGCAATCCGGTCGAAGGTGGCGGCAGTGCGATCGCGATCGACTTGCCGGAAGTGGCCGCATGGCCGCTGGAACAACGCCTGGCCGGCGAGCGTGACACCCTCGGGCACTACTTCTCCGGCCACCCGACGCAACCGTGGCGCGACGTGATGGCGCAGCTGGCGACCTGCCCGCTGGGCGAGATCGCCGAACGCTTCCAGCCACCCAAGCCGCGCGGTGGTGATGATGGCGACAACAACCGCTATCGGCGCGCGCCTGAAACGCCGTGGACCGTCGCCGGCATGGTCGCCGCCGTGCGCCGCCGTGGCGAAACCGCGGCCTTCGCCCGCATCGAGGACGAAACCGGCAGCATCGAGGTCAGCTTCTTCCGTGAAGCCTTCGAGCAATATGCACATCTGCTCACCCGCGACACCTTGCTGGTGATCGAGGGCGGCCTTGCCGAAGACAGCTTTTCCGGCGGCAATCAGGTCCGTGCGCGCAAGGTCACGCCTCTGTCCGAAGCCTGCGAAAGCCGCGCACGGCTGCTGAAACTGCGCGTCAACGGCATCGGCCCCGACTTCGTCGGGCAGTTGCGCACGGCCCTGGCTGATTATCGCGGCGGCGCCACCATGTTGCGCCTGAGCGGCTATCGCAACCAGAACGCACGCGCCGACATCGACCTGGGTGACGACTGGCGCGTACACGCCCGCCCCGAGCTTCTCAGCGCCTTGCGCGCGCTGCCGGGCGTGCTGGAAGCCGAACTCAAGCTCGCACGCGGCGGCTGACGCCGATATACGCCCATACGCTACAATTGGCGTCTTTATCGCCGCGATACGCACACGATGAATCCGAACTTTCTCGATTTCGAACAACCAATTGCCGAGCTTTCCGCGAAAATCGAGGAGCTTCGCAACGCCAGTGACGGCCAGGCGCTCGACATCGACGAGGAAGTCGGCAAGCTGCGGCGCAAGCTGAAGACCAAGACGGCCTCGATCTTCAAGGACCTGACGCCCTGGCAGGTCACGCAGATGGCGCGTCATCCGCAGCGCCCGTACACGCTGGACTACATCGGCGTGATGTGTGACGAGTTCCACGAGCTGGCCGGCGACCGCATGTACGCGGACGACGCCGCCATCGTCGGTGGTCTGGGCCGCATCAACGGCCGCTCGGTCATGATCATCGGCCACCAGAAGGCTCGCGACACCAAGGGCAAGGTCAAGCGCAACTTCGGCATGCCGCGCCCCGAGGGTTACCGCAAGGCGCTGCGCCTGATGCAGATGGCCGAGCGCTTCCAGCTGCCGCTGATCACCTTCATCGACACCCCCGGCGCCTATCCCGGCATCGGTGCCGAAGAACGTGGCCAGAGCGAAGCGATCGCGCGCAACCTGCTGGAAATGTCGCGCCTGAAGACGCCCGTCGTATGCACCGTGATCGGCGAAGGCGGCTCCGGCGGCGCACTCGGCATCGGTATCGGCGACCGTGTGAACATGCTGCAGTACTCGATCTATTCGGTCATCTCGCCGGAAGGCTGCGCATCGATCCTGTGGAAAAGCGCCGACAAGGCCAAGGATGCCGCAACGGCACTGGGCCTGACCGCCACGCGCCTGAAGGAACTGGGCCTGATCGACAAGGTCGTCCGCGAGCCCCTGGGCGGCGCCCATCGCAACCCGCACGGCATGGCAGTGCGTCTGAAAGCCGTCATCGTCAAGCAGATCGAACAACTTGAAGGACTGCCCGCGGGCAAACGGCTGGAGCAGCGCTACGAACGTCTGCGCGGCTACGGCACCTGGCAGGAATAACCGGTGACGCCCGGCGTGCAAGGCCTCGGCCACATCAACCTGCGCGCAAACGCAGACCTGATCGAACGCCTGCGCCGCTTCTACATCGACGTCATCGGTCTGAAGGAAGGTCCGCGACCGACGTTCCGCTCGGGATCGAAAGGATTCTGGCTGTACGCGGGCGAAACCGCTGTCGTGCACCTCAGCATCGACCGCGACGGCGACGCGTCACCATTGGCCACCGGCCACTTCAACCACATCGCTTTCGATTGCACCGGTCTGGACGCCACCCGCACCCGGCTCGACGACTGGAGCATCCCCTATAGCACCAGCATCGTCGACGAACGCCATCAGGTGCAGTTGTTCCTCACCGACCCCGCCGGTTTGCGCATCGAGCTGACGTTCACGACCCCGTCCTGCACACCATGACGCGTTACCATCGACGTATTCCACCCACGGAGCTCGTCCATGGCCAACGAACCGACCGCCAAACTGGCCGTATTGATCGACGCCGACAACACGCAACCGGCGCTGGCCGAGGCCTTGCTGGCCGAGGTGGCCAAGTACGGCACGGCACACGTCAAACGCGCCTACGGCGACTGGACCGGCACCCAGCTCAAGAGCTGGAAAGAACAATTGTTGAAGCAATCGATCCAGCCTATGCAGCAGTTCGGCTACACACGCGGCAAGAACGCAACCGATTCGGCGATGATCATCGACGCCATGGATCTGCTTTACACCGCGCGTTTCGATGGCTTCTGCATCGTCTCCAGCGACAGTGATTTCACGCGTCTGGCAGGACGCATCCGCGAGTCGGGGCTCACTGTTTACGGGTTCGGCGAAAAAAAGACGCCCGAACCGTTCGTGGCTGCCTGCGACAAGTTTGTCTACTCGGAGATCCTGCGCGGACGACCGGACGAAGACCAGCCATTGAAGCCACGCACGGCACAACAACTGAAACAGGACAAGGGTCTGGTCAACCTGCTGCACAACGCCATTGAGGCCGCCTCCGACGATGATGGCTGGGCCGGATTGGGTGCCGTCGGGTCGATCATCACCAAGCAGCGCCCCAACTTCGATTCGCGCAGCTACGGTTACGGCAAGCTCAGCCAGCTGGTCACGGCCATCACCGTGGTCGACGTGGAAAAACGCAGCCCCGGTGAAGGTCGACCCAAGGCCATCTACGTGCGCAACAAGCCGCGCAAGTCGGCGTGACCGACTGCTCGACCACGCGGGTACTGGAGCGCGCGCTCGCGGCGTGGCCCGACGACACCTTGTGCGTGGGTTTCAGCGGTGGCCCCGATTCCAGCGCCCTGTTGCATGCCCTGGCGGCTTTGCCGCAAGCGCGCGCGCGCGGATTGCGCGCGGTGCACGTCGATCACGGTTTGAGTTCGGACAGCCAGACATGGGCGCAACACTGCGTCGCCTTTTGCAGCCGGATCGACGTACCTCTGGAGGTGCGCCGGGTGCATGTGGAGCGGCAATCGGGAACCGGCCCCGAAGCGGCCGCCCGCGACGCCCGTTATGCAGCGTTCGCCGACCTTTTGCGGCCCGGCGAATCGCTGCTCACGGCCCACCATGGCGACGACCAGGCCGAAACCGTCGTGTTGAAACTGCTGCGCGGTGCAGGCCCGGAAGGTCTCGGCGGCATGCGCGAACGTCGCCCCTTTGCCGGCGGCTGGCTGTGGCGACCGCTGCTCGACACGCCACGCGAGGTATTGACCGACTATCTGCGCGTCCATGCCATCGAGTGCATCCACGATCCCTCCAACCAGTCGGCGCATTACGCGCGCAACTTCCTGCGTCTGGACATCCTGCCGCGACTGGTCGAGCACTGGCCCCGGGCGACGCAGGCCATCAACCACAGCGCCGCTCTGAACCGGCAAACCGCCGACTTCATCAGGCAATGCAGCAACCAGGCGCTGACTGCACTGCAGCACGCAAAAGACAACAGCCTTGACGCGCAAGGCTGGCTGCAACTTCATCCGGCCTTGCGCGGCCCGGTGCTGGAGACGTGGCTGCACGCACAGCACCTGCATGCACCATCCGTGGATCAACGCGAACAATTGTTGCGGCAAGTTCGTGACGCCGCCGCGGACCGCGTTCCATTGGTGTGCTGGCCAGGCACCGCGGTCCACGTCTGGCGCGGACGTCTGCATGCGCACCCGCCGTTGCCGGACGTTCCGGTCAACTGGAAGTCCAGCTGGCACGGTGAGGCACTGCAACTTCCCGCTGCCGGCGGCACGCTGCAATTGACTGCCACCGGAGCCTCATCGAACGCATCGGTGCCAACGCTCGAAGTACGCCTCGGCCAAACCGGCGTTCGTCTGCGACCGGCCGGCGACCGACATACGCGCGAGTTGCGTGACCTGTATCAGCAAGCCGGCATCCCACCCTGGCGTCGCTGCCGCATGCCCCTCATCCATGATGCTGACGGCACGCTGCTCGCGATTGCCGACCTGTGGCAAACCAACGCCGGGAAAGCGCTTTTCAGCAGCTTGAAGGTACGACCGAAATTGTCTTCAAATTATTGATATATAACTTTTATATTAAAAATCTTCGGTCGCTTTGGATACAACGCCCGTAAGTCGGGCACCGCCCGACAACCCTCGCTTCACGCTCACATGAACCCTTGATGGCGGGCCATGCCCGCCCTACTCGGCGATGCGTTTGATGATTCCGCGCATCGCCGAGTAGTCGAGTAATCGACAAAATTCAAACCGGCTCCGTGTCATCCATTGCTTCCCGTCGACGCCTGAGCTAGCTTTTCACCCATGAGCCAGACCAAGACACCCACCGACGAAAACACCGCCACCGAGCCCAACCAGATCGCGCAGTTCGAGCACTCGTTGAACGAGCTGGAACAGTTGGTCACGCGTCTGGAGGGCGGTGAACTGAGCCTGGATGAATCATTGCAGTCGTTCGAACGCGGCATCACGCTGTTCCGCAATTGTCAGGGCGCGTTGCAGCAAGCAGAGTTGCGCGTGCAGACATTGCTTGACCCCGAGAACCCGGACAGCGCGCAACCGCTCGACAACCGCGACGACTGAGCACTTCGGTTCGCTTCCACGCGTCGTTTTATCGGCAGATGAAAAAAAGCCGAGGCATCCATGATGCCTCGGCTTCATGTCATCCGTTGCAGCGGCAGCGTCGGCTCAGCTCAGCAGACGCAAGGTGAATGGATATCGGTAGCTGCCGCTCTTGTTCACCTCGACCGCGGCCAGCACGCAGAACACCACGTTGGCCAGCCATACCAGCCAGAACAGGAATACGCCGATCACGATGATCGTGAGTACCATGCAGATGATGTAGGCGATCAGCACCGCAAGCTGGAAGTTCAACGCTTCCTTGGCCTCGGTGTTGAGGTAATGCTTGTCCGCGCTGTCCTTGTTCACCAACCACACGACCAACGGCACGATGAACCCGAACACGATGCCGGACAAATGCGTCAGCATGGCCAGGTTGCGATCGTCGGTACTCGCGGCTGCGGGTGGCTGCGCAGGCGGCGGTTCCGGCGGCGGTACGGGTGGCGCTGCCGGCGGCTCGGGTGGTGGCGCTGGCGGCATTTGATCCGGTGGTGTACTCATGTGAGGTTCCTCCCTTCAGGAACGTCCACTTTCCCCACCGCAGCCACGAGTGTCAAGCGGACGCCGTCACAACCCGCGCCGAACTACTCGCCGGCCACCGTCATGCTTTCGACCAGAATCGAGCCGGTCAACACCGACGAGCGCCGGTCCACGTCGGCCCCCACGGCGGCGATACGCGCAAACATGTCGCGCAGGTTGGCGGCAATGGTGATTTCCTCGACCGGGAATGCGATCTCGCCGTTCTCGACCCAGAACCCGGACGCGCCACGCGAGTAGTCGCCGGTGACGATGTTGACGCCCTGCCCCATCACCTCGGTCACCAGCAGGCCCGTATCCAGGCGCTTGAGCATGGCCGCGAAATCGTCATCGCCATGGCCGACCACGAGGTTGTGCACGCCGCCGGCATTGCCGGTCGATTCCAGTCCCAGCTTGCGTGCCGAATAGCTGCCCAGCAGATAGCGCGCCAGCACGCCCTCTTCGACCAATGCCGAACGCTCGGTTGCCACGCCCTCGGCATCAAACACGGACGAGCCCTGGCCACGCGGCAACAGCGGACGCTCGTCGATCGACAACCATGACGGCAGGATCTGCTTGCCGGCATGGTCGACCAGGAAGCTGGCGTTGCGGTACAAGGTTCCACCGCTGACCGCCGACAACAAATGACCGATCAATCCGCGTGCCACCGGCGGCGCAAACAGCACCGGACACTGGCGCGTGGACAGCGAACGCGCACCCAGGCGCGACAAGGTACGCTCCGCCGCCTTGCGGCCAAGTGCCGGTGCCGACATGAAATCCTCCGCCGAGCGCACCGTGTCATACCAGTAATCGCGCTGCATGCCTTGCGCGTCGGAGGCGATCAACGCGCACGACAAACCGTGCCGGGTACCGCGCTCGCGCCCGACGAAGCCGTGTGAATTGGCATACACACCCAGCGAGGCACCGGCTTGCACACCGGCACCTTCGGAATTGCCGATGCCGGACACGGCGCGTCCGGCATCCTCGATCTCGCGGCCCAGGGCAATCGCGGCATCCACGTCGATGCCCCACGGATGCCACAGGTCCAGATCCGGAAACTCGGTCGCCATGCGCGCGGCATCGGCCAGCCCCGAGCACGGGTCGTCCTCGGTATGCCGGGCGATGGCGCAGGCCTGGTCGATCGTCGCCTGGATGGAATCGGCGTTGAGATCGGCGGTGCTGGCCGAGCCCTTGCGCTGGCCGAAGTACACGGTCAGGCCGAAGCCGCGGTCACGCGTACGCTCGACGGTTTCCACCTCGCCCAGGCGCACATTGACACTCAGGCCGGTGTCGATGCTGGCCGATACCTCGGCAGCGCTGGCGCCGGCGGCTCGCGTGCGGCGCACCACGTCTTCGGCCAGCTGTGCCAGGCGATCAAGTTCGGCCTGGCTATTGTCATCGGTTGCGGTCATTGCAGTGGTGGTCATGAAAAGCCTATGCCTTGCACATGGCCCACGCGGACCATGCAGTATGGAAACGAATACGGGACAATGGGCCACCCCGCATTGATGAAGCCGCAGCCGTGGACGAAACACGCCCCGAACCGGAAACCGAAGGCCCCAGCCGCAGCCAGCGACGCCGCGAAGCGCTCGACACCCTGGCCCTGGCCGAACAGCTGGTCGCCTTGACGCCCGCGCGCACCGCGCCGCTGGAGTTGCCCGAAGACATTGCCGAGGAAGTCGTGCGCACCCGCGCCATTACCGCACGCGGTGCGCACAAGCGGCAACTGGCATATCTGGCCAAGCTGATGCGCCGCCACGACGACGACGCGTTTGCCACCGCACGTGCCGTGCTCAACCACGACCGCCAGCACCAGCGCGAAGAAGCCGCGGTGTTCCAGCGCATCGAAGCGCTGCGCGAAAAGTTGCTCGGCGACGACAAGGATGCGCTGACGACTTTCATCGACCAGCATCCACAAGTCGATCGCCAGCACTTGAATGCGTTGGTGCGACAAGCGCGGGCCGAACGCAAGCGCGACAAGCCGCCACGCGCCGCACGCGAACTGTTCCGCCTGCTGCGTGACCTGCCCTCGGCGTGAGCCGCAGCACCGATCACGATGCGGTGCCACCCACGGTCATGGCGTCCACGCGCAGGGTCGGCTGTCCGACGCCGACCGGGACGCTCTGGCCATCCTTGCCGCACACGCCGACACCCTCGTCCAAGGCCAGATCGTTGCCGATCATCGACACCCGCGTGAGCACGTCCGGGCCCGAACCGATCAGGGTGGCACCCTTGACCGGGCGCGTCACCTTGCCGTTCTCGATCAGGTAGGCTTCCGAGGCGGAAAACACGAACTTGCCGTTGGTGATGTCGACCTGCCCGCCGCCGAAATTGACCGCGTACAGGCCCTTGTCGACGGAGGCGATGATCTCGGCCGGATCGCGTTGTCCGGCCAGCATGTAGGTATTGGTCATGCGCGGCATCGGCAACTGCGCAAACGATTCGCGCCGCCCGTTGCCGGTCGGCTGCATGCCCATCAGGCGGGCGTTGAGCTTGTCCTGCATGTAGCCGACCAGGATGCCGTCCTCGATCAGCGTGGTGCAATGGGTCTCGGTACCTTCGTCATCGATCGACAACGATCCGCGGCGACCTTCAAGCGTGCCGTCGTCGACCACGGTCACGCCCGGTGCCGCCACGCGCTCGCCCATGCGCCCGGCAAACGCCGAGGTGCCCTTGCGATTGAAATCGCCTTCCAGACCATGACCGATGGCCTCGTGCAGCAACACGCCCGGCCAACCCGGCCCCAGCACCACCGGCATGGAGCCGGCCGGCGCATCGACGGCTTCCAGATTGACCAGCGCCACGCGCACGGCTTCGGACGCCCAGGCTTTGGCCTTGCCGTTGTCCAGCAGCTCGCGATAACCGTAACGGCCGCCGCCACCGGCAAAGCCCTGCTCGCGACGCCCGTCCTGCTCGGCGATCACCTGTACGTTGAGGCGCACCAGCGGACGCACGTCGGCCGCCAGGGTGCCGTCGGAGGCAGCCACCAGCACGGTATCGAGCGTGGCCGCGATGCTCACGACCACCTGCTTGATACGCGGATCGCGCGCCCGCGCCCAGGCATCGACTTCGCGCAACACCGTGATCTTGTCTTCGTTGGGCAGGCTTTCCACCGGATCGATGGCCGGATACAACGCGCGCGCGCCGGTCACGGCCAGTGGCGTGCCGGCACCGTGACCGTCGCGCGCGATGGCGCGCGCCGCGCCGGCCGCTTCCAGCAACTGCGGCAACACGATGTCGTCGGAATAGGCAAAGCCGGTCTTCTCGCCGGCCATGGCGCGTACGCCCACGCCCTGCTCGATGGCGTGCCGGCCATTCTTGACGATGCCGTCCTCAAGCACCCACGACTCGCTGCGCGAATGCTGGAAATACAGGTCGGCAGCGTCGATCGACGGCCCGGTCAGCTGCCCGAACACGCGTTCGAGATCGGAGCGGCCCAGACCGGCGGGTTCCAGCAGGCGGCTTTCGGCAAGTGCGAGTGATGATGACATTGAAACAAGTCTCTTGGTGGTCCCCACAGCATGGGGGCTGGGTGCGCGAGGTTAAAGGGACGAAGCGGCCGAGGCGGGCACCGACATTGGCGCGGTCTTGGTTGCGGCCGACGCCGGCAGGCTCGATGCAGCCGGTGCAGGCGCGGTCGAGGCGGGCGCGGTCGAGACCGGTGCCGGCATCGAAATACTGGAAGCACGCGCCGGCGCCGACGCGCTGCTCGCCGGCGCAGGCGCAGGCGCAGGAACATGCTTCTCCACCAGCGTGATCTCGGGTTTACCCCACGATCCGGTGATGTGATAACGCGCACTGGCGACCTTATCCAGGCCGTTGCCGAGCAGCCCCTGGACCAGAAAGCCGGCCGCGGCACCCACCGGCCCGCCGACCACGGCACCCACGATCGGCAAACTGTTGCCGATGTGCGGGATGGCCAGCACATGCTGGTCGTAATCGTGCGCGCGGAAGCCGAAGCGCCCGGTCACGTGGATGTCGGCGGACGGCCCCTTGACGGTGAAATCCTTGGTGTAGGCGTTGCCATCGTGGAAGCGGAAATGCCCGGTGATCGAATCGAAGCCGAAACCCTTGCCGAAGATGCTGCCGAAATCCATGGTCAGCCGGCGCGGCAGCTCGGCAATGGACATCAGCCCGAACAGGCGGCCCACGCCGGGCTTGACCTTGGGTATGCGTCCGCGTCCGATCTTGACGCTGAGCGTGCCCTCCACGTTGGCCAGCGAAAATGAATAGGGTGCCCCCGGCCAACTCGCATCCAGATGCGCACGCGTCTGCCCGCCGATGAAGATGCCGTCGTAGCCGAAGGCATCGAGCATGTGTCCGAGATTGGCTGCACTGAAATCGATCTCCATGTGCGTGTGGCTGTTCGTGGCGGTGCCGTTCCAGTCACCGCTTGCGGACATGTGCAGGGACTTTGACTGGGTGCGCAACATGTTGATGTGCATGCCCTTGGAGGACGGCCAGGTTTCCAGCCGGGCATGCCCCAGATGCGCATCGCCAAAACGCAGGTCGCCGACCCACACATGCAGTGGCGGCAAACTGGAAGGCGCTACGCCCACCGCGGCCGCCTCCTGCGGCGTGGGTGCCGCGAGTACGGGCGCCTTGGCAGCGGCGGGCGCCGCCTTTGGCGTTTTCTCGCCTTGAACGACCTTGCCGACTTTGGGCCAGTACAACCGATCGAAACGCGCGACAATGCCGCGCTTGTTCATGTCATGCACCGGTATGGTCACATTGCCCTTGATGTCGGTGCCGTCGACATCCAGCACCAACGATGTCGGTGTTGGATGAAATTTGATGCGCAATACCTTGAATTGCTGGCCGAAAATATGCGTATGTTCGGCCACGACATCGACGTCGATCGCCGGCATCTTGCCGCCGACGCCGCCCACCGCGGACAAGGCCCGCTTGACCCAGCCGGACACGTCCAGATGCTCGGCCCTGCCACGGATGCGGATGCCGCTGGCCGGCATCGGGCCCGATGGCGCCATGGCACCCAGGCGAACATCCACTGCCGCGGGCTGCTGATCGGCTGGCAGGCGCACGCGGGCGTGCAGCCGATCACCCAGGGCCACGCGCAGGTGCCCGCCGGCAAAAGGCAGTCCCAATTGCACCTCGAGCGGTTCGACCGCATACGCCGGCTTGGTCAGTGGTGCCGGCAGGTCCAGCTTGATGCCACGCAGATCGGAGTGCACGCTCAACACTTGATGCGCGTGCATCGGGTTGGCCGCCTTGGCGTCGAGATGAAACCCGATATCGAACGCCGCACTGCCACTGGACATGTCCGCAAGCGCCGCCAGTTGCTCGCGTCCCGCCACCAGCTGCGCAAGGCTGAAGCGACCGCGCATGTGCACCTCCAGCGGCCAGTCCGCATGACCGGTCAACGGCCCCTGGGCCATGTGCAAGGTTACCGGCTGACCGTGAAACCGCGCCGTGAGCCCGCGCGTGGAAAAGCCCTTGTGGTTGAATACCAGGGCGCCGTTCAGGTCGTCCAGCTGCAGCTTCCAGTCCGGGGCGGAGAGATCGGCCTCGTGCAGTTGAACCGTGCCGCCGAGCGTGAACGGGTCCGGGGCGGCGCGTGACAGCGGCACCACCATGGAAAAATTGAAATCGCCCGTGCCGCCCAGATCGAACTTGTCCAGCACGCTGGCATGCGGTGTGCCGATCGGCGTTTGGCGGATGAAATCCATCATCGCATTGCCGCTGGCCGCGCCTTGCGCGTTCAAAATCAGCTCGGCCTTGCCCAGATCGGGAATGCTCGCGACCGCGTGCTTGATCTTGATGCCTTGCACCTGGCCGGCACTCACCTCCGCCAGCATGCGGTTGCCGACGAAGTCGGCGGCAACGGATATGTCGGTGGCGCCGGGCCAACCGGGCTGATAATCGAGGGCCAGACCGGAGATCTCGACGTGTGCCTGAAAGCGCCCGTCGTGCGCCGCGAACGGCCAGTCGGCCATGTTGCCGCGCAACACCACGCGCGCGCCATCCAGGGTTCCGGCCACCAGTCCATGGTCAAGCCACTCGGCGGCCGCGGGTCCCATGATGCGTGTCGGCACCAGTTGCTCGGCGACCAGCACATCGGCATGTGCGACCGAGGCAAACAGCTGCAGGGTCGGTGCGCCGCCGGCGACCGGCATGCGCACGGAGCCGCGCAGCTGGCCATCAAACCCCTTGCGCTTGAGCGTGATGCCGCCGGTGGCGATGTGCCAGGCTTGCGCACCACGCCACAGCGCCACGTCGCCGCCCACGGACGAAAACGCCAGCGGCTCGCTGTACATCCCGGGGAAATGCAGGGTCAGCGCTTGCGCCGGCAGCTCCAGCGACACCGCGTTCTCGTCACCACGCAGCACGCCATGTACATGGTCGACACCGGGGCGCCCGCCCGCGGCGACCAGATGCAGACGATCGAAACGGACATCGAGTGCATGCAGCCCGTGCTTGCGCGACCAGTCCACATCCGCGGAGATCAGATGCACACGGGGCGATGCGGCAGCCAGCCAGCGGCCCAGCGCTGGCGGCAACTGCGGTGCCAGCGCGCCCAGCGACAACCAGTTGCCGGGGTCGAAATCATGCGCGCGCGCGACCACGCGAACATCGGCGCTGCCGATGCCCGCAACATCCACACGCGCCGCGCCCTTGTCGCCCGGCGCCATCAACACGCGCAGCGCGTCGGCCGTGCGCCGCATTTGCACCAGCCCGCGCAGTTGCGGTGCCTTGACCTTGCCCACCGGACTGTCCACGACCAGGTCGGCCAGATTCACCTGCGCCGTGACACCGGTCAGCCGGCGGTTTTTCCACGTCAGCCACGCGGCAACATCGCCATGGCCCGAATCCAGCGCGTAACCGTCCACGGCAGCGCCATCGAACATGGTGCCCAGATTGGTGTTTTCGGCGGCCAGATACAGGCGTCCGCTGCGTCCGCCATCACCCACCCGACCGGCAACTTTCAGCGCCTGTGAGGATGCGCCACGACGCAGCAAACCGGCGAAGCGCACCTCGCCACCGCCGCTGCTGACGCGGATGGGGCCGGCACGGACGCGGTAATGATGACCGGTGCGTGCGTCATCGATATCCAGTTGCAGGTCGTCGAGCCACAGGTTGCCGGGAAGATCGCCCAGCGCCAGATGCTGTGACCCGCCCTGGCCCGCCACACCGAAGCCGGCCACGTGCCAGAGGCCCTGCTTGTCGCGCCGCAGCGTCAGTTTCAAACCGCTCAGACGCAGATTGACCCAATGCCGGGACGGCATCACCAACGCGCCGAAATCCAGCTTGACCTTGGCCGAGGGCAATACCAGCGCCGGCTTCCCGTTGCGCTGGCCGATCTCGACATGGTGCAGCACCAGCAACGGTCCCGAGGGCTGCCAATAGCCCTGCATGGACGCGAACGAAACCGGCTTGTGCAGACGCTGGCTGATCACCTGCGCCACACGGTCCGGGTAGTGCGCAAGCAGCGGCAGCAACAGCTGGCCCAGCGCCATCAGCACCGCCAGCGCGATGGCCAGTACGGCCAGCACGCCACCGGTCGTGAACCAGGTACGACGCAGGATGTGGCGCCAACGCGAATTCAACATCGGCCCCCTGCCCGATTCGGGGCTGGCCCGCCGATCCCCTCGTCGCACTTACAACAACACCACATCAAATTGTTCCTGCGTGTACTGCTCCTCGGCATTGAGGCTGATGTCCTTGCCGATGAATGTTTCCAGTTCGGCCAGCGCGGCTGAGTCTTCCTCGACGATGCGGTCGACCACGCCGGGGCAAGCCATGACCATGAGCTTTTCCGCATCGAACTGACGCACCGCGCGCGTGATCTCGCGAAAGATCTCGTAGGTGACGGTTTCGGCCGTTTTCAGCGTGCCGCGGCCATTGCACGTTGGACACGGTTCGCACAGCTGACGTTCCAGGCTTTCGCTGGTGCGTTTGCGGGTCATTTCCACCAGACCCAGCGCCGACATCGGGTAGACAGTGGTCTTGACGTGGTCGTTGACCAGCCCTTTTTCCAGCATGCGCAGCACCTGGCGCTTGTGCTCGGCATCGGTCATGTCGATGAAGTCGATGATGATGATGCCGCCGAGGTTGCGCAGCCGAACCTGACGCGCGACGGCCTGCGCCGCCTCCAGGTTGGTGCGGTAGACGGTCTCCTCCAGGTTGCGCGTGCCGAGATAGCCGCCGGTGTTGACGTCGACGGTGGTCATGGCCTCGGTCTGGTCGATGACCAGTGAACCGCCGGATTTCAGCGGCACCTGCTTGTTGAGCGCGCGCTTGATCTCGTCCTCGACGCCATACAGTTCGAAGATCGGTCGCTCGTCGTCGTAGAGCTCGATGCGGTTGTCCAGATCGGCCATGAACTTGTGCACGAAACGGCGCGATTTTTCGCAGATCTCGCTCGAATCCACACGCACGCGTTCCACGCCATCATGCAGCTGGTCACGCAGGGTGCGCAGCGGCAGGGACAGTTCCTCGTAGACACAATCGCCCACTTTTGCCTCGGCGATGTTGCCCTGCACCACCCGCCACACGCGGCCGAGATAGTCCACGTCGAAAGCCAGCGACTCGCCGGACTGCCCTTCCGCATTGGTGCGCACGATGTAGCCGAGAGGGTTCTCGCCGATC